>JBAZFK010000006.1:0-59139 GCA_041653395.1 Candidatus Nanoarchaeia archaeon
CTTCAACAGTAACAATACCAGGAGAAGCAACTATACAACTTCTTGATTTCAGTACAACTGGAAACCAAGATGTTTTAGTTAAAGTTACAGCAGAAAACGGAACTGTAATGTTCAATGACTTTATGTCCAATACTGGAACAAAAGATAACTTAGGAGATTACTTATTTACTTTAAGTAATTTAAGAACACTAAGCTCAGGAGCTTCAACAATTGATTTAAGTTGGTCAACTTCAGCATTTAGCTTGCAAAATACTAAGAATGCAAGTGCTTTAGATGCTTCTTTAGTAAATTGGAAAGTTAGTATTGTAAGTGATGCAAATGGGGATGGAAATTTAAGCTCAATAAGCTTTACTAGCCCATCATATCCTAACAACATAAAATTAGTTGCAGGAGAAAGTCTTGGAGTAATGGATTACTTTAACTTAACTTTTGAAGGATGGAGAGAAATAAATACAACTTCAGTTTCAATCACAAATATACCTGCTGCAAGTTCAGGAGGAGGAGTAGCTCCAGCTATTTCTTATACAAATAATGAATCAGAATCAAAAGCGCTTTATTTGCATGGAATAACAGGAACAACAATAGGAACTGATAGACACACATCAACACTTCAATTAATAGGCTCAGATGACTTAAACATAATACAGCTTATTAACTATACACACATGTGGGTAAAAAATGCTGGAGGAGATGCATTACAATTAGTGCCAGTATCAAACTTTACTCAAATGGATGTACCTGCTGCTTTAGCTCCAGTTTGGAGTGGTGCTGCATTGTTTAACACATCAAGTGCTTGGTATAATATTACATTTGTAAACACAAGTGGATCAACATACCCAACAATGCAATACAACATAACTTTGCTTAACTTTACAGCAAAACAATCACCTAAATTTGGTGGAGAATTAACAAATTATACTCCATTATATTTAAATGAGATAAGTTATGCTGCAACTAGTGGAGTTTCTGAATTAAACAACAATGGAAAAATCTCAGGAACTTTAACTGTAAAAGAAAACAATGGGGATGTAATGACAATTGTTTATAAAAACAACACTATTGATTCTTTAACTGTTGCAGGAAAAGGAAGTTTAATCACAGGTGAAGAAACATATACTGCATGGGGTGGAATGGTAAGTAGAACTACAGATACAATAAACTTAGAAGCTACTCAAACAAGAAGACAAGCAGATCTATGGATTGGAAGAAGTGCTACAGAGACTTCAACAGTTAATGTTGGAGACGAGATTGACGGCGAAGGATGGACTGTTGCAGGCTCGGATGTTGCAAGTGCTGGAGGAGTAACTCCAATAACACCTGGAATAGGAGCAAGCGCATCAGCTTATTCAAGCCCAGTAACTTTAGCAAAACCAACTATAATAATTGGTGGTGGAGAAGCTAACTTATTAACTGCTGAATTAGCAGCTAACGAAGAAGGAATAACTACTGCTGCATTATTAGAAGCAACTAACAAAGCGTACTTAGAATTAATCGAGAACGCATTCGGCGGAAGCCAAACAGTTCTTGTAATAGCAGGAAGAGACGCTAAAGACACAAAGCTTGCATGCCAAGCATTAGCTGCACACGTAGCTGGAACAAAAGCAATGGACTTAAGTGGAAACCTAGTATGGTTAGACACAAGTGCTAGCTCTTACACTACAGTAAGCGTAGTAGCTGAATAAAGTTTAAACAATTAAATTTTATTTTAATGATTGGGAGAAAAAAGGGTGCGGAGAAATCCGCGCCTTTCCCAATTATTAAATTTTTTTTTAACCTAAAAATTATTCAATAAAAATATTTATATCTAAAGAGCTTATAAGTTATTTATGCAATTAACTGCCAAGTTAATTATATTATTCTTTACATTATCATTAATTCCAGTTTCTTTTTCAACAACTTGCTACAGAACAGAGTCTTACTGCTCACAATATGGCACAATAGAATTTAATTGCAGAAACGAAAACTACAATCCTCACTCATGCAGGGTCTACGGCCCTCACAGCGTTTATGTGCCTCAAACATGCACCCCAAGCTGTTATTATACTCAAACATGTAATTTTGAATATGTATACAAATGTGATTATGAATTAATTGAAGTTCCTTGTGATTACTTCAGCAGATACGCGTGTTATAACTATAGGCCTTACAATTGCGGATGGAGAGAAGAAATGGTATGCAGGGATACTTTAACCTGCCCTCCTTCGTATGACTGCTCATATTATGAAACTCAAACAGGATGGTATTATACAACCTGCTATGATACAAGAACAGTGTGCGATACAGTTACTGATTATGATAAATGCATTACCTGGGAAGACATGCAAGTTCCTTATGATTGCACAGAAATGAAACTAAACACTTACAATATCTCTTCAAGCACAGGAAAAACAGGACAGCCAATACTTGCAGCATTCAGCATCAGCGAATGCACAGGAGCAATAACTTATGAATTATACATGAAAAACACCAACATTGAAGGAACAGCTAACTGCGGACTTAACACCTTTGAAATAATTCCAGTAAGCACTGGAACACAAACAATGCTGCTAAAATTAAAAGATGAAAGGACAGAAATCACTAAAACAATAGGAACCGCTGTAATAACGAACATTAATGGAGAAATGGATTCTGTAAACCCTTTTGTTCCAGGAGGGGAAGAATTCACAAATAATATAGAAGCAGGAAATTATAACAATAAAATAATAGAATTAATTAGCAAAGGATTAAGCAATGATGACATAATAAAAAATTTAATGCTCACAGTTGGAGCAATAGGTTTTGCAGTCACAGTATCTCAAGCAAACAGGATAAGGAATTATATTGACTCTAAAAGAAATAAAAAAATCAATTACTCTAATCCTTATGGCATAGATTTTAATTTATTTATAAAACCCAATGAAGAACTTTTCAAAACCAATAAGGAGCTAACAATAATTCAGTACAAGTACAATGATGAAAATGCTGATTATTTGTCAAAAAAATTCGGATACAATAAAGAATTGATGTATACAATGATTTTTGACAAAGATGGGAATTTAGTTGGAGCAGGAAGCCCCGATAAGCTAAAAATGACTTATTTAGATTCAGTGAATGAAAATAATTCAGGTTCGCTTCAAGAAAGAGTTGCTGATTTTACAGTACAAGGAAAAACATATTCCTTCATGCCATCATTAATAGTTACGAACAACTATGATTCAATGAACAAATTAAATTCATATTATTGGAGCAATATTCAAAGAGTGCAAGGGGTTTTTGACCCTAACAAAGAATATGAAGAGCAAAAACCAAATAATTTTGCCTTATGGACGAATTTTTTATTCAATTTTATAAGTTTGGTTGGAATGTTTTATGGTTCAGCCCAGCAGGCAAAACAGAATACTCAAAATTATTTCAGTCATTTAAAATATTTGTCAAACTCTTTGAATTTAATCAACTTAGGAGAAGGCGTAATCGTTAATGCGAATGGCAAAATCACTTTAGATCCAATAAAAGCCCTAAATAACAGGCAATTGCTGGAAAGCTTATCTATAGGATTAACTTATTATCCGCAGCTTTATACAAACGAAGAATTATTAAATATAATAAACGGAGGATACGAATCCATTTATGAGCTTAATCTTAAAATAGCAAATAATTACCTTAACAATTTAAATTATAAAACTATTAATCCAAATTTTAATATAGTAAATTATGGAGATAGTAATATAGAAGGAGGAATTATAACTTGGAATTATGAAAAATCAGAATCAGATTTAATGCATGAAATAGGACATAGTATAAGTGAATCAATATTTAATGAACCTATTTATTCAGATACAAGTAAAAATAGTGATATTTCTTGGGAAGCAAGAGCAGATTCAATAGCATATTCAATATATGGGGATACGTATAAAAAATTAGCAATAAATGAACTAGAAATAGATTATGCTTCTATATCTAATTTAGATTATGATGATTTAAAAATTGATAAATTAATTTATGATTATTTCTTGGCTGAAAAATTCCAAGCTTCAGAATATGTATCAGAAAACATTAAAGAACTATTAATAAATAAAGGTAAATACATTGATAGTATTTATGTTAAAAGTAAATTTATTGCTTTTGAATCGGAATGGAATATACAAAAATATTTAATGGAGAGTAAAAAATAATGCCACACAGATTACCAACAAGAGAACAATTTTTAGAATGGTATAAAATAATATATCTAGAAAATAATTTAGAGCTTTTCAAAAAAACCTCTGAATATTATTCAAATGAAGATAAAACTAAAGGAATACCTAAATTCAGCTATAAATATTATACAAAAACTGAAGGCTCAACTAAAAGATATAGATATGATGAATTCATGTATATTGTAAATTTAATTTATAATATTTATTCAAAAGTAAAAGAAGCAAAAACTTTTGAAGAATTAATAAAAAAATTGTATACATTAAAATTAAGTGAAATCGAAACTTATGTAGAAAAAGATTTAGATAGATTTTATTTTAAAAAGAATCAATTTAAAGAAAATGAATCAACAATGATAAAATTATTTTTAATCTCTAAATGGCTTAATTTGGCGCCTAATAAAGAATATGAGCCGTATTTTAAAAAAACAAAGAGGTTATTGGATTCTGTCAAGTTTTCATGGCAATTTAATTTAAAAAAATAGGCTTACTGTTTATAATAAACCTTTAAAAAACCCTTAACATTTATTTTATTGTTATGGTTAAGAAGAAAAAGACTACTATTAGGTTAAGCAAGAAATCTTTAAGGAAGTTGGTTAAGGTAATTATTGTATTATTCTTTGTTTTGCTGGTTTCTTACGGGTTTTATTTGTTAATAGATAGTTATAGATTGAAGAAATGGGCAGAAACTGTTGTTGAAAGGAATCTTTACTGTAATACTACTTGGCAGGATTATATTAATGAAGAAGTGGTTTTGCAAATGACTGAATATAATGCAACTGATTGCAAATGTTTTTATGAGAATCATTACACTATGGATAAGTTAGCGTCTATTTGCATTTGCTCTTGTATGTTATATGACTTGAATGGCACTTTAATCACTGATGATTTCAGGCCGCTTTTCAGCGCGATTAAATAATCATGTATAAGAATTTCAAGGTTAATTTTGAGGATTTTGGCATAAATGCTAATCAATTCAATAATCCTACAAAAGGTTACATTAAGGAAAAATTTGAGGACTTCATGGTTAAAGAGGTTATGAAAAAGCCTGAAAAAAAGCCAGGAGCTTACACTTATTTTATTTTAAAAAAAAACAATTGGACAACAATGGATGCTATTAATAGGGTTGCTAAGCACTGCCATACTAGCTGGAAAAGATTCACCTTTGCAGGAACAAAAGACAGGAGCGCTATTACTGAGCAATTAGTCAGCGTTAAAGGTGTTAGTGAAGATGTATTGAAAACTATTAAGGTTAAAGACATTGAGTTAAAGGATTTTTTCACAAGTGATGAGCCTTTAAGGCTTGGAGACTTAGTTGGCAACGAATTCATAGTTACTGTCAGGGATTATGATTGCAAGAATGTGAAGAACTCTTTGAAAGAATTCAAAGAATTGTTAGAGGGAGGTGTTTTGAATTTTTTTGGAGAGCAAAGGTTTGGAATACAAAGGCCTAACAATCATTTTATTGGAAAAAGTATTTTAAGGGAGAATTATGAGGAAGCTTTGAGGGAATTATTAGCAAAACCTTATGAGCAGGAAGGTGAGGAGAGCAAGAAAGCTCGGCAGTATCTGTGGGATAATTGGAAGGATTGGAAAGGGGCTTTGGAGATTTTCCCTAAATACTTAACCGTTGAAAGAATGGTGCTGAACCATTTGGTTAAATACCCTAATGATTATGTGAATTCTATAAGGAGGCTACCTAAAAATATTGCAAAAATTTTGGTGTACTCTTACCAGTCTTACTTGTTTAATCTTGCATTGTCCCAACTGTACAAGAAAGGCTTAATCTCCGATTTTGAGCTGGTTTTGCCAGGTTATGAGTCTGATTTGAAAAGCATGGGTGCAGCTGTTTATGAAAACATTTTAGAAAAAGAGAATATTACTTTGTCAGATTTTAAGGTTAGGAGCTATCCTGAGATAAGCTCAAGAGGAACTATGAGAAAGACATTGATTTTTCCCAAAAATTTTAAGGTGATTGAGGTTAAAAAGGATTATTACACAGTGAGTTTTTGCTTGGAGAAAAGCTCTTATGCAACAATTGTTTTAAGGGAGCTGGTCGGATGAAAAAAGAACTATTTTTGTTAATATTGGTTGTTTTTTTTAGCCTTGTTTTTGTCAAGCCTAATACTGAATGGGATGAGCATGTCTATTTGATGAATGCGAAGTATTTCAGTGGTGAAAAGATTTATTTTGAAAACATAAGGCCTCCAATATTGCCACTAATTGTTTCAATCTTTTATAGTTTTAAAATAGACAGTTTAATATTTCCAATTGTTCCACTTTTTATTTTAAGTTTTTTTTTATTGAGCCTTTATTTGCTTTCAAAAGACTTTAAAGTGCTGATTATAATGTTTTGTTTTCCAATATTTTTGATGTATTCTGAAAAATTGATGACTGAAATTTTAAGCTCATCTTTTGTGATTTTTGCAATAGTTTTCATAAAAACTTATATTGATAAAAAAAATGATTTGTTTTTTTATTTAAGTTATTTATTTTCGAGCCTTGCGTTTTTAACAAGGTACCCTTTAGGAATTAGTGTTTTAATAATATCTTTGTTGTACTTATTTTTTTCAAAGAAAAAGGATTATATAAAAATGTTAATTGGATTAATTGTTTTTTTCATTCCTATTTTTTTATGGGGTAACTATATTGGCTTTGAGACATTCTTTTTGGCATTAAGTTATGTTTCTAATAATTCAGGATTTTTCTATTATTTTATAAACATTTTTACGGTTTTAGGGGTAAGTATTTTATTTTTATTGTTTGTAAAAACTTATAAGTATAACAAAAAAGATTTGTTTTTTTTAGTTCCTTTAATGGTTATATTTTTGACATTGCAATTAATGACTCATAAGGAGCCGAGGTATTTGATTCCCATGCTTCCTTTTGCTGCAATGTTTTTTTCTAAACTAATGAAGTTTGATTTAATTTTTATATTATTAATCTTAGTTTTTTTCACTTTTTCACTATATTATTCAATGTTTTTTTATGAAATTATTTGCTCAGTTAATGATAATCTGGTTGAGTTATCAAGATTTTTTGAAGACAAAAGTGATGTTTTGATTTTGTCAAATTTTTGGCCAACAGTTTCTTATTATTCTAACTTTCCTAGCCTTGCAATTTCTGAGCCTTGCAATATTGGCCAAAGAGTGGCTGATTCTAATGCTTCTTATATTGTTGTCTCAAGCTTTAATCCTTGCTTTAACAGTGATTATTCTGGCCATGACTTAGTGAAAGTGATTAATAATGATTCTTGCGAAATTATTAATATTTACAGGATTTAACTGGTTTCAATAGGTTTTTATATTTAATATTAATTACTTTAAATAATGGAATTAATGCTTATTTTTATAATGATATTTTCATTTTCAATGCTTTTTTTTAGCATTATTTGTGTTGTAATCTTTGTTGATAACTATGATATGTTATGGATTGACCCTAAAGCAAAGAAGAAGTATTCAATTTCAGCAATTATACCTGCTTTTAATGAGGAGGATTCGATTGAGAAAACAGTAATGAGCGTTTACTTGCAGGATTATCCAAAAGAATTGTTTGAAATAATTGTTGTAAATGACGGGAGTAAAGATAATACTAAAAAAATTTGCCAAAAATTGGAAAAACAAGGGATAATTAAGTTAATCAATAAGACAAACGGTGGAAAAGCAAATGCTGTTAATACAGGAATAAGCAAAGCTAAAAATGAATTAATTTATATTATTGATGCTGATTCTTATGCTGAAAAAAACAGCTTTAATAGCTTAATTGGATACTTTGATGACCCTAAAATTGCTGCTGTTTCAAGCAGCATGAAAGTTAAAAAAAAACTAAGTTTTTTTGAAAAAATGCAATGGGTGGAGTATTCCTTGTCAATTCTTTTCAGAAAGGTTCAAAGCATGTTTAATTCAATGTATGTAACTCCTGGGCCTGGAAGCATTTATAGAAAAAGTGTTATTGAAGAAATCGGAGGCTTTAATGAGGAAACTTTAACCGAAGACATGGAAATAGCTTTCAATATCCAAAGCCATGGATACATTATTGAAAACAGCTTAAACAGTGTTGTTTATACTTCAACACCTTTTATTTTGACTGACTTATTGAACCAGAGAAAAAGGTGGTACAGCGGCTATTTTGAGGATTCAATAAAATATAAGCATTTGTTGTTTAATGTCAAGAAAGGAGTTTTAAGTGCATTGTTGTCATTCAATGTTTTTTCAATTTTGTCAGTTCTTGTCTTGTTTTTTTACTCAATTTTAAAGTTCGTTTTGAATTCCCTAAAAAGCCTTAATTTTTTGAGGGCAATTGATTTCACATTCATTTTCCCTGACTTAAAGTTTTTTTATTTTCTTTATGGAATAAACTTTGACTTAGTAATTTTTATTTTAATTACCCTATTTTCAGCATTGCTTGTTTACATAAGCCTTAAATCATGTGATGAAAAAATTGAGATTAAAAAGAATTTCTTGCTTTATTCTTGCTATCTGCTTGTGTATTCTTTTTTCCTTTCAATATTTTGGATAAGTGGTTTTTTTCACAAATTTTTTATAAGAAAGAAGGGTGATAAATGGAATGGTTAAACCAAAAAATAGCTTCAGATTTTATGTGATAATTTCGTTTTTTTTAGCAAGTGTTGTATTTTTATCAGGATTCAGCATAGGTTTTTTAATAAATGACTTCAAGCAGAAAGATTTGAGCGCTGATTTGAATTCAATTAAGGATTCTGTTGAAAAGAACCAGGTTGAAATTGCGTTGATGAATTATTTGAACGACAAGATAAGCTGTGATTACATGAATTTAAGGGTTAGTTCTATTAACGAAAAAGCCTACGAATTAGGTTTAAAAGTTGGAACTTATGAGAACAATAATGGGGTTTTGAATGAGGATTATTATGCGCTAAAACGAAGCTATGTTAATTCATTGATTAATAATTGGATTAATGTAAACAATGCCAAGGATTTGTGCAATCTTAATTATTCAACAATTCTTTATTTTTATACTTACAAAGAGGATTGCCCAAAATGCACTGAGCAAGCAGTTGTTCTTTCAACAATAAAAGATTTGTACGGACTAAACGCTCTTATTTATTCAATAGATTCAACGCTAGATCTTGATTCAGTTAATATTCTAAAATATTCTTATAATATCACTGAATATCCTTCATTGGTTATTAATGGAAAGACTTTTTCAGGTTATGTTCCTTTTTCTGACATTAAAGAGATGTTTGAGCAATGATTGCTGTTTTAAGGCTTAACCATAGAAGGGAGAGGGATAAGAGGATTTCAACGCATATAGGTTTAGTTTCCAGGGCTTTTTTGGCTGACAGAATAATTTATTCAGGGGAGAATGATGAAGTATTGATTAATTCAGTCAATAATGTTACTAAATCTTGGGGAGGAGAGTTCAAGGCTGAATATTTTAAGGATTATAGGAAAGTGATTAATGATTTTAAATCAAAGGGCTTTAAGATTGTTCATCTTACAATGTATGGGTTGTTGCTTAATGAGCAAATAAATAAGGTAAAATCAGAGAAGGATTTATTGATTGTTGTTGGAGGAGAGAAAGTCCCAAGGGATGTTTATGAAATGGCTGATTACAATATTAGCGTTACATCTCAGCCTCATAGTGAAGTTGCGGCTTTGGCAATAGTTCTTGACAGATTAGCTGGAGGCAAAGAATTAAGCAATGAAATTAAAGGGGCTAAGAAAAGGATTAAGCCTAACTCTTGCGGCAAAAGCTTTTATGAATAAGTTATTTTTGAAAATCCATTCTCTTTGACTACATCTATTGAATTGTCAGCGATTTCTTTTAGCAAAGCTTCATGAGTCACTATTATTATCTGAGGAATGCTTGAGAGGCTGGATAGTGCAACTGGAAGGGATTTGACATCGTCATTGTCAAATCCTGTTGTTGGCTCATCAAGTATCAAGAGTTCGGAAGGCATTAAATTATTCATTTCGCCTGCTAAATCGCTTAAAGCCAGCCTGTAAGCTAATGCAGCGCTTGTTTTTTCTCCTCCACTTAAATGGTTTATAGGAACCTCTGTTCCTTCAGCAGAGTAAGCAACAGGCTCATAATCCTGGTTTATTTCAACATAGTATTCGTCATCATTGTTTCTTATTTCTTCGAATTTTTTTGCGAAGCTGTTCTTGAAATCATTAAGGAACCTGCTTCTTATTATTTGCCTGATATCTTTTATGTTATTCCTTAATTTGTTCAAAAAATCAAGGCAGAGTTTCACGTGATTTTTTTCTGCTGATTTTTTTTCATATTCATCCACTTTTTCCATTTTGTGCTCTAATTCATTGTTTAATCCTGGCATTTGGTTCATTAGCTCACTGTTAGAGCTTGTTATTCCGGCTTTTTTGCTTGACAACTCATTCAATTTTGAGATGATTATGCTGCATTCATTTTCTAACCTTTGTATATCAGTTGTTAAAGAGTTGTTATTCTCTTCCTTAAAATTGCTTAGTTCTTTTTTTTGGGAAATTATTTGATTTTCTAACAAATTAATCGCTGAATCAATAGTGTTTATTTCTTTTTTCAGCTCATCATTTTTTTTAGCAATCCTGAGTGATTCATTAGTTTTGCTTATTGATTCAATTATTGGTTTTTTTGAGTTTTCAAGCTCAAATATTTCATCATTATTCTTTTTTTTTACTATTACTTTGTGCTCTTCAGGTATTTTTTGCCTGCAAGTCGGGCAATTGGCTTGCAGTTTTATTATTTCTTCATTGTCTTTTTTCAGGCTCAAAATCTTGTATTCAATGATTTTAAGCTTTGATGATTCATTGCTTAATTTTTCAGACAAGCTGTCAATGCTTTCAATATGAAGCATTATTTTAGGGGTAAGCGCGTTTTTTTTGCCAGCTAATTCTTTTTGTTCAATTATTGTTTTTTCAATGCTTTTTTTCAAATGCTCGCTTCTTTGATTATTGATAATTATTTGCTCATTTTTTTGCCTGAGAGCCTTTAATAAGTCATTCAGGTTTTTATAATCAGCAGTTTTTTTTTCAATGGCAGGATTGATTACTGACAATTTTTTTTCATTGTCAAATATTTTTTCGTTCAATTCTTCAATGCTTTTTTCCAATTTTTTTATTGAATTTTTTTCATTATCTATGAATTCGCTTAATTGAATTATTAATTCATGCTTTGATAAGTAAGTGTCAATTAACGGCTTTAAGTTTTCAAAAACGCTTTTGTATTTTGACAGCTGCAAAATTTTGTCAATGAACTCCTGCCTCTCTTCCTTTCTCATTTCTATGAGACTTCTGATATTATCCTGCTTGGTGTAGCTTAGGACTTGAAACATCAGGTTCGGCTTTGAATCAGCAGGGAAGCCTAAAATATCTCTTATTATTGAGTTAATATCATTGGCCCTGCTTAAAACGTTGAGCTGGACATTGTTTTTAAGCACTTTTAAATTGTCGCTGTCAATGCTTATTGATTCATTTGCCCTTTTAAGCCCCCTAATAATAGTGTATTCTTCATTGTTTTGAGTTAATTTAAGCTCTATTAGCATTTTTTTTGAATTCCTTCTCATTATTTCATTGTTTGACAAGTCAGCTGAGCCGAACAAGGCGTAATAAATGCTCATTAATATTGTGCTTTTTCCGCTGCCAGTTTTTCCTGAAATTACTGTTATTCCGTTTTTGAACTCAACAAAGCTTTCTTTATGGCTTCTGACATTTATTAACTTAAGGCTTAAAAGTTTCATTTCAAAAACGCCTCATTTTTTAGTTCATTAATCAATAATCCAATGGAGTTATTTTCATTGGAGCTTATAATTTTCATTATTTTAATTGCTGCAAGGGTTTCATCTTTGCTGAATCCTTTGCTTATTAAAAATTCTGACTCTATTTCATTAATGCTTTTTTTTCCCATTATTATTTGCTCGCTGAAAGCATCCTCTAATTGGTTGAGGTAAATCTTTGAAAGCAAGTAATTATTCTTCATTGCTAGCTCAGTTATTCTTTGCCTGTTAATCTCTGATTTCAGACCCTTTTTCATCTTTCCTTTCAGCATAAAAAAAATCATTTCTTGGTTAGCAGGCTTTATCAATTCTTCCATTTTATCAGTTATTTCTTCAGGATTAAGCCCAGTGCAGTCAATCTCATGGATTATTGACTTTCGCGTTTTTAATTCTATGAATTCAAATTTTTTGCTAATTGTTTCGTATTCAAAAAATCCTTTTTTTTCGCTTTTCATCTCGTTTAAGTCGCAGTTCTCAGTGCTTCCCGGATAAATAAGCTGGGCTTTGCCATAAGTAGTTATGAATTTTTCATGCCAGTGCCCTGAAACATATAAGTCAAATCCTTTAGGTAGCATGCTTTTTTTTAAGGAGCTAAACAATGGGCTAATGTCTTCAATTATGTGATGGAACATGAAGATGCTGAAGCAGTCTTTAGGTATAATAGGCTTTAAGCATTCAAGCTCATTTATTATGTTATTTTTTCCGGGAATTCCAGAGACAAATAATTCATTAAACTTTTCGCCTTTAAGCAAAAGATTTTCATCGTTTAATTCATAGTATCTTTTGCTTGTTAGGTTGGTGCATAATCCTATAGCATCTAAAACATTAAGGAATGAGTCATAATTTCCAATATCATGGCTTCCTGAGACTATAAAAAAAGGTATGTTTTTTGATTTTAATCTCTTCAACTGCTCTACTGCGAAGATTATTACATTAATATTTGGCTTTGAAGTGTCAAATAAGTCTCCTGCATGCAAAACTGCCTTAGCTTCATTATTTATTGAGTGGTCAATTACTTGCTTAAATGATTCAAAAAAATCATTCTCCCTTTCATTTACCTTAAAATTTTTCCTACCTAAATGAGTGTCTGAACAAATTATTAGCTTCATACCCCTAAACCTGAAACATTTTTTTTAACTGAAGAATTCTTAACCAATTCATCAAAATTAAAAATCTTAACAGGCATGGGAAAATCAATGAAAGGGCTTGTAATGATTGCTTCTCCTTTGTCTAATATTTGTATTTCAGGGCCTTCATCGCTGATGTTTTGCGAGCTAGATTCAATCACTGCGTTTCTGTCAGACTGCGAAGGCATGCCCAAAATGACTTTAGTGTTCATTTGGCTAAGAATCTCTTTCGGAATAAGGCTTGGCATTTGGGTGATTGCGCATAATCCAACCTTGAATTTTCTTCCTTCCCTTGCTATTTTTTCAAACACGTTGCTTCCATGGCTTAATGCTTCAATTCCAAGCACTCTTGGAGCTTCTTCAAATATTATTAGAAGTTCAGGCAGAGTAGCAAAGCTTTCAGGATTAATTTGTTTTGATTTCCTGTAAAAATTAAACATTCTTTTAACAATTGCTGCACTTACTAATTTTTCTGCCTCACTGCCAAGCATTGAAGTGTCAATTATTATTATTTTTCCTTTGCAGACAGCTTCTTGTATTAGCTGAAAAATGCTGGAGATTCTTCTTTCGTTCAAGTCAAAAGCTAATCCTCTTTCGCCGTCTTCTAATTCTAAAGTGTAGTTAATTCTTCTTTTTAGGGCATAAAGCGTTGCTGGGCTGACATTCCTTCCTAATTTTTCATAAATAGTGTTGATTGTTTCATCTAGTAGCAAAGTTCTTATCCATTGATTATTGAATACTTTATACATTGCATCCATTGCTTCTTTTTGGGCATCTGATAGTTCAGTTATTCCAAAAAAATCTCCAGGAACCAAGTCACTTGAATGAATCCTTAAATCAATGCTGTTAAAATTATCCTTCCAGTTAGGTGTGAAATATTCAATCCTGTCAGAATTAATGCTTGACAAGCCCTTGAATCCTTTGCCTCCATAGTATTCTGAGTGAGGGTCAATAATTAGGCATGAAACAAAATCTGATTCCATTAAACCTTTTACAAAGACTTTTGTGAAATTGCTCTTTCCTTTTCCTGTTGCAGCGCTGATTAAAACGTGATGGCTTACTAAGGTTTTTGCAGGAAGCTTCACAGTAATGCCTTTCATATAATCACCTCCAACTCTTAAATGCCCAATGTTAACTCCTTCATTGCTTTTCAAGAATTCCAAATCCTCTGGTTCTATTCTTCTTACCTTTGAAAAAAACGAAGGAATGGTTCTTGCGAATGAAAAATTATCCGATTTTACCCTTAAAATCTTGGCATAAGCCAAAGGGTAGAATCTTTCAGATTCATCAAATAATTCAACCTCTTTATCTAACTCTAGCTCTTGACCGCTCATCTCTTCAATGAACTGTGAAGGAATCGATGATGAGATTAATTTGTCTATTACTTTTAAATAAAATGTTAAGCCTTTGTCTTGGCAGATCAATAACTCCCCAACGTTGACATTGGAGTCATTTTTTAATCTTATTAATAAGTGCTCTCCAACGCGTCCTCCAATGATGTGGCCAATAGTCATTAAGTAATAGGATTAGCAATAAATTTTTAATTCTTTGTATAAGGGTTCTCGTAATGCTTTATTTATTTACCATATTGTAAATAATAATTTTATTTATACATTTTCTCATCCATCTTTGAATGAAAATTGTTGCTCAATGAGTCAAAATATAACTCTGAGTTCTTCAGCTCCCTTTCAATAGCAAACAAATCTTTTTTTCTCTCAAAAGAAGTAATCCTAGCCACTTTATCCGCTTTGAACAAAGGATAAGGATAGCCGGGCATCTCAGAATCTTTGGAAAAAAAAGACAATGACTTAAATATTATATAAGGGTCTAAATACATAGGAAGCTCAACTTTGTAGCAAAATTTTGAAGTTTTGCCTAATCTTGCAGCAAATGTTTTTATTAATTTTTCATCCTCAAAAATTGGGTGATAAAACCACTCATCATTTTTAGGGCTGATGCAGTTAATCAAGCCAAGCAAGCTTCTGCCGCTTAAAGTTCTCATCCTTGAAGTCTTGCAAAAACCAATAATTTTAAGCTTATTATCCAAGGCTTTTTTAATTAATTCTTTTTCAAAATCAGTTTCAGCATTAAGCGCTGAATCCATAAGTATTAAGCAGTCATTTTTTAGCTCCAAGCATGCGCTCCATTCAAAATATTTCATGATTTTTGAAGCCAATTCCTCAATCTTAATTGAATCAATACCCTTAAGCTTTAGCTCATAGCTTTTATTATCCTGATAAACAAGCAGTTTGTAGCAATCTTTTGCAACAATTATTAAATAATACTCTTTTGATTCCTGCCTGATTTTTTTAATTCCATTATATTCAACAATTCCAACTTTGATTTTTGCAATAATCCACGAGCCTCCATCAGCAATTGTGGCGCATCCGCCGTCAATGCAGATAATATTGCAGGAATTTTTCACATTAATTATTGTGAAATTATTTTTATTAACCTCTTTTCCAGCCAAACTATCATTGTAGGGCATGAAGCTGTCTTTTCCAAGCAATGATTTCAAGGCATCAATTATCAAGTCACACCAGCCTCGTTTGCGATTTATCAATTTTGGATTTAATCGTGCTCCAAGAATGCCTGACAAACTCATCCAATTCATCATGCTCGCCGTTCAAAAATTCACCGACAAACCTTATAGTATTAGGGTCAGCAGGGTAGCCGCTCCCAATTTTAACATTATAATCATTTTCAAGCTTTTTTACCATTGCATCCCTTGTGACCTTTGCGAGTATGCTTGCAGCGCCAACTATTGAATACTTATAGTCAGCCTTGTGCTCAGCAATAATCTTGACATTCTTATTATTCAAATACCCCAATAATTCCGCCTTAAATTTTTCAGGTATTGGATGAGGGCAATCAATGTAGGCAACATCAGCATTTAATTCATTGATAATCTCTGCCATTTTCATGAACTCTAAAGTGTTCAAATTGCAGCCTTGTGAATTCTTTGAATCAATCTCTTTAGCGCTAACATTCCTAAGCGCATAATTGCTTGCTTTTTCTTTTATTTTCAAAAACAACTCCTCCCTTTTTTTAGGGCTAAGTGTTTTGCTGTCAAAACCTAATCCATCAAAATCATTAGAAACCTCTGTTAAAACTCCGCAAACAATCAAATCCCCAACAACAGGACCCTTGCCTGCTTCATCAATACCGCAAATCTTAACCATTACTCATTCCTCTTTTTTAAACTCCACATGCCCAAAGTGAACAATGTAATCAAATCCCAACGCTTTAACATAAGTTGGCATATCACAAGAGCCAAAGCAGCTTCCAAGCCAAAAAAACAACTCATAGCCCCCTTTCAAATTAGCTTCAAACACAGCATAATCTTTCTTTAAACCATCAGGCAATTGGACCAAAACCCTTTTAGCATTGTTTTTCACAAGTTCTTTTTTTATTTTTTCATAATCAATCTCATAATCCATAACTTATTAATATTCAAAGCCTCTTTTAAATCTTATGAACATACCTTCAGTTGCCGATTACATGTTTTATTTTGACACAGCATACAGCTCAACAAAGAAAATAGTGCTAAGCGGAAAACTAACCTTTGGAGAAAGAAAAAAATTAATCACAATAATCAAGGCAAAAAGGTTTTATGAATCAATCTACAGCCAATTAAGCGCAATAATAACCCATTTCCCTGACACTGACAAGGTTTCAAAATTTTATCAGGAATTAATGGAATCAGCAATAAGCATTGATGATTACAAGAAGCACTTAGGAGCTATTAATTGGTCAAGATCAATGATAAAAAAGCTTTATTACTCCTTTAAAAAAAAAGACATGCCTTTAATGGTTTTTTTCGGAAGAAGCAAAGATGTATTAAAGCAAATCTCTAAAGACTTAGAGTTTTTGAAAAAAGCCAGAGCTCATTTGGCAAAATTCCCAAGCATAAAAAACCTAAAAACAGCACTGCTCACAGGCTTTCCCAATGTTGGAAAATCAAGCATACTAACCAAAATAACAGACAGCAAGCCTGAAATAAACAGCTACCCCTTCACAACGAAATCAATCAATATAGGAATAATGAGAATGAACAACCAAAAAATCCAAATAGTTGACACTCCAGGATTGCTTGAAAGGCCATTTGAAAAAATAAACAAGATAGAAATGAAGGCAATAATTGCCCTTAAGCACTTGGCTGATATTATCTTATTTGTTTTCGATTCCAGCCAAGCAAGCGGCTACACTATGAATGACCAGAAAAGATTATTTGAAAAAATAAAGGAATTATTCCCTGACAAAGAGATGATTGTAATAAACAACAAGTGCGATTTAAGCAGGGATGAATCTGCTGATTTAAATGTGTCATGCAAAACTTTGGAAGGCATAGATGAGCTGAAAGAAAGAATCTTCAAATTTTTTTATCCAACATTTTCTTCAAAGTAGTAATAATGTTCCTTTTTAAAATATTCAAATCCTTTGCCTGCACATGCCCTCCTGCAGCAGGCACGTGCCCGCCTCCTCCTGCAGACTTAAGCCCCTTAATGCTTTGCCTTGCCAATTGGTTCATGTCAACCAATTTATCCTGCCTTCTGTAACTTATGCTAACTATTTTTGATTTCTTTGAAAAAATAACAACTGTTTTGTCAGGATGCTTGAAGCTGACAATAGTGGACAATACTGAGCCAATCTTGTACTTAGGGTTGAAGGTGTAAAAATACAAATCAAGATTTTCATAAAATTCTTTTCTTGACTCAAAATCTAAGCTTATCTCCTTTAAGTAAGAATTAACATCATCGCACAACTGCCTTAGCTCGTAAGCGTTCTGTAAAAAATCTTTAGGTGTTGATGAATCCTTCAAAACCCTTAAAGCCATTAATGCTCCGTCATTTCCTTTCACAATCTTTCCAGTGTTAATTATATCCCCTAAGTAGCCGAAGAATGAATCGGACAAATAATCAGTGTCTTCCTTTATCTCCTGCGAATATTTTTCAAAGACTTTTTTCAAAAACTCTTTGTGATGAATTGCTCCGCTGTCGCTTATTATTCCAACAGCGCTAACCCAATCAAGGTCGCTGATGTCAACAATTTTTGAAAACAAGTCAAAGCAATATTTAGAAGCAGGAATATATGACAAGTTCCCTTCAATTTTCGGGTTAAAATAATGAATATTTTTTCCGCTAGGCAAATCCTGAATGCTATGATGGTCAATTACTAAAATATTACAATCAAAATTCTTGACAATCAAGCAATCTTTCCTTACCTCATCATCAACAACAATAATTAAGTCAGGCTCAGCATTTTTTAAGCCGTTAATCAAAGAATCATCATTCAAGTTTCCTGAAGCGCTCGGAAAAAAATCGCTCACTTCTTTTTGCATTCTGTTAACTGCTTCAAAAACTATTTTTGCGCTGCAAACCCCATCAGTGTCTAGGTCAAAAACTAATGAGATTTTTTTAGCACCAATAATCAAATCCTTTAAAGTCATTTCTTCTTCCTCCTCTTTTTTGAAAGCTTCTCCTTCTTTTGGTAAATATAATAGGACATGACAAAGAATCCTAATACAACAAAGAATTCCATAGTTTCAGCAATCAAAAGCATGAACTGGTTAAGCACTAATTCAGCCAAAACATCAAAAGTTTCCCCAATTAAAAGCAGCAAAAGAACGATTACTGAGCTGATTCTTAATTTCATATTGGCAATAGTAAGCGCAAAATAAAGGCAGATTATAACGAGCAATCCAGTAAAAAAAGACAAAATCCACAGCGCCATAGTATTCTTTAATATTAAAAATCTTTTAAAGTCTTGCCTTTTTATAATAATTATGGAATTATCCCAAATAATCTCAATAATTTCATTAATAATGCTTGTTGTAAAAAAAATCGCCTTTTTTGCAATTTGCTTATATTATGGGAATATTGCATTTAAAGGATGGAAGGGCAGAAAAAACCTAATATTCCAAATAATAGGGACTGTTATATTAGGCATTGTCTCTTTCTTCGGAGGCTTAATATTAAAGGATTACATAGGGATTGATTTCATGTTTTTAGAATACTTAACCAGCTTAGCAGTGGCTTTCATATGCTTCATATTAATGTCTTTCATTTCAACAGCTTTTGAGGTTAAGAACAATTACGCAACCAAGATGGATTTGAATGCAATAATGAATGATTTAAAGGAGCTGAAAATACAGGTTGCAAAGATCTCAAAAGCGCTGGAAGATGAAAAAATCTCCCCAGAAGAATTAACACAAGAAGATATAAAAACCAAGCTAAAAGAAGAGCTTGAAAAAAAAGGCATGAAAAAATATTCAATAATTTCATTGACTAAGCAGGTTGACTATTGGACAGCTAAATTATCAGGCTCAAAAGAAGCAATCATTGATGCTTACACAGGGAAAATAAACGAAATAACTGAATCAAAAAACTATCTTTCAATACTATACAAAAAACCCCTATTCTCAATAGGACTACTTGCTTCATTGTTTCTGCTAATTTTTTTAGCAAATAACATAAATGAAGAAACACTCGCTTCTTTCAGCGATGCCTTCGATTTCTCATTTTTAACAACAGCTCCTTTGCCTGAGGGCTGCATGAAAACTTCAGCATTGCTCGAATCTTTAAATCAGTCAGACATTAAACTAGCATCATTAAATAATTCACTTATTAACAAAACAGTCTTTGAAAAAACAGGCACTTACCTTATCATAGACATGCTGAGAACTGTTGATATTAATAATATTTCATTTATAGTGGCAATAAGCTATGAAGATGAAATCTCTAACATTGCTTCTGAAATAACAAACAATCCCTTGGAAAACATCTACAAAACAAGGGTTTGCGTATTAAAAAGCAACTATGAGCTATGCGAGTGCATTGGAAAAGAGCAAACAGACATAGCCTTCACAGTTCCTTATCTGATAAAGCTTGATTTAATCAGCAATGCAATACAATCACTAATATTTTCAAGCTTAACAGGATTAATCCACTAAATTAATCCTTTATTATGCCATTGCTTTGCCAAATTATTCCACTCACTCTCTAGCATTTCCTTTTTCAATCTTTTAGAAAGCCTATTTAAATCCTCTGCAACGCTTATCCTTGGACCATGGCCACTGATTATGAACAAGTCTTTAGGCATATCCCAAAGGCATTCAAGAATCTCTTTCGAATCCAATGGGTTGCATATTCCCTGGTTAAGGTTCCTTATTGAATAAATTTTGTCATAATATTCAGGTGTTAAAACCTTATTATTATAAACAGGAATCAAATAGCCGTTTATTTTATAGATATTAATCCTTAAATTAATCTCTTTAATTTCATCATTCCAGAAATACTTTCCCGGAAGAGTTAATTTTGTATTCTTTTCAAAAGTTGAATCTAACTTACTCTCTAAAGGAGCACTCAACTCGTTTCTTTGTCTCAATCATTTTTATTTTTCACCACACAATTTTTTCCCCAACTATAGTTTTTCTTTTTTTAGCTGCCCATAAAAAAAATTTCTAGTAAATAGAATTTTTTTCCATAAGCAACATTAATTATTGCTTATTTCAATAAAAAAAGAAAAACCTGAATGCAGCTAATCCAAAACCATTCGAACTAACTTTATTCATAAAACTTAAAGATAAAATCAGGTATTTTTATATTTTTCGTTAATTTTAAAAAACAAACAAGCTCTTTAAATATTAGTTTATTTGCTCCCCGCGGTAGCACAATGGTGGTGCGTCTGGCTGTAGATAATTATAGTCATGGCATGAGAATAGCCTATTGGCTTCAATGATATGCCGTATAGCAGACACCGGAAGGTTGGCGGTTCGACTCTGCCCCGCGGGAACCTATTTTTTTTTAAATAAATGAATCTTTAGTTAATTCATGGAAATAACAATAGCCAATGACAAAGTGGATGAAAAAGAGCTATTTAATTTATACAATACTTGGGCTGCTGAGAAAATCTCGCCAAAAACGCTTCCAGTCGCTTTTAATGAATTCAAAAAGCAGCTAAGAAAATCAACCACTTTTATAGCAAAAGAAAATAAGGAGATTATTGGTTTTTTGATATGCAAAATCAAGAAATCAAGCGAAGACACAACAATGTATCATTTAAAAAAAGGCGAGATTTATGCAGAGCTTGATTCAATATATATAAAGAAAAACCACAGACAAAAAGGCATAGGCTCAAGCCTTGTTAGGGCTTGCAAGGAAGAGCTAAAAAAGCACGGCAATCCAAAAATAATAGTATTAGGTGATTCCATAAGTCCTCATAGATTGATTAATTTTTATGAAAAGAACTGCTTTAAAACCCTGTTTGTAAGCATGATTTATGAAGATTTATAACTTCCTTAAATATTAATTAAAAAACTTTAAAATAATCCATTAATAAGGTATTGCTATGAATACTGACGAAAAAATTAGAATTATTAAAAGCTTTGCTGAAGAAATAATAAGTGAAGAAGATTTGATTAATCTATTAAAAACCAAGGCTCATCCTGTTGCTTATGACGGCTTTGAACCTAGCGGCCAGCTTCATATTGCTCAAGGGTTAATGAGGGCTATTAATGTAAATAAAATGACAAGCTTAGGCATTAAGTTCAAGTTCTACATTGCAGACTGGTTTGCAATGCTTAATAATAAATTAGGAGGAGATTTGGATAAAATACAAACAGTTGGCAAATATTTTATAGAAATATGGAAAGCATGCGGGATGGACTTAAAAAATGTTGAATTCATCTGGGCAAGTGATATAATAACCAAGAGTCCGACTTATATGGAAACAGTGCTGAGATTATCAACCCATGCAACTGTCCAAAGAGTTCTTAGATGCAGCCAAATAATGGGAAGGGAAGAGAGCACAAGCAATCCTAGCAGTCAAATACTTTACCCTTTAATGCAAACTGCTGATATGAAAGAATTAGGGGTTGACATTGCGCAATTAGGGCTGGACCAGAGAAAGGTTAACATGCTAGCAAGGGAATTATTTCCTAAAATAGGGCTTAAAGCTCCAGTAGCAATACATAATCACATGCTGCTCGGGCTTCAATTCAAAGAAACAGATGCGGAAGGCATTGACAGAAAGATTGCAATGAAGATGTCGAAATCCAAGCCAGATACTGCAATCTTCATGACTGACTCAACAGAAGATATTAAAAGGAAGTTCAACAAGGCTTACTGTCCCGAAGCAAAAGAGGAGGACAATCCAATACTTGAATATGCTAAATATATAGTGTTTGAAAAATTCAAAGAAATCACTGTTAAAAGGCCTGAAAAGTTCGGAGGCAACTTAACTATTAAAAGCTATGAAGAACTAAAGGAGCTATTCCTTGCCAAAAAGATTCACCCAATGGACTTAAAAAACACTATTGCTGACTACATTGACCAATGCTTAATTCCAGTAAGGAAGCATTTTGAAACCAATAAGGCTGCCAAAGCCTTGAAAGATAAAATCTTAAGCTTTCAAATAACAAGATAATTAAAGCAATTTCAAGTCTTTTATTACAGAATCAACTTTTTCATCAGTGTCAGGCCCTATTCCAAGAGCAGTGATTGAGCCTGGCTCTATTTGAGTTCTGCCAGCATCCCTTATAAGTTCAACAACTAATTTAGCTTTAGCAGCCTTGACTTTTAATTCCATCAATTCTTTTTCAGAATTAACTTTTAGCACTATTTTTTTCATGCTGCCTATCCATTCCCTGAAAATTTCAGGATTTTTTTGCATAGTCTTGTAAGCTGATGCAACGCTTGCATGAGCTCCCTGGCTTACCAGTTTTCCCTTATCCATTCCTAAATCAGTGCGAAGTATTATTGCCTGCTTAAATTCCATAGTTAATTATTTAATCTCATAATTTTTAATCCTTTACTATTATGAATGAAGCTGACAAGCATCCGGATTACAGGAAATTATACGGTATTGCTTGCAAATTCTTCGCAAAAAAGTCTTATTTTTGCTCAGGCCCGCTTGATGAAACATTTTTTACCATGAGAGTTTTTGAAAGCGCAAAAGAGATAATAAAATTAATTCCTACTCCTGTAAATAAGGAGGAGATACTCGCGGCAACATTATTCCACGACATTGGCAAGTCAAAATTGAAGATAAATAAGCTATTTAAAAATAACGATTGGTCTGAGAATCATTTGGAGGAATGGCATAAGCACCCTATTTTAAGCGCTAAATTGGCAAAGCCTATATTGAAAAAATTAGGGCACAGCGAAGAATTCATCAAAAATGTCTGCTACTTAATAGAGAACCATGACAAGAGGGAGAATTTCGCAGGCAAAAAATCACTGGAACTTCAGATAGTCCAGGATGCTGACTATATTGGAGACACTGGGTTTGCAGGATTTATCAGGCCATTTCTATGGAGCGGGAAATTCAAAAAATCAATAATAAAGCAGCTGGATTACATGAAAAATAAGCAGAATTCCAGGCTGGATTTGTCAAAGATTAATCTAAAAGTGTCAAAAGAGCTTATAAAAAAGAATGCAAAAATAGAGCAAGAGCTTAAGAATAAAATACTGGAATTGATAGATTCAGAGCTTATCTAGACAAAAAGGTTTAAAAACAATTCTTTTATCTAATTTAACATATGACAATAAAGAAAATATGCGTTTCATGCAAAAATGAAATAGTAGGAGGAGAAAACAGCGTAGAATTCAAATGTCCAAATTGCAAAAACACAATAATCAGGTGCGGAAAGTGCAGAAAATCAATGATTAAATATGTCTGCCCTAATTGCAAAACAGGTGGACCTTAAGATGGCATCAAAAGTAGTTGTAACTTTTAACATAATGCCTGAATCTGTAGAAATTGAATTGAAAGCCTTGTCTGAAAAAATTAAGGCTATTCTTTCAAAGCATGGGGAAGTAGGAAAAATTGAGCTTAAGCCAGTTGCTTTCGGACTAAAAGCAATAGAAATAATGGCAATACTGGATGAAAGCAAAGGAAGCACTGAGCCAATAGAGAACGAGATTTCAAAGCTAAAAGGAATCAACAGTGTAGAAGTGACAGATGTCAGAAGAACAGTTGACATATAATTTTTTTTGAATTATTTAACATAAATTCTTTTAAATCAGCGCTAATTAAGTTTTATTATGGAATTCAAGGAAATAGTTGATGGAATAAAAAAGATTCACATCCAAGGAGCCAGCGCTATTGCAAAGCAAGGCATAATGGCTTTTGCAGAATATGTTGAAAATGGAAAAGACTACAAAAAAGATGTTGAATTCGCCAAATCAGAGCTTTTTAAGGCAAGGCCAACAGAGCCAATGCTGATTAATGGAATAAATTATATTATAAAAAATGCGAAGAAAAAAGAGGAGTTCGTCAAATTAGCCAAAAAACTAATAAAAGAAAAAGAGGATTCTGAAAAAATAATAAGCGATTTAGGGGCTAATATAATAAAAGATGGAATGAATATTTTTACTCACTGCCACAGCAGTTCAGTTGTAAGGATTTTAAAGAAAGCAAAAGAGCAGGGCAAAAACTTCAATGTTGTATGCTTTGAAGCACGGCCCTTATTCCAAGGCAGAGTGACTGCAAAAGAATTGACTGATTTAGGTATAAGAACAACTTTAACAATTGACAGCGGCATGACTGAAGCTTTTGAGATTTTTCCGCCAAGCATTGTATTTGTAGGTTGCGATGCATTGACTAAGAATTACTTTGTTAACAAGATCGGAACAGATACTTTGGCAAATATTGCAAAAAAGCATAAAGTGCCTTTTTATGTCTGCACTGAAACATTCAAGTTCACTGACAATTTAAGAATAGAATACAGGGATCCAAGCGAAATATGGGACACTCCTCCTAAAGAGCTTAATATTTGGAATCCTGCGTTTGACACAACAAGCAATAAATTAGTCCAAGGATTCATAACAGAAAAAGGAATAAAAAAGGAAATAACATGTTCAAGCTGGTAATAGTTGATTTAACTGTTGCGCTTGCAAACGCCGAGGAGGAGTATTCTTTGCTGAAAAAAATACTTAATTTTAAAGGCACTGCGCAAAACCTAAAATTATGCACACTAGATTCGTATGATAAGCTATTGGTTGGAAAAATTTCGGAAAAAATGTTTTGGAACAATTTGGAGAAAAAAACGAAAACAAGGAAGAAAATAGGAAGCATAAAAAAAGAATTTTTTAAATCATTCAACTTAACTTTTGATCCTGAACTATTAATAAAAGCTAAATCTAATTTCAGCTTCGCATTATGCAGCAATTTTTATTACCCTTGGTATGAATCAATAAAAAAAAGAAAAAAAATAGAATTTGACTATGAAGCCATAAGCAGCAAGGTAAAGATGAAAAAAGACAACAAAAAGATGTATTTAAGCGCAATGCTTAATTTCAAGCTGCTTCCTGAAGAATGCTTAGTTGTTAGTAAAAACTTGAAGGATTTAAGCCTTGCAAAGGAATTAGGAATGAAAACAATGCTAATTTCAGGAAAGCATAAAGACTTTTCAGGTATTGATTATTTTTACCTAAAATTTGACGATTTTTTGAAAGTTCTCATATGAACTCTTTTGCAAGCTCATCAATCAAAGCATAAGCAATCTCTTTAAACTCTTTTAAGCTGCCATTGTAAACAAACCCATTAAACGGATTGCTCATAAATTTTATAGAATAAGGAAAACCTATGAACAACTCATCAGTTTTAAGCTTGAAAAAATCCAGCGAAAAATCAGCATCATTAATTGAATAATCATCATCAAGCCTTATGCTGTAGTGAGTATTTTTTTTCCAAGCGCTGAAAACATTTTTAGAAAAAACTGAGCTAATATTTTTTTCAGCCAATCTCTCTGAAATCCTTGAAAAATCAACCTTGAAGCCATGAAAGCATTGGAAAATTAACGGATTAAGCTCTAAATTTATGAAATTAAACATATCATTTTTCAGCAACTTTTTTTTAGAGCTAATGGCTTTGTAAGCCATTTCATAAACATCTTTTTTTATGCTCTTAATCGCTTCGCTTAAGCAAGAATCATCTCCTATAAGAACGCTTGAAGAATCATTGATTATGATTGAAAACTTGGGGTGTTTTAAAAAAAATTCGCCATTTTTAACCGAGCAGTCAAAGCCTTTCTTGTTAAGCAAATCAGCCATTATGATTTTTCTGGCGCTTAGAAAAAACCCCTGGCTCACAAGCTTTGATAACTCCTCATTCATGAATAAAAAAAAGCTTTCTTGTAATTAAATTATTTGCCATACAAAAAGCTGACATATTCCCTTTCAATCTCGCTTAACTTAGGAACAATAAGGATTTGGGGCTTGTTTTTGAAATCAAACTCTATTAAGTCTTTGATTTTTCCGAATTTTATGATTTGGTCATCATAGCCCATTCTTGAAACCCCAATAATTTCAGTGTTTTTGTCCAAAAATGACTTTTTTTCTTTGCTAATCCTTAAAAGAATGCCCAATCCTTCATTAATGCTCATATATTTTTCCAAATCTTTCTTTATATCCAAAAAAACTATTGTATGCGCGTTATTCTTAAAATTATTTTCAATAATGTCAAAAAAACTGGTAGGGTTATAGTTTTTTTCAGGATAAGGAATGCTTGCGCTTTTGCCAAACTTGTAGACAAACATCCCAGTTTCGCACAGGCTTGAATAAATGCTGCTTGCATGGATTACTTTATACTTAATTCTTTTTTCCTTGCACTCCTTTAAAAATTCAATATGCGTAGTGGCGCTTAAAGGATCCCCCACAATTATCAAAGAAACAGTTTTATCACCAGCTTTAGGCAAAACGTTTTTTTCAAAACCAGTCTCTAAATCAATTCTTGAAAGTTCAATTATTTTTTTCCCAACCAATTTCTCAAGCATTAACAAGTCATAATCGCTTATTATGTTGGTGTACCTTTCAAGATAAACATAATCGCTAACCTTGCAAGCGTTTATTCCTTCAATAGGCATTGAGCCGTAACCGTTAATGCCGCTTCCTATCAAATAAAACATAACTTAAAAGAAAAGCCATAAGGTTTTAAAATATTGCTGAAACAATGCTTAAAAACCCAAGTATTATGCAAAACGCTGAAAAGTCAATTTTTTTGACAAATTTCAGGAAAAAACCAATAGTAAGCTTTCCTACAAAAAAAGCAATAAATGCAGCAACTAAATAGTTCAAATCAAATCCGAATCCTTTAAAGACAGCTTGATACATTGATTCAATAAAAACAACAGGAACACTCATTAAAAAGCTAAGCTTCAAAGCATAATCAGTGTTAAATCCTCGCAGTAAAAGTGCAAAAACAGTGATTCCGCTCCTGCTTATTCCAGGAATAACTGAGAAGCCCTGGGAAGCTCCAACTATTAAGCCGTCATTCAGATTAGTTTCAGAGCCCATCTTTCTTAAGCTGAAATTCTTTCTAATGATTTGAAGAGCTCCAGTCACCAAAAGCATAATGCCTATGAAAACATTAACGCTTGAAAAAATAGTTGATTCAGAATTCAAAAACAAATAAATTGGCCCACCAATAAGCAATGAAACAAAAGTACTTGATAATATGAAATATAAAAGATTCAAATCCTTAGTATTCTTGGGCCTTACTAATCCTTTAATGTCATCTTTGAAAAAACTAATGACTGCAAACATTGTGCCTACATGCAAAAACAAGGCAATGTTTACTGCGCTTGAAAAATCTTGGCCAGTGAGCACTAAAAACATTGAAATAATTCCCTGGCTGCTTATTGGAATCCACTCAAAAATTCCCTGCAATAAACCAGCTATTGCTGCAATGACAATATTCATATATTTTTTAATAAATCATTTTATTAAAAAACCTATGCTAAAACTGAAATAGCAACCCTTATCATGAATCCTCCGATTGCAATCCCATAGATGTCATTAGTTTTGCTGAAAATGTAGCCAAAAAATAATCCTGCAACGAAAAACGAACCGGCGCTTAATAAATCAGGCAATAATATCAATCCTCCTATTAAGCTTGGAATTATTATGCCTGCCAATGCCCCGAATCTTTTCTCAAAAAATCCCTGAAAAAAATACCTTATAAGCAATTCGTAATTGAAGCTTAAAAGCATCATCAGCATTAATAAATTAACAGACACATCAAAGATGTTAACCCAATTGAAGTTCCCAAAATAAGCTGAGCCAAAAAGCAAGAATATGCAGGCAAGAAATCCGAACAGCGAATTTAAAAGAACACTTTGGATGGTGTCATTAATGTCAAATTTGAAAATATGATAATGCTTATTGTAAATGATGTAAATCAGAGGAACAGAGAATGTTATTATGGTGTGGACTGCCAAAAAAGCTCCGCTTAAAAAAAACCTTAAAAAAATGAAGGCAATGAAAACGTAATAATAAAACTCGGACTTCATATTAATAATTAACTTTTGCCTTATTAAAAATTTTTCAATAAGTAATTTAAATAAATAAGTCATTGAATTAATCAATGATTGAAGAGTTAATACTGCTAATAGCCTTTGTTTATTTATTGATAACAAGCATTCTTGACATAAAATACAGGATGGTATGGGATTACATCAATTACTCTTTCGGAGCTCTGTTTTTGTTAATAAGGCTGCTTGAGCTTATAATCACTTCAAACGCGTCCGTTTTCTTAGGGGTAATCTTAGCAAGCATTATAACCTTTGCAGTGGGGCTTATTTTATATAAAACAGGAGCTTGGGGAGGAGGGGATCTGAAGCTTTTGACAGCATTAAGCATAGGATTATTCTTCCTTCCCTCTGACACTATGTCAATAGGCTTGCTTTCATTCCCTTTTTATGCAAATTTCTTAATAAACACGCTATTTAGCGGAATAATCTTTGGGTTAATATGGTCGTATTATTTATTCATAAAGACAAAAACTTACAAGGAGTTGAAAAGAATTCATGCAGTAATCCTTTTAATTGCCTTAACTTTATTTGCATTAATATTTTTCGTTGGTGCCAAAGAAAAAATATTGTTTTCTTTGATAATATTGTTCTGCCTGTATTATATAATCAAGGTTTTTGAAAACAAGATTACAATAATTAACAAGGATGTAAAAAAGCTTGATGAAGGCGACTGGATAAGACAAGACATAATATTAAGCAAAAAAATAACAATAAGCAACAGCAATGATTTAAGCGAAAAAGAACTGTTTGATTTGAAAAAAAACGCTTTTAAAAAACATAAAAGCTTATTTTTTAGGAGTCTCATAAGCTTTTATTTCATACCTTCAGTTTACAGAGTGTTCAACAAAAAAGCTCCAGGATTAACAAAAGAAAAGATAAAACTTTTGCAGGCAAGCAAGCTTAAAGCAATAAAAATAAAGGATGGAATACCTTTTTTAGTGAGTTTTTTTTTAGCATTCTTAATTACTGCAGTATTGAATGATAATTTGATAAGAATCTTAGTGATGAGTATTTGATTTCACCAATACCTTGGGATTCTGGGCTTAATCTTAATAACTTCCTCAGGTTTCTGCTCCTTTTTTTCTTCAGTTTTAGTAGCAGCTTTCAGTTCAGGCTTAGGGCTGCCAGGCTTATTGGCGCTTTGCGATGTTATTTGAGTAACAACTTCGCTGATGTACTTTGAAAGCTCTTCCTGATTCATCTGCTTGTCAGGCCAATCAATAGAAACCTCGTCATTTTCGTATCTGGGAATTACATGGATGCTGGAGTGGGCAACTCGTTGGCCTGCGCCAATTCCTTCATTAATAATGTAAGAAATCCCAGTAGCTCCAAGCTTTTTGACAAGAGTTTGCCCAACATTTAATGCAATGCTAAACATTTTATTCTTTGTTGCCTCATCTAATTCCATAAAAATAGGCGAATGAGCCTTAGAAATAACCTGCATATGGCCTTTTGTTGCCGGCTTAATGTCCAAAAAAGCAACGCAGTATTCATCTTCATAAACTTTTGCGCTTTGAATCTTGTTCTGCGCAATCATGCAATAAATGCACTGTTCCTCTGTCATAACAAGCATTAAATAAATATTTAACTCATTAAAAACATTATGAAACTCTATGATTGAGCTGATAAAAGATTTGCCAATGGCAATAATAAAGGATTATTTAGTGATTTCAGATTTACATATAGGTTTTGAAAAAGGGCTGCAATCCAAAGGTTACACTATTTTTTCTCAAACAAAAAAAATGCTAAAAACCATAAAGCTTGCAAAAAAAGGCGTATGCAAGCTAATAATCCTAGGGGATTTGAAGGATGAGATAAGTTATAGCTATAAAAAAAGCATTACTGAGTTCTTGGCAGAGCTTTCAAAGATTTTCAAGGAAATAATACTAATCAAAGGCAATCATGATGGTTTAATAGAAAAGTATGCGAAAAATTTTGAAAATGTAGCAGTAAAAACTGAGTTATTGCTTGATGACTACTTGTTTATTCATGGGCATAAAATGCCTAGCAAGGAAGCATTAATGAAGGCAAAAACTTTGATAGTTGGGCATTTTCATTCAAATTACGAATTCAGAAATTATTTGGGAAAAACAACAAGGCTGAAAACATGGAATTTTTACAGCTTTGACAATGAAAAATTTTATTCAGCCAAGAAAATTAAAACCTCAGTCAAGATTTTACTATCCTTTCCTGCATTCAATGAGTTCTTTATAGGAAGCAATGAAAAGAGCGGGCCGCTAAAAAATTACATAAAGCTTAAAGAATCAATCACTATTAATCATTTAAAGATTATTTAAAAAGTAGGCTCTTTCATGTTATCCTGATTCAAATAATAACCAATATTAACCTTGTTTTTAAGCCCTGATTTTTCCCTGTAAGCTATTCCTAAAAGTTCATCATTGCCATTGAAAACAACGTAGTTAGGCCCTCTTCCTTGCTTTTTATTAACTCCTTTAAGAAATATAGTCCTATTGCATGTGAAAAGAAAGCTGCTTTTTTCATTAAGCACCAAATAATTCTTTATTTTTTTTTTGTTAAACCTAATCAAGTAACTGAAGGCTTTTTTTTTAAAAATAATAAGTCCTTTGGAGAAAATTTGCCCGCTTTTTAGCTTAAGATTCTTCAGCTCCTCACTCATTAAGATTAATGAATCATTGAAGAATTCAACATTTTTAGGGATGCTAGGCTCAGCTGAAAACTCCTCTTTAAAAGACCTGATAACTTCATCAATCATAATAATTATAAAAAGCGCCATGCTTTAAAAAATACTATGAAAAAATCAGAATTATTAAAGAAATTAAAAAGCAGCGAAATTGACTATGAAGCATTAAAAAAAGAGTTTAATGCGCATTTGAAAAAAGGGGAGCCAATGATTGGCCAACTGTTAAGTCAAATAAGCAAAAAATTAAGCAGCCATAAATCTGAATTAATGCAGATAATTTCCCCAAAAAATGTCATAGAAAACCATGAGTCAAAGATGATTAACCAAAGCCTTAAAGAGGAGATTTATGAAAACATCAAGGAACTGTCCCTGCTTGGTTGGCAGATAAAAAAATCAATGCTGAGTGATGAGAAAGAGATGATGAATTCAATAAAAGCTTCCCTGAATTATTGCCTAAAAAAATATAATCCTATGAAAAAAAAGCTGTGCGAAGAGATGATAAAGAACTGGAAAACTGAAGAGATAAAAAATAATTATTATATCTCATGATTTCTTAAGCAAGCAATAATAAAAGCCAATAGTGTCATCAATGTTGGGGAAAAAATATTTTTCCTTAACTTTTTTTAAGCCAAGGCTTATTGCATAATCCCTGTTTTCTTCGTTCTCTTCAGCTTCTAAGCTGCAAGTTGAATAAAGCATTGCTCCTCCTTTTTTTAAAACTTCAAAGCAGCTTTTGATTAATTTTTTCTGCAGGCCTGAATGCTCTGACACCAAATGCTTATTCACTGACTTCATCCTTTTCTTTTCCTTCCACATAGTGCCTGTTGCACTGCATGGCGCATCAAGCAACACTTTGTCAAACTTCAAATCCAGCCTTTTCACTTTTAAAGCATCCATTTCAAAGCTTGCAATATTGATGCAGCCAAGCCTTTGAATGTTAAAAACTTCAGCTTTAAGCCTTTCAGCTTTATTGTCAATTGAGATAATTGCGCCTTTATTGTTCATTAGCTGTGAAAGCAATGTTGCCTTCCCTCCTGGAGCTCCGCAAGAATCAAGCACTAAATCTGTCTCCTTAGCATTCAGCTCATTAACGCTAATCATGCTTGCCTTGTCCTGCAGGTAAAAATAACCAAGCAAATACTCTTCAGTTGAGCTTAAAGCAAAAGGTTTCTTCACTATCTTAAAGCAATAATCAAGCTCTTTTTGCTCTTCTAAAACAAAGCCTTTATATCTGAGTCTTGCAATCAACTCATCAGGACTAATCTTTAAAGTGTTAACCCTTAAGTATTGAGTGTAAGGAGTGTTAATTTTTGCAATCAACTCATCAGTGAATTCTTTGCCAAACCTTTCAATGTAAGAGCTGTAAAATTCTCTTTTCATAAATACTCAGCCAGCATTTTTTTAATAAAATCTTTAGAATCCTCAGTTCTCAAAACATCAACAACTAACCTGTTTTCAAAAACATAAGGCTTTGAAAGGCCATGAATGCTCCATTTTTTCACAAACTCTGAGAAATTATTCGGCTCGCACCAAACAACCGGGCCAAAATGCTTCTTTGCCTTTGACACTTGTATAGATTCCAGCTCAAAGTAAACATAAGAATCATCCGTAACTCCAAACGAATAAACCAAAAAGCCTTCCTTTTCTAAGCTGCTTTCTATTTGCTTAAGCTTCCTTAAAACCTTGGCTTTTAAAATGTCATAATCCCCTTCTTTTTTTAATTTAAAAGCAATAAGTTTAGTCCCTCTCCTTAAGCTTCTTTCCTTAACAAGACTTAATTTAATTCCTCGGATGTTGAATAGTTTAGGGTCATTAGTTCTTAAAAAAAGCCTTGCCTTGAAAATGAACTGTGAGAAGCTCTCCATTGAAACACAGGAGGCAGCATTTCTTTCAAAAAGCTGAGGGTCAATAACTAGCAATGGTCCGCTAATCTTGTTCTTGTTAAACGCTTTTATTGCATCATCGCTGCTTTTATAATGCTTTTCAATATCAACAACTACTTTAGGCTTAGCAACCTCAAAATATTCCAAAAGGTTATAAAATCCTTTGAAATAAATAATCAGCAGCTCACAAACGTAGCCGCTAAAACCGCTTCTTGCGCTTTCAGCGCCATAAATGTCATTGGCTTTCAAAAACTGCTTAAGCAGCAGCACTTCATTTTTTAGCTCAGGATTCTTGTCAAATTTTTTTTTCAAATAATTTATGTGAAAAAAACTGATGTCAGCTGAATTTTCTGCCTTAATAGGAGAGTCATATTTGATGCTTGGAACGAACTCAACATTGTAGCCTTCATAGATGCCTTTAAAATATTCCCTTGTGCCGTGAACTATTTTAAAGCCGTCAAAGCTTTTAGTAATCAATAATTTATAATGCTCATTAATGTCTTTCTCTGAACCAAATCTTACAAAAAAATCCAGGTCAAAATTGCCTTTCATGTTAGTGCCTCTTGAAGAGCTGCCGCCAAGCACAGCCTCAATAGTAACTCCCAATTCTTTTGCATTGCTTTCCAAAGTTTTTGTGATTTTACGAGAAACCTGATTAATCATACTGGTTTCTTCAGCACTGGGCTTAATTTCATCTAAGATTTTTAAAAAAATATTTTTCATAACAATATAAATAATGAATCAGGGATTATTTAAAAATTGCTAACAAAAAATCAAATGAAACTTTTTAAACTGATTAATGATTAATTAGGCTTTGTAATGGTTAATAGCAAAATAAGCGAATGGCTGAAAAACAATAATATAGCAGAGCTTACTAGTGTTCAGAAAAAATCCATTCCTTTAATAATATCAGGAAAGAATGTTTTAATCACTGCTCCAACAGGGTATGGCAAGACTTTGGCTGCAATCCTGCCAGTCTTTGAATTAATAGCTGGCAAAGGAGAAGGCTTGAAGATTTTATACATTGCGCCAACAAAAAGCCTTAACAGGGATATTTACAAAAGAATAGTTGATTTTGCAAAATTCTTAGGCCTAAGGGCTGAGATTAGGCATGGAGACACAACAAGCTATGAGAGAAAAAAGCAGTCAGCCAATCCTCCGAATGTTTTAATCACAACTCCTGAATCTTTGCAGTCAATGTTTTTAAGCGAGCAGATGAAAACTAACCTAAAAAGCGTAAAATTCGTGATAGTTGATGAAATCCACGAGTTGCTTGCAAGTAAACGAGGGGCCCAATTATCTCTCGGGCTTGAAAGGCTCCAAAGATTCGCTGATTATAAAAGAATAGGGATAAGCGCAACAATAGCTGACATGAATGAGGTTAAAAAGTTCTTATGCAATGAGCGCGAATGCGAACTAGTTAAGATTACTGAGCCTAAAGAGACGAGAATTGTTGTAAATAAGCCTAATAATTCAGCAGCCAACAAGGAGCTGGCAAAAAAAGCAGGAGTGTCAGTGCAATTATTTAACTCAATATTAATGATGAAAGAGCTGCTAAGCAAGTCAAAGAAAGCAATAATTTTCGTAAACACTAGGCAGCAAGCAGAGATATTATCATACTCTATCAATAAACTGTTTCCTGAGCTGAAATTAGGGCTCCATCATTCATCCTTAGCAAAAAAGCAAAGAATAATGATGGAAGATGAGCTAAGGGAGGGCAATTTAAAGGCAATTATTGCAACAAGCTCAATGGAGCTAGGGATTGATGTAGGAAGCATTGACTTAGTGATTCAGTTCATGAGCCCTAGGCAAGTAAGCAAACTGGTCCAAAGGATTGGAAGAAGCGGGCATGCGTATTACAAAAAAAGCAACGGAGTAATACTCACAATTAATGATGATGATTATTTGGAATCCTTGGCAATTTCATCACTATTAAAGAAGAATTATCTAGAAAAACCCTTGATTCCGAAAAATTCATTAGATGTTTTAGCTCATCAAATAATCGGATTCTTAAAGGATGATTCAAAAATAACTTTTGAGCAATTGCTAAACTGCATAAACAAGAGCTACTCATTCAGGATAACTGAGGATGAATTACTTGATTTTTTGAAATTTTTGGAAAAATTAAGGTACTTAAAAGTCAGCGGGAAAAAAATGGCTTTGGAAAACAAGTCATTCTATTATTATTTTGAAAGCATTTCAACAATACCTGACCTTAAGACTTATAAAGTAATAAGCACAGAAACAAGGGCAAGGATTGGAACCCTTGACGAATCCTTTGTCTCCCAGTACTGCCTGCCTAATAGTGAAATAATAATGAAAGGTGAGCCATGGCAAATACTTGAAATAAAAGATGACATTATCAGCGTTGCAAGAACTAAACCTAGCAGCGCAGCAGTGCCATCATGGACTGGAGAATTAATACCTGTAAGCAGGAAAGTTGCATTGAATGTAGGAAGATTAAGGAAAAGATATTACAAGGATAAAATAATACCTGACTCTAAACTATTATACATTGAGCACTATGAGGACAAGATAATAATCAATTCATGCAATGGTTCAAGAATAAACGAAGCGTTATCAATGGCTTTGTCAAGCATACTCGGCGCAAGAACAGGCTACAATATTGCAGCAAAAGCAGACCCTTACAGGATAATCTTCACCCTGCCAAAAAGCTTTAATTTCAGTTCTTTCAGGCAAATCATGAATGAATTAAAGCCCCAAATGATTAATGATTTAGTTAGGCTAAGCATTAAGAATTCAACAATTTTTCACATGAGGTTCTTCAATGTTGGCCAACGTTTCGGAATAATACAGAAAGGAGCTGAGTATATAGGCGCAAGAATGGCAAGCATTGTCAAAGCTTATGAGGGCACTTACATTTTCAGGGAAACAATGAATGAAGTGATAAGGGAGAAAATGAACCTTTATGGCGCAAAAAAAGTTATGGAGAGCTCAAAAATAGTTTACTCAATAGACAATAAATTGTCAATCTTTGCAATAAACGGATTGAATCACGGAAGCTTTGGAGGAATATTATTAAGGGGAGAGGATGATTTTGAAGTTCTTGAATTAGTCAAAAAAAGGCTGATGGAAAAAACTTTTAACTTTGTGTGCAATAACTGCAAGAAAGAATTAGGCAATTTCCAAGTTCAATCTTTCCCTTACACCAAATGTCCTTTCTGCTCTGCTAAAACTATCAGCTTTTTAGAGCCTAATCGCGAAAGAACTGAGAAGATGACAAATGACACTGCTGAACTATTTCTCAGCTACGGCATCAGAGCCTGCTTTGCAGTGGCAGGCTATGGAGTTGGAGTTAACAATGCAAAAAGGGTTCTGTATTTGAACAAGTCAGAGGATGAGCTGATAAAAGACATAATAGAAGAGGAGAAAAAGTTCATAAGAACAAGAAGGTTTTGGCAATGAAATTAACCCGAATTTTTAATGCTGGAAAAACTATAAAAATGCTGGATTAATTCCTTTAAGCCATGAAGATATTCAAAAAAACTCATTTTTGGAAGGATAACAGGACTTTTATTGAAATAGATGCTGAAGAGCCAAGGATTGAAAGGGATTACCCAGTTGAAGGAAGCTTTTTTTTAAAAATAGGGGAGCAATCAAGCATTAAAAGCGCATTTAAGCTAAATCCTGATGAAGCAAGAGCTTTAAGGGATTCAATTGACATGTTTTTAAAGGTTCATGACAAAAAATTTGCTGAACTGCTGAACAATGAGTATGACAAAAAAGAATACGCACAATACTCAAGGGATGAGTATCAAGCGCCAAGAGCTGAGTATCCAAGAACTGAGCCTGAGAAGCCATCATATGGAGAAGAATATGCTCCTGGGCCTTATGCCAAGAAAGAATACGGCAAGGATGAGTATACTTTTAAGCCAGAGTACGGAAGCGAAGACTATTCTCCAAAACCTGAGTACACTAAGATGCCTAGCCAGGAAAAGAAACCAAATGATTCATTCTTTATCTTTGGAAACGATGAGCCTCAGCCTAAAAAGGAAGAGCCTAAAAAGCCAAACGTTGAATTTTATTTCTGAACTCCGCCAATAGTGCCCTTGCCTATTTCACTGTAGCATGAAAAACACACGCTTTTAAGATTAAAACCAGTCATAACACCTAAGAATAAGGAAACTGCCAAATCACTGTTGCAATCAGGGCATTTTGTAAGGTTAAACTCGTCATTAATCTCGCTCCATTTGACATGAATAGTCTTATTGCATTTTTTGCAATTAAAGTCAGCAACTAAGATTGGGTAAGTTAAATTATCAAGGTTTGATTTCTTTATTTTAAGCATTTTTGAAATCTTAGCAGCATCCTCATTATTTTCCAGTACAAAATGGCACTTGCTGCATTCTTTCATAGTCTTAATTGAAGAGTTTCTAAGGCTTTAAATATTTTTATTGGAAAAATAATCAATAGCAATGTTTAAAAATAAAAACTTTAACCCAATCTATTAATGAATGCATTATTATTGCTTATAGTATTATTTTCAGGTATTGATGCAGTGCTTATTTTTTTTTATAAGATTTCAAAACAGCTTAGAAGAAAGACTTCGAAAAATATTATTCTTGACTCTGGAATAAAATCAAAAATGCTTAACACTATCTCTGAAATGAACTCCAGAATTGATGATTATGAAAAAAACACTGTTCAAAAAACCAAATACAATGATTTGGTAAAAAAGTACAATCTTTTGCTCAACAGCCACAGGGAATTAAGCAAGAAAAATGATGCATTAAAAAAAAGGATTGAGAATCTCAAGCAGAAAATTTACTGAACAGGTTTTAAGATAAAGTATGAGCAGATTATAACCAGCGCTAAATCATAGATTAAATTATTGGCAAAAATGTTTGACATGTCAGATATTGAAGCATTGAAGATCAAGGCATTGTTAAGCATTGAGGCATGAAGAGAGGTAGGAAGAACCATTGTGAAATACTTCATGATTTGCGGCAAAAATTCTAAAGGGTAAAAAAGCCCTGAAAGCAAAAGCACCAAGAATCCTATGAATATTGAAATCATTATGCCGCTTGACTCATCCTTGCTTGAGAATCCAATAATGCACCCTAAAAGCGTCCAAGTTGCTGAAATCAGAAAAAGTGTAACAATTAATGAAATAATGTTAATGTCAAAAAAAGCGTTATCTATCAAAAACACCAAAAACGAAGGGATGAAGATTACAAAACTAACTGCTGAGAAAAAAATGATTTTTGAAAGAATGTAGGGAATAAGGTTGTTTTTTGAAGCCCTTAATCTTATTATGAAATTATTCTTTTTGTCGTAAATTATGCTCATGCTTGAAAGCAACACTATGACTAAAACGCTTAAGACTATGTAAAGAACTGAGAATGAGAATCCTTTATTGTTGTTGCCGCTAAAAATCCCAAGCAATCTTGTATTAACTGGTTTTACAACAAACTCTAAATCAAAATTGTTAATAGTTGATATGCTTGTTTTGTAAGAGTTAATATTTGAATAAAGCAAATCAAAATAATTTTGAGTTGCTGAAGGTATTGATGGCCTTATTATTTCTAAAACATTAACAGTTCCTTCCAAATCCCTTTTAATGTCGTCAGTGCTGCTCCTTAATGCTTGCTGAGCAGAGCTGATTACCCCATAATTAAAGTCATTTATGCTGTTTACAATCATTGATTGCGCAAAGAATCCTAAATTAGGCTTTGAATTGTCAATGAATAAATCAATTGTTGGAGTGGAATAATTAATTAATTTTGAGCTAAAATCTTTCGGTATTCTAAGCCCAAGAATGTAGCCTTTAACTATATCATCCTTTATTCCTATAAAGCACTCATCCGAGTCATTTGATTTGAAATAATTAACCTTAAAATTACCTGACAAAGAGTTCACAAACCTGTCAGCGTATTCCCCAGTGTCAAGGCTGCATATTGAAAGGGAAATATTAACTGAAGAAAATGAAAACATTAAGGTGTAAATCATGGCAAAAACCAAAGGCAAAGCTATGACTATTCCTATCTGCTTCTTGTTTCTTTTAAACAAGAAAAATTCTTTTTTCAAGAACTCTATTAACTTCATATGCTCACCAGCATGAACTCATCAAGGCTTGGTTCAGATACTGAAATTTCAGCATAGCTTTGCTTGTTTTTTGACAAGAATCCATTAATCTTATCCTTCTCAGCCAAGCTGTCAAGAGCGAACTGCACCTCCCTTTTATAAGTATATATTATTTTTATCTTCTTGAATTCGCAAAAACTTTTAAGCCTTTCAAAAAATGACTTGCTTAAATGATTGAATTTAATGTAATATAAATGATTAAACCTTATTTTTTCCTTTATCTCTGAAAAAGTGCCGTAAGCAAATTTTTTCCCATTTTTTAGTATTAACACTCTTGATGAATATTCTTGGGCTTCATTAAGCAAATGAGTTGTAAGGACAATGCTTGTGCCCTTATTTTTAAGATCAGTTAAGAAATCCCATAATAGTCTTCTGTTAAAATAATCTAGCCCTGCAAAAGGCTCATCAAGTATCAACAGTTTAGGAGAATGAAGGCAGCTTAAAATAATGTTAAGCCTTTTTCTTTGGCCTCCTGAAAGCTTGCCAGGAAATTCATCTTTATGCTTTTCAATCCTGAATTTCTTAAGGCATTCAACACCCATTTTTATTCCCAATTCTTTTTTTATGCCATTAACGCTTGAGAAAAGTTCAATGTTTTCCATTATTGTCAGCTCAGGCAAGAAGCTGTCTTCCTGGTGGCAGTATCCAATCTTTTTTTTTGAAAAAAAAGGGTGCTTTCCAAAAAAATAAACCTCTCCTGCGCTTTTAGGATAAAGCCCTATAATGTTTTTCAAAAGGCTGCTTTTTCCGCTTCCGCTAAGCCCGATTATTGAAAAAATCTCACCATTATAGACAACGAAGCTAATATTGTCCAAAAACTTTTTTTTATAATACTTGTTTGATAAATTTTTAACAACGAGCGCCTTGTTCCTTCCTAAGCTCTCTTCTTTTTTAAAGAACTTAACAAAAGAATCCATCATAATGAATAATTGAATAGTGCTGTTATTTAAATTTATTTTCAATGCTTACCCATTCGTAGGCAAAAAAGATTGAAGTGATTGCAAGTATTATAAGCGTAACCATTAAAACATAAGTGTAAAGGATTGAGTTCACGAAAAGCAAAGCTGCCAAAACAAGGAAGAGAACTGCTTGGGAGATGTAAATAAACTCTATTTTATTAATGTCCTTGTCAAATTTTTTCTTTTCCATTAATTTATTATTTTATTCATTATTTATAAACTTAATTCTAAAAGTTTAAAACTTTCAAGCTTTTAAGTAAAAAACAATGAAAAAAGCAGTTTTTTTAGCTTTAATGCTATTATTTGTCAGTTCTTGCTTTTGCAGCCAAAACGCAAAAAAAATAGATGTATTTGTTGAAATAAACAGCGACTTAAGCATTATTCAAAGGCTTAATTTTACAATGCAAAATGATGAGGCTAAAAATGTTTCAAGCGTCTTATTAATGATGCCCTTTATGCCATCAAGATTTGATGTTGTTGACTCTGAACTGAGAGCTCTTAACTATTCAACAAGCATTTCAAACGGAATATTCGTAATAAAGATAAATGATTTTTTTAGGGAAAACAGCCAAAAAAATTATATTGTAAGAATTTACGACAGCTTATTAATAACTGGATTTGGAGATTCCAAATTTTTTTCCTACACTTTCCTGTCATATTACGAGCTTGAAGATTTTATCATGACTTTGATTTTGCCGAACAATTATGCAATAATGTCAAGCCAGGGAAATGCCATTAGCCCAATACCCAACAAGCTTTACTCAAGCAATGAAGGAATAATACTGGAATGGAGGCAAAAACTAGGATACTTGGATTCTAGGAATTTCTTTGTGTTTTTTGAAAAAATAAGCAGCAATGATTCAACAGTGATTATAATTATCCTGACATTTATATTAAGCTTTGTTATTGGAGCAGTAACTATTTATATGCTCTTGAAAAAAGGAAGAACAAGAACCTTAACCCAAGTGCTTTCAAAGGATGAGAAAGCAATAGTTGATTTGCTAATAGAAAAAAAGGAATTAACACAAAAAGAGATAGGCGAAATTCTTGACTTGTCTAAGCCAAAATTATCCAAGCTTATTGGTGGGCTGTCAAGAAAAAAAATACTGATAATTGTTCCATGCGGAAGAAAAAACAAGATAAGCCTAAACAAAGAAGTTTTATAAAAAAGAAAAAATAAAGGGATAGAGTTACTGTATCATGTTAGTTGCTTATTGTCGTTGCTGATGTTATTGAGTTTTCCCTTTTTTTACACACACTATTCTAGAAAATACTAATAATAGAATACTTTTTAAACAATTCGGTTTAACTGTTAAAAACAACAGACCTTATATTAATTATTGTGTTATTTTTAATTATTAAATCGTTCATTATAACTTATTCATAGTTCATATAGAAAATGAGTCAAATTTATATTGTATGTGCTATATTATTAATAAAAAAAGGAAAAAAACATGAATGATTACCAAAAAAGCATAAAAACAGTTGTAACCGAATCAAAAGATGATTACGTTGTTTTAAAGGATTCAATTTTTCATAAAGAGGGAGGAGGGCAGCCTTCTGACAAGGGATTCATAAATAATCAGGAAATATTAAGATATGACGGCAAAAAATTTTATCTAAAAAACAATATTTTCAAAAAAAACCAAGAAGTAACGCTTTTTATTGACTGGGATTACAGGTACAGTCTTATGAAAGCCCACACAGCCGAGCATTTGCTGTTTGGCTCTTTAAAAAAAATGAATCCAACTCTTGAAATTGAAAAAATACAGCTGTCAAGCAATGAGTCAAAAATATTTTTCAAAGGAACAATAAGCTTAAGTGATATAATCCAATCCCAACTATTAGCAAATGAAAAAATAAAAGAGGGCTTAGAAATAACAGAAAAATTTGTAAAAAAAGAAGAGGTTAAGGATGCAAGAATAAAGGCTGACAGGATAAAGGATGGCACAGCAAGAATAGTAAGCATAGGAGATTATGACCATGCTGCCTGCAGCGGGACGCACCTGAAATCAACAAAAGAAATAGGGTTAATAATAGTTACTGGGCTGAAAAAAGATTCCTCAACTATTACACAATTAAGCTTTTTAACAGGAAGCAAAGCAGTCGAGCACTCAATAAAGTCATCAGCACTCATGAATGAATTAAGCTGCGAATTCAATGAAGTTCCTGAAAAACTAAAGCAAAGATTATCTGTATTAATTGATGAAAACAAAGCATTAAAGACTGATTTAAGGAACCTAAGCGATGAATTCTTAAAAACAGCAAATTTCACAAAAATAAACGGAATAATTTTTTATGAATCAAGCTATATTGAAACAGATAAGCTGATAAAAAAAGCTTACGAGGAGTCAAAGCAAAGCAATCTAGTTTTTTTATCTAACAGCACAATAATTGTTGCAGGAAAAAACTCAAATGATATTTTTGGCAGGCTAAAGGAGGAATTTGAAATCAACGGAGGAGGAAAGGAAGTGAAAATAGGAAAAATCAAAAACGCGAATGCCAAAAACATTAAAATGAAACTTTCAAGATTAAACTATTAATTAAGAAACACATATTATTTAAATCTTGCTAAAACGCATTTTAACCATAAATCTTTTAAAACATCGTTAAATTGCTTCTTATAAGAAAAATTTTCAAAAGGTGATAAAAAAATGATGATAGTAAGAAAAGCTGCAAAAGAAGCTGCAAAAAAAATAGATGTAAGATTCCCAGACCAAGCAATAGAAGCATTAGATGCAAAAGTAATGACTTTGGTTAAGGCAGCAGCTGACAGAGCAAAGAAAAATGGAAGAGTAACAATAAAAGAATTTGACTTTTAAATATAATAATTTAACAGTTAATTTTTTTTTCTTTTTTTATATATTTTTTTTAAAACAATTTCATGGCACTTCAATCAATGAGTCTCCAGGAATGAATGCCAAAAAATCCTCGCTGCTTAATTCCTTATTGTCAAACAATTCCATCAGCCTTTTTGCAACCTTTCCAGGAGCAATTCCGCCAGGCCTTAAAATGCAGTAATTGCCGCATCTTGACTTTATTAATTCAGCATCCCCTGCAATCACTTTATTTTCATATAAGCCAATAGCCAATTCCATTTTTAATCCTTTGTAAAACTCTTTATGCCCGTTAATTATAAAAGAGCCGTGCGAAACATATTCTCCGCTAGGCGCTGACTTTGAAATCTGCTCTTTTGTGACTGAAAAAACATCGCTCATTATGCTCTCTCTCCAAGCCCTGCTAAAGCACAAAATAAAATTAGCAGCCTGTAGCTTATCAGTTTCATCAGCATTTAACCCGTCTTTCAATACTCCAAAAGGGCTTCCAGCAACTGATGCATGAAAGATTAGATCATTTGGCTCGCTGATTTTCCTTATAACTATCTCATTTTGGCTTGCATCCTTTCCAGAGACAAGCAAGAAATCATTGCTGGTCTTAAGCCAGCGGAACTTTTCAAACCATTTCTTTTCAGGTTTTAAATCCTTAATAACTTTAGTGCTCTCTTCAATTCCTTTTTCAATCAATTCTTCAATCATCATCCTGGTTTGCCCAGCGCTTACAAGGGTTCCCTGAATCTTTCCCTTAAGCTTTTTTGACTTTTCAAAAAAGTTATTGGCAAGCCTGAAAGCTTCATCATTAATGCTTGCGCTAAAAACTGTGCCATTTATTTTCAGACTTATTTCTCCAGTTTCTGTAGCAATCTCTTGAATAATGCTGGCTTCATAGATTCCTTTATTTTTTTCGCTGCCAATAATTTCTAGTATTTCATCCCAGCGTCTAGAGGTCTTTGCATTCCTAATCTTTGATAGGACAGCATTAATCAGTGAGCTGTTTTCAAAAATGATTTTTCCGACGCTTGCCAACTTGCCAGACTCGCTTTCAAGCTCCTTTAAATAATCTTCCTGCTGGTTAAGCCTTTTTTTAAGCTGCATAATCCTTGAATCAAAAACTCCCCTATTGTCAGATTCATTAGCCCCTATTTGCGCATGCGAGTAATAATAATCGCAAGCATGGTTGAATGATTCAAAAGTTTTTTTGAAAGAATCAGCAATTGAATTAAAATCAATAGGAGAGAAATTAATCACTTCATCATTTTTTAAATAAACAGAGGGGGAAATATTTTTGTAATGCTTCACTTCCATATAAATTGTTGAAAACGACTTGAACAATTTATCAATCTCATCATTGCTTAATATTCCAGGCTCTTTAGAGTATTCAATCCCTGCATTAAAGCAAGTTTCCTCAGCGTATCTTCCTCCAACCCCTAGCTTGATTGCAACAGTTTTCACAATAGAATCAAGCTCGCTTAGCTTGATTATTCTCTTGAATTCAAGCTTGTCAAGAAATGATTCAAGAAAAACAGGCTTGGAAAAATCATAAGAGTCGCCATTCCTTAATACTTTGTCATTCACTTTAAGGGTTTTTAAATAGCCGATTATTTTCATGCTCTTGTCGCAGATAATGATATTGCCCTTGTTAAAAAGCTCAATAATGATATTATACTCCTCATCTCCTCTCTTAATTTTTATTATGACTATTCTTTCAAAATAAGGCTGGAAGATTTCAGTAATCATTGAATTGTTCAAATACTTTCTCATAAGCATTGTAAAGCCGCTGGGAGCGTCAGCAACCTCCCGTTTAAAATCTGTTAAATGAATGCATTCACCCCTTAAAGCCCTTAAGGTGTATTTTCCTTTGACTGCGGAATAGCCTTTTATTAGCAGCTCACCTTCAGGAGTGTTGTAAAATTTTTCAATTCTTGAATTAACAAGGCAGCTTAATTCGTTCACAATCACTTTAATATCAAAGCAGGACTGAATAATCATATCACACAACTATTATTCGCATACTTTTATAATTAACTAAGAATTAATAACTTATTTAATGGCCTTGATAAGAGCAGACATATTGGATGTAAAATTTGAAAAAAACACTGCAATAATCTACGGAATTGATGAAAAAAATGAAAGGATTGAGCTGAAAGATACTTATTACCCTTACTATTATGCTGAATTTAAAACAATTAACACTGCATTGATTGAGAGAATAAAGGCGCTGCAAATAAGCGACAAGGATGAAATTCATGCAATAAAAAGCGTTAATTTAGAGCAAAAAAGAGTAAATTCTGAGCTTAAAGACCTGCTGAAAATAACAGGTTTTGGCCAGAACGGAATAGACCAGCTGCATTATGAAATAAAAAAAATTAAAGGCTACATTAATAGCTATGAAAGGGATGTTGAGCTTGACAAGAAATACTTGTTCGACAAAAAAATAACCCCTCTAAAAACTCTTGAATTCGAAACTGACACTAATGGATTCATAAAAAAAATCAGCCACTTAGGAATAAAAAGAATTGACTACCCTATTTTATGCTTTGACATAGAAACTTATAACCCTGATTCATTAAGCGACCCAAAAAAAGACCCAATAGTCATGATAAGCTATGCTATCAGCAATGGAAAGAAAGGAGTAATCACTTACAAGGAATGCAAATCAAAAGACTGCATAGTTGTAAGAGATGAAAAAGAAATGATTGAAACCTTCCTGAAAATTATTAAGCAAAGCAATCTTGCATTCATGGCAAGCTATAATGGTGACAACTTTGATTTGCCCTACATTCTTGAAAGGGCGAAGATAAACAAGATTCAATTCAACCCAAGCTGGGATGGCTCAGCCATTAAAACCTCAAAAAAAGCCCTAAGAGGAACAAGCTGCCAAACAGCAGGAATAATAAACTTTGACCTATACCCTTTCATTGCAACAACAATGGGCACTTACCTGAAAACAGAAGTCTACACCCTTGATGCAGTGAGTAATGAATTGCTTGGCGAGAAAAAAGAAGACTATGATATCGCGTTGCTTGCTGAGAAATGGGACAGCAACGACATAAATGATATGGTAAAATATTCCCTGAAAGATTCAGAATTAACATTGAAGCTATGCCTAAAAATTATTCCCCTGCTTTATGAGCTTACAAGAATTGTAGGAGTAAGGCCGAGCATTGTCTCCAAAATGGGCTATTCTAAAATGGTTGAAAACTATTTGATGAGAAAAACCAGGGAGTTCAACCTTGTAATACAGAAGATTCCGGGAAAAGAGGAATTAACCTCTAGGTTCAGGCAGACATTCAAAGGAGGATTCGTCTACGAGCCAATGCCCGGATTATATGAAAACATTGCAGTGTTTGATTTCAAAAGCCTTTACCCCTCAATAATTGTCAGCCACAATATCTGCCCAACAACCCTAGATGCCAAGGGAAAAGATGTATACACTAGCCCGGAAATAATGATAAACGGAAAGCCAAAAACTTTCAATTTTGCAAAAAAACCAGAAGGCTTCATACCCTCATTAGTCAAGGACTTAATAATTAAGCGTGACAAAATAAAGGAGGAGATAAAAAAATTAAGCAAGAACTCTTCAGAATACCAGGTTTTGCAGGCAAGGCAGAACGCCATAAAAATCTTGGCAAACGCTTCATGGGGTTATTTAGGATTTCCTCAATCAAGATGGTACAGCGTTGAGTGCTCAGCAAGCATAACTGCATGGGGAAGGCAGTACATTAACAATTTGATCAAGGCTGCTGAAATCAGCAAATTCAAAGTAGTTTATGGAGACACTGATAGCTGCTTTTTCATACTGCCAAAAAATGATGAAACAATTGCCTTAAATTTTGCAAAAAAAGTCAACAATAACTTGCCTGAAATGATGGAGCTGAAATTTGAAGGATTCTTTGACACAGGAATATTTGTCTCCAAAAAAGCTGAATCCAAAGGGGCAAAAAAGAAATACGCGCTTTACAGCAAGAAGGAAGGAATGCAAATCAAAGGCTTCGAGTTCGTAAGAAGGGATTCGTCAATCATTGCAAAAGAGCTTCAGGAAAGCACCTTAAAAGCAGTGCTTATTGACAAAGACAAAAAAAAAGCCTTTAACATTTTAAGAACAGCAATTAATGACATCAAAGCAGGCAAAGTAAGCATTGAAAAATGCGCAATACTCACGAGAATGACAAAGGACTCAGGCAATTACAGCAATGTCGGCCCGCACGTTGCAGCAGTCATTAAGGCGCAAAAAGAGGGAAGAAAAATAATGTCAGGTTCATTAATAGAATATGTAATAGCTTCAGGCAAGGGAAAAATCTCAGACAACGCTTACTTGCTGGATGAGGCTATTAAAAAGAAGCTGCAAATAAACGCTGAATATTATATTAATAACCAGTTAATTCCAAGCGTTGAAGAGATACTGCGGGCTGCGGGCTTTAGCGATGACGAGCTGAAAGAGGAGAAACAGAAAACTCTGAAGGGATTTTTATGAACGAAAAAGAAGAGCTGAAAGCGCAAATAGCAAAGCACACATTACTTATGACTAAAGCAATAAGCAAGACAAGGCTCATATTAAAAGATAAAGCATTTAAGGAGCTTTATGATTCAGCCATTGCTTACTATGAAGATTCGAAGCACTTTTTCATGAAAAAAAAATACGTGCAATCATTTGAAGCCCTAATGATATCATGGGCTTACCTAGATTCGGGATTAAAATTAGGAGTATTCGAGCTAACTGATGAGTCAATGAAAAAATATTTTACTAATGAATGAAACAGTAATTTTTTTAAAAAGAATTATTTCAAATAATTATTATGAAAAGCTTTTATTTTGTAAACGGTGAAAAAACATCAAAAGAAACCTATGCCACAAAGTTAAATGAGCAAAACCTTGAATCGCAATTAGGAAGAATTGATGAAATCTTTGAAGCAAAAATAATAATCAATGGCCAAATAATGGATTATAATAAAAAAGAAGAAGAAGTTGAACTTCCAGTTCCCTTAGTTTATTGCGACAAGGAGCAAATAGCAATAGAAGTTCCGGCATTTTATGACCTTTATTCCATAAGCTTTTTAAGAACTCCTCAGGGAAAAATTTTAAGAATAGAAACAACAAAAGGAAAACAGGATTATTCATTAAAAGATTTTGACCACGAGCCAACAGAGTTAGAAAAAAATAATGGAATATTAATCTTCAGATAATTTTTTTGAAAAATTCCAAGAATTTTTTCTGCTCTGCAAAATCAAGCATTTTCATGGCAGTTTCGTAATCAACCCATTTGTAATAGTTATGTTCAGGGCTTAAATTAATCATTAATTCCTCTGATTTTGCGGCAAAGCATGAAACGTCAGCTTTTTTCATTTCCAAATCCTTCAGGTATTCATATGAGTAATTGAAAGGAACAGAGCTGACTTTCTCCAAATTAAGCCATGTTTGCTCATTAACAATCCTCAATGAAGCTAGGAAAGCATCTTCTGATTCATTAACATCCCCTCTGACAAGCTCCCAGCCATTCCACCAATTATTCCTGTGAAGAATAAGGAAATTAAGCTCTTTATTGCTAATTGAATAGACTAAGCAGCAAATCTTGTTAACCATTAATGATTAATATATTAATTAATTGATTTAAATTTTTCCCTGGCGCATTTTAAGTCAATGAAAGCCAAAGGGTAAAAAATTGGGCACTTAAATCCATGAATTAATTTATCAAAACCGTTTCCGCAGGCAACGCCCAAGAAATCATCATACTCAATCGTTTTAAAGTAAGGAATTTTCAGGTATGAAAAATGCTTTATCAATTTTTTATATAAAATCTTTTTGCCAAAAATTATTGGCAAGCAGCCCCTGTTCATCATCATCAAGCATGCCAAATAATCCCTATTATTATTCATTAAGCACAAGATTTTGCCTTGAGAGCTTGCAGGCAATCCTCCAAAGCCTGCGATTTTTTTGGAAAAAACGAAGGCTTTCTTGTCAAAAAAATCAACGCTTATGTTCAAATCATAATTGGTTAAATCAACTTTTCCTCCTTTGTTATAAATGTATTCTCCAACACTCCTGCAGACTTCATGGCTCGTATGCTCATAATCTTTATCGCTTCTTTGGCAGCTAATCCTAAAAACTTTTCCTTTTTTATAGAAAGAATAAGCAACTTTTTTAATCAATTCAATGCTTCTTTTAACCATTACTGCAGGGCTTACGCTAGCCACTCCAAAAACTTTGCTTGCCAATAATGCGGACTTTTTAACATTAGGTGAAAAAATAACTAATCTGTAAGGTGAGGCTTTTATTTTAGCATCAGGCATTAACTTTTTTATCTGATTGCTGATAAGCGAGATGAATTCGCTTTTAGTGTGCGAGGCTTTTAAACCTATCTCATCAAATCTTACAATCACGCAATTAGGCTTCATCAATAATTATAAAAGAGAGTGTTTTATAAAAAGTTTGTATGAAAGCAGTGTGCTTGCTCAGCGGAGGGATTGACAGCCCAGTTGCTGCAAAACTAGCAATCAATAAAGGAATTGAAGTGGTTTTTTTGCATGCCCAAATCTCTGACAAGAAAAAAAAAATAGAAGAGCTGGCAAATGCAATAGTAAAGGATGCGAAAATATTTTACTACAACCATTCAATATTTTTAAAAAAAGCAAAAGAGAACTGCAACAACAGGTACCTTTGCCTGCTATGCAAAAGAAACATGTATAAGGAAGCTGAAAAGCTAGCAATAAAAGAGAAAGCTGATTTCATAATTACTGGAGAATCAATAGGCCAGGTGGCAAGCCAGACCCTTAAAAACATTAAAGCATTAAGCCAGGGGATAAATATTCCAATATTAAGGCCTTTAATAGGATTAAACAAGCAGGAAATTGTCAATCTTGCAAAAAAATTCAGAACTTATGGGCTAAGCATTATTGACAACAACAGGTGCCCGTTTGTCCCAAACCAGCCAAGCATCAATGCCACAGCCAATGAAATAATTAATGAAGAAAACAAATTGAAATAAATAGTTTTTTAAATAATTTTTTTTTATATAAATAGCTTATGAAACTTCAAGAAGCCATTGAAAACAAGCTAAGAACTGCTGATGAAAAAGTTAATTACAGCTGCCTTCCGGGATGCAACTCTTGCTGCAACATGCACAAGCATTATGGAACAGTGAATGATGACGCATTCATTTCATGGATTAAGGGATTTGATGACTTTGAAGAGTTTGGATTCAGCATAAAAAACAGCTCATTCATAATGCCTAAAACTTGCTTATTTAATCTAAAAAACTATATTGAAGAAAACTGCTTAAGATTAGGAAGAAAAAACGCTTCAGCATGCGCTATCTATGAAAAAAGGCCGCAGCTTTGCAGGGAGTATTCATGCGAGCTTAGCGAGATAATAAATGAGTATGACAAAAAAACAGGATTTAAAAACATATTAAGAGAGTTTTATTCAGGCTTCATCTTTGAAAATGACTTAGAAAATTATTTGGCAATCATGCCTGAAATGATTAGATTATTAGGCAAAAAAAACCCTGAAAAGATAAGCCTTGATTTTGTAATAAAATATTACAGATTATTTGAAAAGAATGTTTTGCCCCATGAAAAAAGAATAGCCAAGCTAAAGAATGAACTCAGTGAAGCAAGAATCCTTATTGAGTCAGGAAAAGAAGAGCTAAGAAATGAATTTAAAAATTATTGCAATGCAACAGAGTTTAGCGGCTGCGCTCTCTTCTTTGATGATTCTTTCTATTTGGATGCTTATGGCTATGCTAAAAATTTGTTCTGGAATAACTCAACAATGCAAGACAGGGAATTATTGGCTGACAAAATTTTTGACCTAATGGCATCAGATTATTCATGGCTTACAGAGTTACTAGACACTAACTCAAGGATTCTTAAAGACTTAATGGATGCCAAAGAAAAAAAAGAGAAAGGAATAATGCAAGCAGACTCCCTTTTTTTAAAAAAATGTTAAGAGCTTGGACCCGGAGTTGAACCGGGATGAATCGGGTTGCAGCCGATCACATGGCCGCTCTGTCATCCAAGCAAGCCTTAATTATAAAGAAATTTTAAAGTATTTAAATATTTATGCAAACAAAAAATTATTCAAAAAAATGTTTTTATGCCGAAACTGGGGCTTGAGTTCTTTGCGCTAAAGCTGATTTATTTGCTTTCTTTTTCTTATCTTCTTCATCTTTTAGTTCAGCATAGTATTTTTCTTCAAAATGCTTGTAATTAATGTATTGCTCTGGAGCAAGCAAGAGCTCATGGTTGACAAAGCTTTCTATAACTGGCTTCCAGATTTTTTCTTCATATTTTTTCTTCTCTTCTCCAGTGTATTCTCCTCTAGCGTATTTCTTCTTTTCTTCTTCAGTGTGTTTTTCCAAAATAGTTCCATTATTAAGCATTGAGGTTTCAGAGTTAAGCAATACTTTCTCCAGCACCTCCTTGTTGAATTTTTCATCATTTGTTATTCTCATTGTGCAGTCTTTTGATGTTGGCATTACTGTTATTTTTCCGCCAGCAAAATTGCTGTAATTCTTATCCAAGCTTCCTAGGAACTTAACAGCTCCTGATTCAACAGCGTACCTTTTATTGGTCCTTAAATCCCCAAAGTCAGGATTAATTATATAAATATGAGGATTAGTTGCAGCATTAGGCGCTGCGCCTGGAATTAAAAGCCTTTTTTCAACTAGTCCGTTTGCAATATATTGTCCTAATAATTTATCTGCAGCGTCATCAACTTCTGAATTGATTAATCCTGGAGTCATGGAGTCATTGCTTATTGAGGAATAAGTGCTGGCTCCAAGCTTTATGTTTTCTATTGTGAAATATCTTAAGTCTGCTTCAGTTGGATTCGCTCCTGGCGCAAGCGAGCTGTTAATTTCATCAGCCATATCCACCATATATTCTAATATTGGGCAAGTCTCTGAATCAAGATTAATAAAGGTTTTGGCATTTGTTTTTCCGCTTCCCTGCTTTACATAGCCTTGGGCTTTGCTACCATTTCCGAAGTATTTTACGAATTCAGAGTTTGTCAAATAAACATTTTCTACATTTGCAGCAACATTTTCAACGCTTCCCTGATGCGAAAGAATAGTTTCAAGCTGTTTTTCCTTCTTTTTCTCCTTTTTTTGGGCTATATAATCAGGGATTTTGGTTAAAGATGAAAGCGCTGACACTCCAATGATTAATGCTGTTAATGCAAACATATTAAGTTATAGTGAAAGTTCTATTTTTAAAGATTGCCGGCGCAAAACTAATTATTATTTACCATATGGTAAATAATAACTCTTTTTAAATAATCAAAAACACAAAATACATATGAAAAAATTAATCTCACTATTAACCCTATTACTTATTTTAAACATAAGCTTTAGCGCCTCCGCAACCAAGCTTTCAATAACAAATGTTGCATTATCTGACTCCGAGCTTTACCCAGGCCAGTCAGGGACAATAAGCTTTAACATCCAGAACTTGGAATCAACGGATTTGACAAACCTAAGAATAATACCCTCATCCCAGCTCGTTTTAGACCAGTCAGTAATAAACATAGGCACAATCAAGCCAAGCGAATCAAAATTCATAATCTTCACCTATTCAGTTCCAATGACTCTTGCAAGCGGAAGCTACTCAATCAGCATTGAGGCAAAATATGACAACGGAGGCCAGCAATTAACCAGCCAATCAGGAGACACTGTAACAGTGCTTAGCAGCAACAATTTAATCATAGACAACTACACAACATCATTGCTTATTGATTCATCAACGAATTTCAGCCTAACTGTAAGCAACCAAGGAAATGACATTTTCAAAAACGTATTCTTAAGCATTTTAATGCCTAATGGATTTATTCCAGAATCAGGCTCGGAATTTTACATTAGCTCATTAAGCCCAGGCGAATCAAAAACTTTTTACTCAATGATTTTTGTCCAAAAAGAAATAGAGCCTGAGCCATACCAATTATTGCTAATGGCCAAATCAAATGATTACACTCTTAATTCAACACTTAATTTATTAACAGTAGGGGAGCCAAAAATAGCAATCAATTCAATAAACCTTGACCCTAAGCTAATAATGAAAGGGGCTCAGCAAACAATAAGCTGCCAAATAGAGAATTTAGGAAGCTCAAAAGCCTATGGAGTGAAAGCTGAATTATTGATTAGTGATGAATTCAAAGGAATAACCTCAGAGAATTTAGGAACACTTGACAGGGAAGACATAACAAGCGCAATCTTTGAAATATTAATACCTCAAACTCAAAGCAAAATAACAGGAGAGATAAAAATAACCTATTATGATGATAAAGGAACAGAATCAACAATAAACCAATTAATAGATTATGACCTATTAAGCGTTGACGGCTCAACAGCTTACTTAATAATTGGAATAGTTCTAGTGGCAGTAGTTGCTTTCTTTGTTTATAAAAAAATGAAGAAGAAAAAATGATACAAACTTCGTTAAAAAACTTGCTCAGAAACAAAGTTAGAAGTTTACTAACAAGCTTAGGAATAATAATAGGCGTAGCAGTAATAATTAGCCTAGTAAGCATTAGTGAAGGATTAAAGCAGGAAGCAAACTCGCAATTAGGAGGTTCTGAATATATCCAAATATCAAATTCAATAATGGGCGCCACAAGCACAATGAATACTGATTTGTTAAAAAGATTAGATAAAATAAACGATGTAGAAATTTATGCCAGTGAAATAAGCTTTTATATAAAATCTTTCAATGGAAAAGATTTAAGCGCTACATCAACAATGGGCTCAGGAACTATTCAATTAATTCAAGGAATAGGTTTAGAGCCTGAAAAAATACCCTATTTTAAAAACGCCTTACCCTATGACAATAAATTGCAAGGAAGATTATTGTTTAAAAATGAAAAAAACGGAGTAATGATAAATGATAAATTTGCAAAGGATGAAAACTTATTTGTTGGAAATTCAGTAGAAATAAACGGCAGAACTTTCAGAATAGTTGGAATTTTCACATTAGAAACCAGCATAGGCGCATCAGGAACAATAGTGATGCACATAGACACTGCGAGAGAGCTATCTAATTATAAAGAAGATGAATTCAGTTCAGTTTATTTATTGCCCAAAATTGAGACTAAAACACTGTTTTTAAGATTAAAGGAAATATTTTCAGACTACAGGGTAAGCTCATCCCAGCAATCAGGGGAGTCATTGAATAATTTTTTAGGCACATTAACAGTGGCTTTATGGTTTGTAAGCAGCATTTCAGCATTTGTTGGAGGCATCGGAATAATGAATACAATGCTGATGAGTGTGATGGAAAGAATCAACGAATTCGGAGTGCTAAAAGCAATAGGATGGAAAGATATTCACATCACTTACATGATATTACTAGAGGCAGTATTATTGGGGGTAACTGGAGGAGTAATTGGAACATTATTGGGTTTAATTGGCAGTTACTTTGTTGAGAAAATAACCTCAATTCCAACAATTGTTTCTTTTGGCTTAATTTTTCAAGCAATGATATTTGCAGTGTTTGTAGGAGTAATAAGCTCATTATATCCTGCAAGCGTGGCTAGCAAGATGAGCCCAGTAGAAGCGGTGAGATACGAATGATAAAAATAATACTGAAAAATTTGTTGAGAAATAAACGAAGAAGCTTTTTAACATTAATTGGAGTAATAGTGGGGGTTGCGGGAATAGTAAGCTTAGTGAGCATTAGCTTTGGAGTGGCAGCAAATGTTTCAGAAATTTTAGATTCCTTTCAGGGAATTTATCTAATGGAAGCAGGAGCAGTTGACGATCAATACAGCAGAGTGGATGTGGATTATGTTGATGAACTGCAAAAATTACAGGGAGTAAAATATGCGCTGCCCCAAATTTTTACCACCACACCAATTAAATCCAGCAAAGTAAGAATACCTGTAGTCGTGCTTATAGGAATTAATCCAGAATTATCTAAAGACTATGAAGGGGCAGTTTATTACCAGATTAGCAATGGAAGAAAATTAAAAGAAACAGACAAAAACTCAGTAGTGATTAGCGAAACTTTAAGAAAGCAAATAGGCCAGCAAATAGGAGGGCAAATAGTATTAAACAATGAGAATTACAGGATTGTCGGAACGTTTGAGTCAGATTTGCCCCTATTTGATATGATGGTTGTGACAACATTAGATGTTGCAAGAAAAGCAGCCAGCATTGATGAAGATCAAGTGACAATGATTAATCTAGTGCCACAAAACTTAGATGACCAGGACAGATTAAAAGAAATAGTTAGCCTCAGATATAAAGGGGAATTGCAGGCAATGGATATGCAGGAAAGTTCAGGGATAATAACCTCATTTATTGGAAATTTAAAAATAGCATTATGGGCAATAAGTGGAATAGCAGGAATAGTTGGAGGAATAGTGGTAACTAACACAATGCTAATGAGCGTAATGGAAAGAATGAAAGAATTCGGAATATTAAAAGCAATAGGCTGGCAAAATTCTCATATTATCCAAATGATAATAATGGAAAGCGTAGTGTTAAGTTTAATAGGAGGAATAATAGGTGTAGGGTTAGGCATGGGAATTTCAGCTTTTGCAACATATTATTCAAAAGTTCCAACAGTTGTCACAATAGATTTAATAATTCAAGCAATGTTATTTGCATTAATCATGGGTTTAGTTGGAGGAATCTATCCTGCAATGAAATCTGCAAAAATGAGTCCAGTGGAGGCAACAAGAGGATGAAAAAAGAATTAATTATTACAAAAAATCTATGCAAGTATTACAATATTGGGCAACAAAATGAAGTAAAAGCGAATGATAATATTAACTTAAAAATTAATGAAGGAGAATTTTTAGCAATAATAGGCTCAAGCGGCAGCGGAAAATCAACCCTTCTTCACATGCTAGGATGCCTAGACACTCCTACAAGCGGGCAAGTAATACTAGCAGATGAAGATGTGTCAAAGATGGACAACAATGAATTAGCAAAAGTGAGGCTGAAAAAAATAGGCTTCGTCTTCCAAACATTCAATCTAATTCCAGGAATAAGCGCACTAGAAAACGTAACCATGGCATTAATGCCTTATGGGCTTAGCAAAAGCAAAGAAGAAGATGCTATAAAATTATTAAAAGAATTAGGACTCGGCAAAAGAATTAACCATTATCCAAGCAAATTAAGCGGAGGAGAAAAGCAAAGAGTAGCAATAGCCCGAGCATTAATTAATAACCCAAAAATAATACTGGCAGACGAGCCGACAGGGCAGCTAGACAGCAAAACAGGCAATGAAATAATAAACTTGCTAAAAACATTAAACAAGGAAAAAAAAATAACAATTGTTTTAGTAACACATGATGAACTATTGCTTCCCTATGTAAAAAGAATAATAAGATTAAAAGACGGAAAAATAATAGAGGACATTAAAAATGATTAATTCCACAAAACAATCATTCAATTTTTAATATTTTAGCCTGCTCGCTTGACCATTTCTTGTTAGTGTTCTTTTTTACCCATTCAGCGTATAAGTCAATCATTTTTAATCTTTCTTTAAAATTTCTTTTTTTCTCCCTTTCAATCTCTTTTAGGTTAATTTTAGGAAGCTTCATGATAAGTATTTAACCTCTTTTTCTATTTTAAAGTTTTTAATCCAATAATTTAGCATTTCTTTGTCAAGAAAGTCTTTAAATATTCTGTAAAGGTATCTGGCATCTTCTATATCCTTTTCGCTTCCAAGGGTAAGCTTGAAAGTTATCTGCAATTCCAAGGGAGAAATATAGATAACTCTCCCATTTAAAACAACCTTTTTTTTGTTGGCAATGGACCATGAATCAGTTGATTTTTTTGGGAATTTAACCTCCATTCTCGGAAGAAACCTTCCTTTTAGAGAAAAATTAATAGATGAGTTATTAAGCAAGTATTCTTCATAGGCTTCTTTTGCATTTTGGGTATTAATGCATTCAAAAGTGTTAAGCAATTCATTCCATAATTCGCCGAACCTTTCAAAGCTTAATTTTTCAATGAAAATGTCAATATCTTCAGTCATCCTTGTCCTGCCAAAAAGTAATGCAACGTATCCAGAGATTAAAACATAATTAATATTCAATTTATCCAATATCTTAACAAAAGAGAAAGTGAACTTGTCAAAATCATTCAAAACCTTGTCAAATATTATCTTATCATTTAAGTATTCCATTTCCATAAAATAAGACATTCTTTTGTGATTTAAAAATTTAGATAATAATTCCTTTAATGCTAAAAAAGTATTAGCCGCATCTGCAGCTACCCTACAAGCCATCTCCGGGTTTCGAAGCCCGATAAGCTAGGGTGCTATCTTCTTCACTTGCGACTAATAATAATAAGGAAAAGAAGTATTTAAATAACTATTCTAATTCAAAAAGCACGGAATCATCAGGCATAAAAACGTAATCAAAGCCTTTAGTTTCATTATTCACCAAAGCAGTCCAATTGCCGCAGCTGCCAAATAAGCAATTCAATGAACTATTAATGAAAGTTGCATTGTAAGTGTTAAGCAAGCCCAAAAGATTCATGGTGTCAGGAACCCTAAGTGTGGTATTTTCAGCAAATCCACTAATAATCAGGCTCAAAGAGACATTAATCAGATTAATTCTCTTGCCATAATAAAGCACGAATTCTTCGCTTCCATTAATCAAATAATCCATACTTGCCTCATCATTGTTCAAAAAAACTTGCCAATACTTTGCAGTCAAGTAATCATTGCAGGTTTGGCCAACGCACTTGACAGAATAATCAGACTGAAAAGAAACAAAGCCAGTATTGTATAATAAATAATAAAGGTTAGCTCCAGCAGGAACGCTAACTTCCTGATAATAATCCTGTCCTAATCCAATAATTGACAAATAAGCCTTAACAGTGTCCTGTCCATTATCAGCTGACAAATTAATGAAGCTGAAAGAGCTGATAACGAAAACAATAATCATGAAATACAAAACATACTTTATTTCCTTAGCCTTAAGCTTTCTCATAATCATAAAAAATATAATTCTTCATATTAAAAATCTTTTACCATAACCTTTTTATTAAAACAAAAGTTAAAATAATAACTGTATGAAGAAGCTAATTCTTGCAGTATTATTATTGTTTGTTCTATCAATAGGTTTTAGCGACGCAATCAGCGATTTCGTAAAAAACAACCTTAACTTTGTAATAGCAGCTTTTGTGTTCATTTTAATCTTCGGAATCTCAATGGGAACTGCAGGCATATGGGTTGAAAAGCCAGGAGAAATAGTGGGAATTGCCTTAGGCATAAGCGCATTAATCTCAGTCTTAGTCTTATTAAACCCTAACCTATCCGCAATAGTAACCTCAATAATCCAATACTCCCCAATATTTTTGATAATATTTGTAGTAATCTTTTTATTAATTATAGTATTATTCACAAACAAAAGATCTCATCCATGGATTAAAGGCATAGCAGCAGCAATATTAATAGCAGTAATAATTGGAATCATTTACTTAAACGCAAGCGGAGGGGTAAGTGGAGAATCAGGCTCAAGCGCAAGCGCCATGGATGCAGGCACAATAATAATCACAATCTTAGCAGTTCTAGGAGTTGGAGTGACAGCATTTGTAATGTTTAAAAGCAAATCACAAGGAAGCCAAAGCAGCCAGCAATCAGGAGGAGGGGGAGGCAATGCTGCAATGTCAATCTCAGCCAACAGGAATCCTAAAAAAACCACTATTAAAGGAAAAGTATTAGATTATAGGGTTAAGTCAAAAGGAACTCCCTTGAAAGGCTTAAAAGTTACAGCAGAAACTGACCCCATAATCTCGAACCTTGAAGCAACCACTAACAATAATGGAGAGTTCGAAATAAGCTTTCCTGAATCAATTCCAGCAGTAATAAAAATAAAAAAAATAGAAACAGAGTACTCCGGAATTAAATACAACCATTTAATGTATAACGGAAGGCCTAATATAAACACTGGCAACAGAGGAAGCGAATTCAACTTAACCAAAGGCAAAACAATACATAATATTGTAGTCCCAATCAACAAGCCCTCAGTTCCTTTGGCAGCAGGCGAAGCAAGAATAAAAGGAAAAGTAATGCACTACGCTGCAGATGGAAAAAGCGGAGCATCAATCACTGGAGCTGCAATAAAATTAACAAAAGGCGCTGATGTTAAAAACACAGTGACTGACTCATTAGGCAACTTTCAAATAACCCTGCTAGCAGCTGAACTGCCAAAATATGATGGAAGCGAATTAACCGCTGAAGTGTCAGGCGAAACCTATTCTCACAGGTTCATTTTCGGATGCTTTGACAAAAAAAGAGCACTTGCAAAGCCACAAACAGGCAAAGAATTAGAGGCAGTAATCCCAGTAATAGTGCCTGAATTTTTAACACAATTCAAAAACA
>JBAZFK010000007.1:0-54164 GCA_041653395.1 Candidatus Nanoarchaeia archaeon
ATCTCCTAAGTGTAGTTCTTGTAGGTTTGTTAGTTTGTCTAGTCCTGTTATTTCTTTTATTTGATTAGTCCATAATTCTAGTGTTTGTAGTGTTGTTAGTTTGTCTAGTCCTTTTATTTCTTTTATTTGATTTTTATATAAGTTTAGTGTTTGTAGGTTTGTTAGTTTGTCTAGTCCTTTTATTTTTTCTATTTTATTCTCTCCTAAGTATAGTTTTTGTAGTTTTGTTAGTTTGTCTAGTCCTGTTATTTCTTTTATTTGATTATATCCTAAGTGTAGTTCTTGTAGTGTTGTTAGTTTGTCTAGTCCTGTTATTTCTTTTATTTGATTATCTCCTAAGTGTAGTTCTTGTAGGTTTGTTAGTTTGTCTAGTCCTGTTATTTCTTTTATTTGATTAGTCCATAATTCTAGTGTTTGTAGTTTTGTTAGTGTTTCTAAGTATGGTATTTTTGTTAATCCATATTGTTGTATTTGTAGTTTTGTTATTTGGTTGTTTTCTATTGTTAATCCGAAATATTTTTCAAAATATTTAGGTTTATATTTTTTTATTTCTTCTAAAGGAGTATTTGTTTCTGTTATTATTTGCATTAAGTTATTGTATTGAGGGGTAAAGAGTTCGTAGGCGGTTCCTTCTATTGTTATTTGTGTTAGTGGATTTTTTGCGTTGAAATCAGTTTCATATTTTTCTTTTATATTAGCTTCTAAGTCTTTATCTTCAAGTCCAGGTATTAAATCATGAATGTTCATAACGCAACCCCAACTCCTCTTTGCTTTAATTCACTTATTGCTTTTTTGTTTTCATCAGAATTTATTATTTGATTATATTCTAAGTCTATTTTTTGTAGGTTTGTTAGTTTGTCTAGTCCTGTTATTTCTTTTATTTGATTATTCCATAAAGATAGTTTTTGTAGGTTTGTTAGTTTGTCTAGTCCTGTTATTTCTTTTATTTGATTATTTCCTAAGTTTAGTTTTTGTAGGTTTGTTAGTTTGTCTAGTCCTTTTATTTCTTTTATTTGATTACCTCTTAAGTGTAGTGTTTGTAGGTTTGTTAGTTTGTCTAGTCCTTTTATTTCTTTTATTTGATTATATGATAAGTGTAGTTCTTGTAGGTTTGTTAGTTTGTCTAGTCCTGTTATTTCTTTTATTTGATTATCTCCTAAGTGTAGTTCTTGTAGGTTTGTTAGTTTGTCTAGTCCTGTTATTTCTTTTATTTCATTATATGCTAAGTTTAGTTTTTGTAGGTTTGTTAGTTTGTCTAGTCCTGTTATTTTTTCTATTTTATTCTCTCCTAAGTCTATTTTTTGTAGGTTTGTTAGTTTGTCTAGTCCTGTTATTTCTTTTATTTGATTATTTCCTAAGTTTAGTGTTTGTAGGTTTGTTAGTTTGTCTAGTCCTTTTATTTCTTTTATTTGATTTTTATATAAGTTTAGTGTTTGTAGGTTTGTTAGTTTGTCTAGTCCTGTTATTTCTTTTATTTGATTATATGCTAAGTATAGTGTTTGTAGGTTTGTTAGTTTGTCTAGTCCTGTTATTTCTTTTATTTGATTATTTCCTAAGTTTAGTGTTTGTAGGTTTGTTAGTTTGTCTAGTCCTGTTATTTCTTTTATTTGATTATTTCCTAAGTATAGTGTTTGTAGGTTTGTTAGTTTGTCTAGTCCTGTTATTTCTTTTATTTGATTATTCCATAAAGATAGTTCTTGTAGGTTTGTTAGTTTGTCTAGTCCTTTTATTTCTGTTATTTGATTTTTATATAAGTTTAGTGTTTGTAGTTTTGTTAGTGTTTCTAAGTAGGGTATTTTTGTTAATCCATATTGTTGTATTTGTAGTTTTGTTATTTGGTTGTTTTCTATTGTTAATCCGAAATATTTTTCAAAATTGTTAGGTTTATATTTTTTTATTTCTTCTAAAGGAGTATTTGTTTCTGTTATTATTTGCATTAAATTTTCATATTCTGATGTTTTTAATTCATAAGTGGTTCCTTGTATGGTTATGGTGGTTAAAGGATTATTTTTTTTATAATCTAATTCATAAGTATTTTCATTAATTTCTTGTTCTAAATCGTTTTTCTCTTTCAGGCCAGGTATTAAATCATGAATGTTCATAAGTTATTCGCCTATCACTATTTTTGGTATGTCTTTAGGGTCATTTATCTGGATTCTTTTTATTCCCTGCTCCTCAGCGCTTGATTTTTTTCCGCATATGCTTATTATGTAGATATTGTTGTTTTCGCTTTTTTTGGACTTAAGAAAATCAACACTCTCCTGATAATTTGTTATGTCCTCATCAGTTATTATTAAGACATCTTTTTGCTTAAAATCAAGGCTAATATTTTTCACATCAAGTTTTGTTCCATTGCCCTGAAACTTGAATATGCTTTCAAGCACTGCCTTGCTGTCAGATGAAAAATTGTTAACTATTGTATTATCAGAGAAGTTAATAACAGCCACTTTCTTCTTGTTAATCATATAATAATTCGCCACAGTCATTGCTGAAACAATTGCTGAAGATAAATCCTTTCTATCATTATTGGGATTAGTCATGCTTGAGCTGCTGTCAATCATTAAAATCAAGTCATTCAAAGTGCTGAATTCTTGCAAAAAACCAGATTCTTGGCTAATCCATCCGTTAGATAGTCCAGGAATCGCCCTTCCTCCGCTAGCCATGCTTATGAAAGGGTCATAATTTGCAATGTCGTCAATGCTCGTTTTTCTCGGAGCATAAGGTGAGTTAAATTTTGAGCCGGTTTTTTTAATCTTTTGAACATGAATACTGTACTTTTTTGACTCATCAACATGCATTTGGAAAGCGCCAAAATCCTGCTCGTTTTCAATTCCGGATTTGCTTAAGTATTTTTTTGCATTTTCAGCGCTTATTTTCTTATCTTGCACTAATTTTTTTATTGTTTCTTTTAATTTTTCTTCTCCATTCAAATCCTTTAATTCTTTCATCAGTTGCTCAAGCGATTCCTCAGGAATTTCGTCATTTTTGAATATTTCATGGAATTTTTTGATATTATGAGTGTGCAGTTCTTTACGGCATTGTATATTAATTTTTTGCAATTTTTCTATTTTTTCCAAATCCTCTTTTGACAACTTCTTATCTGAATAAACATTTTTTTTGCCGAATTTATTGCTAAACTCGCTGTAAAAGCCATTAAGAGTATTCATTATTCCTTCTCCTTTAAGCACTTTATATATTTTGCTTAATGCTTCATCTTTTCCTTCAAGTATTATCCTAGCATTACACATGAAATCATCATACAATCCCTTAATTCCTAAAGGCAAATTGTCTTTTTCTAAAGCATCTATTTCCATTAAGGAAGTTTCTAAATCAAAAGGGTGATGCTTGTAATGGCCCATTTCATGAACCAACAATCCTTTATATGCAGTTTTTTCATCCAATCCTTTATCCATTAATTCATATAAAAATTCAGGGTTTAATTCTATGTCCCAAGTTTTGCAGTCAATACAGGCAGTTTGGGATTTTTCTCCATACTTAACGATGTTTAATGGCAGGTTCTCTTTGATTTCATTGAAGACTTTTTTTAAAGTTTCAATGCTTAATTCATATTTTGTCATAGCCATCACTCATCTCTTTTTTCGCTGAATTTTTTAAGAATTCATAAAAAGGATGGCTGCTTTTATTCCAATTCTCAATTATTGATTCATCTTTTTTATTATATGCTTTTTTAATGGATTGTTCAAAATCATTCAATAGTTTCATATCTTCTTGGAATCTAATATAAATCTCCTCAGCAATTTTTTTTGCGCTTGAAGTCTTATTCAGCTCAAGAGGTTTCCTGTCCTGGTTTATTTCATCTTTTAATTTATGCATTAAAGTGTAGGGCAATATTGCTTTTAATATTTGGGGTGTAACATTTGATTCTCCTTTAAGCCAAGCCAAAGATTTTGCATATTTAATGATTGAATCCCTCCATCTGACGCTTATTCCTAAATTTTGCCCAAAATTATTCATCAAATATTTGTCAAAATGGTTTTGCGAAGTATTAATTTTTGGTTGGCCTTTGTATCCGCATGCAGGGTTAAAATTAGCCTCATTAAAAACGTATTCTATAAATAATTCCGAGCTTGCATCAACTTTAATGTCTTCTATTTCTTTGAAAATTTCTTCTTTTTCTTCACTAGTGAATATTAATGCTTTATTTTTTGATTGAAATTCACTTCTTAATTCAAGTATTTTTTCTAAAGAATTAGAATCTTCTATTATTGTTTGCATTTTTTTGGAGATATCTTTGTTGCTTAATATTTTTTTATCGCCATTTATTTTTTTTAAATACCCTACTGGAGTAGTAACTTCAACTTCTACACTGAACCTGTCAATTATTGGGGCTAATAATTCAGTGTTTCCTCCATCTAATTCATTTTTTGTGGAATAAGTTGCTCCTTCTTTTTTAATTGACTCATTCAAATAATTAAAATTTCCCCTGTCAATTGCGTCTAATAATAATATTTGCTTGTCAGCTGGAATTCTGTTAAATTCATCAATAATACTAGTGGGAGATAATGCAAAATAACTCCATATTACTTTCTCTATGCCTTTTTGGAGCTTTCCTAAATCAGGCCTCCCTATCATTTTTTCCTCAGTTAATTGAGGATTGCACCTTAATAATCCTTGAGAAACTATTTCAATAGGCAGGGATTCAAAAATACTAGCAATTGCTTCAGCAGTTGTGGTTTTTCCAGCGCCGTAAGTTCCTGTTATTAGCTGTTTTCCTTTAGATAAATAAGTAAGAACTGATATTAATGCAACATCTGTAGTTTTAAGACTTTTATTTTGTTTATTAGATACATATTCTAATTTTACATTATCCTGGTTTACATAAAATGATTTTCCAATAAAATCAATAGCATTTATAACTTTATCTTTTATTGCTGTCATAAAAATTTAAAGAATAATTTCTTTTTAAAAATGTTTTCATTAATGAGTGATAACTTTATTCAATCGACACTTCTTTAGAGATGCTTTGCCCTGGAAGCCCTTTTTCAAACAATGCCCTGATTTCTCCTCTTCTGCCGTGAAGAGCAGTGACTTTTCCGTTAATATCATGAGTTTTAGCTTTGTAAACCACTTTCCTGCTAACATTAACCTTAATGCTTCCCTCTGAATAGATCATACTAAATAACTATTCAATTCAGATTTAAAACCTTTTTATTTAATAATTAAAAATATCGCAAGAATAAACTGTTGCGCCATTCTTCTCTAACTCTTTGGCAATTTTTTCCTTATTCTCAGGGCACAGAGCTATCATGCACCCCCCTCCTCCAGCGCCCATCTGCTTAGCGCCAATTGCTCCTGCATTAATTGCGGTTTCGCAAAGCAAATTCAATTTAGGCGTAGCGCTAGGAGTTGACAACAGTTCATTGAACTCGTTTTCAATTCCTTGCTGAAGATTCATTAATTCCCCAAAAGTCTTAAAATCATTATTTTGCAGGGCTTTCTTTCCGGCTAACACTCCCTGATAAACCCTGTCAAAGCAGTTTAAAATCTTGTCATTGCCCTTATTGATTAAACTCATAGTTTCATTAAGGACTATTTTAGCGCTTCTCGGTTGGTTAGAATTAGCAACAATTATAGGCAAAGAACCAATGCTTAACCTTTCAACATTAGGTTTTAAAGTGTCAATGAAAGTCACTCCTCCAAAAGCAATAGAGTACTGGTCCATTCTTCCGCAGCTAATTCCCAAAACATCATGCTCTGCCCTGTAAGCAATCTCTGCAATCTCATAATCGCTCAAACCTAAGCCATATTCTAAGTTAAGAGCTCTTGCAAAACCAACGCTGATTGCTGCGCTGCTGCTCACTCCAGCACCAATAGGAATATTAGTCGAATCATTGCAAATGAATCCCCCCTTAATCCTATCTTTCAGTAAGTCATAGATAGCGTTTTGGTAATTGAAATTATTGTCAGAATATTTAGCGCCTAATTTCATTTCATAAGTCTTAGCTAATCCCCGGCTTTCATAGAGTATTTTATTATCTAATTTGCTAATATTAATTCGTAAAGTCTTATTTATTGCAGCAGCAATAACAGGCTTATTAAGCAAATCAACCTTGTCGCCAAGCAGGCAAATCCTTCCAGGAGTAATAGTCTCTGCATTCATTAAAAATTAAGTAAAATTAAAGTATTTAAAAAATTGTTTATTCAATTATTACTTCTTTAGAAATGCTTTGCCCAGGAAGCCCTTTTTCAAACAATGCCCTGATTTCTCCTCTTCTGCCGTGAAGAGCAGTGACTTTTCCGTTAATATCATGAGTTTTAGCTTTGTAAACCACTTTTTTGCCAACCAAATCTTTAGCCTTTTTAGGGTCCTGCGGCATTATAATCATCTGATTAGTAGTCTGCGTGTGGCTTCCTCTTCTGTAGCTCATTATTATTCCTTTCATACTAGTGATTTAATTAGACTTTTATTTTTAAAGTTTTGCCCTCAATAATTTTTGGATTTTTGGATTAATTCCTCCATTTTTATCATGAACTTATTAGTGTAATTATACATTATCTGAAGCTCTTTTGCATCAAGGTTGCCTCTTTTTCCATGCTCAATCTCCTTATAAACTTGTATGATTTTTTTGGCAATTAAATAATACTCTTCATCAATCAATTTTTGGGTAACTAATTCCTTTATTGCCTGGGGTATTTGCTTTGGAGCAGGAGGCTCTTTGCCCATCTGCATTAGCAGGCTCTGGGTTGCTGAAACAACAGCTCCCTGCAAATTATCCAAAAGCCCTTTGTTTATGCTATGATAAGTCATTTTCATCAATTGTTTTGCTATGAATAACTGCCTTTCAGCATCCTCTGTTTTTGGCTTAATAAGCCCTGCACGCAAAAGCTTTTGAAGAGTTTCAAAAAACCCGGTGTCATAATAGACTTTAGCATCCCTCAATATTGTAAAAGTAATAGGGCTTCCATTGCTAACATAGTTCCAGAAATTGGTTAAAAACATTATTTGGCAATGAATAATCTTGTCAACAGAGGCTGCCAATTCCTTTATTTCAGATTTCATGCTCTCTTCATCAATCTTTAAAGAGGCATTATCAATCAAGACAATTATATCCAAATCGCTTGATTTGTCGTAATTTGAGCTAAGCCTGCTGCCTATTAAGCAAACGCTTATCAAGTTTTCATACTTTGACAGCATTTTTTCAATAAACAAATCAATAATCTCAAGCATTATAATAGTTTGATAATTAATTTTATTTAAAAACCTTTACAAAAGCTTTAAAAAAAGAATCTTCCCTATACTCTTTTATGTTTAATCTACCAAGCGCGGCTAAACTGTATATTGACTCTGAAAATCTAACTCAAAACATTGGGTTGCTGCTTAATTATAAGAAAACCAAAGCTCAAGCCCAAGCTCAGCCAAACTTTGATGAAAAAAGATTTAATGAACAATTTAGTGCTGCTTACACAATACCTATTGAATATTTAAATAAGATTGAAGAAATCAGCAAAGAAAGTTTCAAGGCTTGTTCGCAGGAATTAGGAAGATATGAATTAGTAAATCTTAACAGCTCTTTAGGCAATTACTCATGCGCCCAAGACAAATTTAAGAAAACCATTAATTATTTTGATTCAAACCTTGAATCAGTTCTTTCAGCAGACAATGCAAACTATACTAACACTATAGCAAAAATAAATGAGCTTAAAACCAATGCAAAAGGGGCTTTAACTGATTATATTAAAAGGTTCAAAAAAGACTATGATAACTTAACAGTTGATGATTTCAAGGGAGCAAATGTAAGCGAAGAGATGGCAATGCAAAGGTATGCTATTCATTTAGTTACCACTTTTTTAAAATCAAATCAGTCAAAGGAGGAGAATAAACAAGCTGTAACCAAAGTTGTAAAAGGGCTAAAATCAACTCAGAAAAAAATAGCAAACTATGAGAACAAAAAGCTTAAAATCAATGATAAAACTTCAAAAGGCTTATATGCATCAAATCACTCTATTGCTCAAGTTGATGACATTTTAGGCGAAGGCTACATTAACAAAAAGCGCTGGAATGACAATTTAGCAGCTCCTTTTTCAGATGAGATTGGAGTGTTAATCAATGAAACAAGCCAGCAATTTGTCACCAATGAGTAACAAAAACATTTTTAAAGAGATTTTATTCTATAATTAAGCATGAGTACTGATAAAATTTATAATGATCTTGGAGGCTTATTAAAAGCTCATTGGGACACAGTGGACAATGTAAAAAACACAAAAGAAAACATTAGTCAGTATTTCAAAGTATTTTCAGATATGAGGTATTTTGCAAATAGAACAAATGGGGAATTTTTATATCAAAGAAATGAAAAAGGAGAATATGCAGGATTAAACTATGAGGCCATCTATGCTCAAAGCCCTGAATTAACAAAACTGAAAAAAGACGGAACTATTGATGAAGAAGCATCTAAAAAATATGTAGATGAAGTTTTTAAGAAAACAAATGAAGCTTTCCAAAAATTAAAAATAATCTCAGATTTCAGCAACTACTCAAGATTCCATGAAAAATTTGGAAAAGGAAAAGCGACTTCATATCTTCCAATTGTAAGCACTGATTTAAGAGCCATGAAAAATCTAGCAGTAATTTATGAAACCCTTCCCCAATATATTAACAATGCTTTAAGCCTTGTTAAAAAAGTTGCAGAAAATGATTATGATGCAATAATTGAAGACAAGGATAACAATAATGCAATGAATTCATTTTTAACAATTTGCAATATCAAATATAAAGCGTTAGGTGATGAAAAATTCAGCATGAACAAATACGTTGATGAAAAATTAATGAACATCATCTCAGCTCTTGACAGCATAGACAAAGATGAATGCAGCCAGCCATTAATGAATAAAAGAATGACTCCTAGCCTTGCAAGAGATGCAGTAGAACTAGGAATAAGCCCTGAAACTTTCAAAAAATCATCAGCTTTAACTAAGGGTTTAGTAGAGGCTTATATTACTGTAAATGCTGATTTGATTAAAAAAGATCCAAGCTTATCGCAATATTTCACAAAAGAAATGTATGAATCATTGGATGATGCAAAAAAGAAAGCGAATAAATCAGCTTTAGCACAAAGAAATGGCGCTGCAGTTTCAGCATAAGTATAAAGCATCAAATCTTTTTCTTTAATCTTTTTTCCATTTCTTTAATAAAAACATTAGATTTCTTGGATAAACCATCATAAACTTTGCCTGATAATTCAGTAACCCTTCTGTATTCAATGTCTTTGAATAATTTCTGCATATTGGAAAAACTGGTGATTAATTCAGAATTAACTTTCAAACCTTTTAATAGCTCAGGAACCTTAACAGGGCTAGGAGCAACCTGACCGTAGCTCATAAGCATAGCCTGCGAAGCATCAAGCATTGCCAAATACAATTCCTGCACGCTGCTTAACAGATTAATCTTGCTCCTAAGAACATGCTGCGAAACCCTTGTTGCGCAGTTAAATATTGCTTCAGGAGTTGGCTTCAAATCACCCTTTAATAATAAAATCTTTAACGGGTTAAAAAATCCAGTGTCAACAATGCTAATTCCATCCCTTAAAATATTAAGCACAACAGGCTCTGAATTTATCAAGTTCTGGAAAAAAACAGTCAAAGTCACAATATTCAAATGAATCCTGCTGCTTATTCTTCTTGCAATCTCATTAATTTTGGAATTAAAATAAATCTTGAAATCATCATCGCTTATCACTTCAGAGTCATTGAAAACTATCAATAAGTCAACATCGCCTTTCTTTTTGTCATCCCTTGAGCTGCTGCCAAAATAAATAATGCTTTTAATAACTGAGCTGAATTCAGGATAAATTTCTTCGCTGAACTTTGAAGCAATCAAGTAATCATTGCCCTGCCTAAGGGTATTAGAATTGTTTTCTTTTTTTGCCATGAAATATTCACTTATTAGTTATTTATTAATTTGTTGGAGTGCCGCTAAACCCATCCCGTTTATCCCCACCGCCCCCTCCAAAAGTTGTGTGCATTCCAGCAAAAGGCCCTCCCCACTGGCTCCAATGAAGATCAGAAACTTTATGGCCATAGTTGCTGCTCCTGCTTGAATAAGGGGCGCTTAAATCAACATCCATTATTGACGGCCCTCTCCCTGACTCATACATTGAGCCTAAAACCCTAATATTATTCCTCGCCCACACCTTATCAAACTCACCTTCACCTTCATAGGATTCAATTGCTGCCTGGCCTTTGAAACCGTTCTCCTTTAAAATGTCAAGCATTTCATCAATCTTTGCATTTCCTCTTCCAAGCATTAAATGACTGTCTTTTCCGAACTCTCCAATATTGTCAGCAATATGGACTAATTTAATTCCAGCTTTTGCCATTTTTTCAGCCTCTTTTTTCAAATCCTCATCAGTCCAATACTTGTTAGTGTCAGGATTAATCTTTGCCTTTAAAGTATTCAAATGTCCAATATCCATTGTTGAGCCTATTAATTTATTTGCCGTCTCCCTTGCTTGGTCATAATCAAGCCCCTCTTTATCCTCCAATTCTTTTGCGAATTTCTTCCTTGATTCTTCAACAATTTTAATAACCTCTTCAGGTTTTCCGAACTGATGCATAGGCATGTTTTCAATAGCCAAAACCGGTTGGCTCTTAGTCTTATAAGAAGCCATTGCTAATCTAGTAATCTGATTAGGCATCATTTCATTCATGTACTCAGTTGCTGTGACAAAAGCATTCTCACCTTCCATACCTCCAAGCTTACCGCTTGTCAAATGAAACCTGTCAGATTCATAAGTTCGTCTTTCAATTTCTAAATTATGATAACCCGGAGAATTCTCTTTATGAATCTCCCTAAGCTGGTGCATTTTTATGTCAATATCTGAAATCTTTTTGTCAACCTCATCCAAAGCAGTTGCATTAGCCATCTCAAAATGCTTCTTTGGAGTAATCTCAAACAAAGCGTAGCCATTATCTTCAGTTCCCTCCTTTAATTCATAGGCATCTTTATATTCTTTTATTGGAAGCCATTTAAAGCTGCTCTGCATAGGCAATAATTGGCCAGTGTCTTTTTTAATCATTGAGCCGGTTTTTCCGTAAATAACTTTCCCATCCTTAGTCTTATAACCGCTGTCAAAAAAATCACCCTGAGGGCCTATGGCATTAGAGGCATGGATAGTTAAAGGAGTATTTTTTAAATCAGCTTTCTGAGCCATCTTGTCAGTGTTTTCAATAACTTTTTCAAAAATCCTAGCATTCTCATCTCTTTTTTCAGCAGAAATAACGGATTCTTTGCTCTCTTCACCACCAAATCCAAGCAAATCAATGATTGGTCCATGAGTAATGAAATTCATCTTATTAAGCCTAAGCATTTCAGCAGTAGCCTCCAATTGCTGCTGGCTTATTCTGTCAACATTTCCAACTCCTTCAGCGCCTCTTCCTGCTCCGGGCTGATTCATTAAAATCATCAAAGTCTGAAAACCATGCTGAATAGCTTTAGTGGTGGAGCTTAAAGGGCTATTGCCCATTCCTGATTCATCACCAATAGTCAACCCTTGGCTGGATTTGTATAAATTGCTGTTTTCAGTAAAATAACTGCTAGAATCAGTTCCAGTGAAATATTTAGAGTCAAAAGCCATAACAAATATTAGAGCATTCTTTTTTTATAATAATTATGCTTTTAGGTTAATTAAGGCTTAAAGTAGCACTTTCAGTTGGAAGCCCATTCTCATCCTTAAAAAGGGTGTATAAATCCTTTGTTACCTTTTTGAGTTTTTCCCTGAACTTATCCAAATCATTCTCATACTTAAACAAAGAAAACTTAGCTTTAGGTTTTCCTTTCTTCTCAAAGCTTATTCCAAACAAATTAAGCAAGCCTTTAAACGGAAGAGCCAAGAATTCAAACTGGTTAAGAGGCTTAGACTCCTCATCCTCTGAATTATCCCTGCCAATATACTCTTGCCCTCCTAAATACTTATCCAAATCCTCCTGCATTGCCTTAAGCTGGCTTCCGACAATATCCTTAAAAAAATCAATCTCTTTCATTGCCTCTTTCTTGACAAAATCCTCATAATCCTCATTTCGCATAATATAAGGAGTGTAGGTTATCTTAGTCCCAAATCTATGATGATATGCTCTTCCTCCTGAATCAGTCTGAATAGGATATGGACCTGTTTTAAACGAGAAATCAATATCCAAAAAAGCAGTAACAAGAGACTTACTCTTCTCCCCTCCGTCAACGCACCTAATCTTTGTTGTAATCAGGCTAGTATCAAACCCTGCAAGCAAATCAGGGTCAGTTGTTCCGCTTTTAATATCCAGCTGCTTTAACAAAGTATAATAAGGCTTAATCCAATCAAGCTGAATCTTAAGGCTTTCAACCTGCGACTTCAAGAACTGTTTCTGAATCTCCTTTCTTGAAACCATGTCTTTTTTAAAAGCAACCTTCCACAGCTCATACTCCTGAAACCTTCCCTTCAAAATCCTCTTAATCCTGTCATTGCTTCTCAAATCATCAATATCGGACAATTTTTCAATAGTCAAAAATGAATCAAACAAATTAACATACTCTAATCCCTGGCTTGACTGCATTTGCAGTATTGAACCTCTCCCTTTTTTCATGTCAACTTCATCTAAGAATATCCTTCTCAAATTCTGCTCAGCAGCAAAAACTTCCAGCTTGTCAGATGAATCCAATTTTTTTATAATATCAAGAACTGAATCAAACTCCCTTAAAGAATATAAAAGCTTAGTTATTGTCTGAACTATTCCTGCAACAATACCCATTGACTTGTCAACATTCTCTTTAGCAATAGCCCTTCTTTGGCTGACATCAGCAAAAAAAGCGCTGGTAGGGCTCGCATTCAACGACTGGTCAACCCTTAAAACATTCTTAAACTCACCCCTAACCTCCCTTAAAACGAATCCATAAAACTTTTCAGGCTTTTCAAAAGGGGAAAGAATCTCAAGATTATACTGGATTTTCCAGCCATTGCTGTCAATTATCCTGCTTTTTTCCAAAATATCATTAATCTTTTTTTCCAACTCTTCAGAAGATAACTCTTTTTCTTTTTCAGCCATGAAAATTTATTAGCAACCAGTATTTATTAAACTTTTTTAAAACAGCACTTACTAAATAATTTCATGAACTTGTCCAATTTTTTTTATGAAAATTTCCTAAATGGATGGAGCAGCGCAGAATCTTACAACATCTTTGACACAATGGCTTATGCAATCTTGGCAATAATCTTAATCTCATTAATGTATAAAATACTTAAAGGGAAAGCGAACTTTGACATCAACCTTTTGTTAAAAATACTGCCTTTCATACTACTTGGAAGCATTATCAGGGTTTACGCTGACACAGGAGTTTATGAAAGATTTTTCTGGACAGTAACTCCAGGAATATGGATAATGATGATTGCCCTGTTTTTCCTGTCATTCTTTTTGGATAAACTATTAGGGAAAAAAATCCTAATGACTTACCTGCCAACAATACTGATACTTTTCCATTTGCCCAATTTTAGCATAGTTAACTACCAAGCAATTCCGTTATATGCATTATTTTTTTCAATCTCAATTGCGCCACTGTTTTTGCTCAGAAAAAAAATATCCCTGCTTTCTGACAAATTAAGCCTTGCAGCAATGATGAGCCACTTGTTTGACGCAACAAGCACTTTCGTAAACATAGACTTTTTTGGATACATTGAAGTCCACATTGTCGGAGGATTCTTTACTCAATATTTTCACACAGGAGCAGTAATGTACGCCCTGAAATTAATAGTTTTAATGCCCTTGCTTTATTACTTAAACAAAGACTCAGATAAAGACTTCAGCAATTACTTAAAAATAATAATCTGCGTACTAGGCCTCGGGCCCGGCATAAGGAATTTCATAACAATAATGCTAGGAGTATAAGAGCATTAACTGAAAATATTATTCAAACTTAAAAGTTCCATTAGCAAAATATTCTTTTGGAACAATTTTAAAATCCTCTGAAAAATCCCTAGGGCGCTTGCCGTTAAGAACAATCCAATTTCCCTCTTTATCAAAGCATACTACTACTGCATGGGAGGTGCCATACGAAGTTTTGACACTTTGCCTCCAATAAAAAATAGGCAAATTATTTTTATCAATCTCCCTGCACATAAGGGCTGAAGAATCAGAGCAAATGCCCACAAAACGCTCACCTTTTTCCATACCCTCAAGAACAGCATCAATTATTTCATTATTATTCAAACCCTTATTTTTCAAAGAATTCTCAAAAAAAGGCAGAACAATGCCTGTATCATCCAAATCTTTAATGCGATAATCAGCCAAGGATTCGCATTTATCCTTTGCCCTCTCTATATCATAAACCATTGAACTGTTAATTTTGCCCGCAATTTTTTCAAGAGGCTCCAGTAAGGAATTATCTAAGCATGCATAATCATCTAATTTGAAATTAAAAATAGCATTGTATTTAGGATTTGAATTTCCAAAGAAATACTTCAATGCAACTTCTCCTTTTTTGTTAAAAAAAAAGTATTTGCCTTCATTAGTCAAAGATACCCTATTTTTTAAAACCTCTTTAATTGAACTGTCAAAATTAATATATTCTCCAAAAACACTAAAAAAAGGGTCGCTATATCTAACGCGATCAGCATCATTTAACTGTCCTTTTTCTATTATTTCCTGATTATTCATAAAAATTAAAGAATAATTTGTATTTTTAAATTTGTCTATGCTTTTTTTTACTGGTAATAATATTCCCCTGAGTTTTTCTGCTCTGAGTCTAGCTGGCTGTCCAATTTATTGGCTCTCGGTCTTTTAGTGTCTTTGTCGCGCCTGAAAGTGATATTTAGCTCCTTAAGGAACTTGTTCATTCCCTCTCTCATCTGCATTGGGCCATAAGTCTCGCCATTCACTCCAGGCTTTCCTAAAAAAATCATTAACTTATCACTCAAATAATCCATGAATAAGATATCATGGTCAATGACAAAGCAGCTTGCCTCTTTCTTTTTCACAATATCCCTAATAATGTTTGAAACATTCAGCCTTTGCTCAACATCCAAGTGAGCGCTAGGTTCATCAAGCAAATAAACATCAGCTTCTCTAGACAAGCATTCAGCAATAGCAACCCTTTGAAGCTCTCCTCCGCTAAGCTCACTAACCTTTCTTGAAAGCAAATGGCTTAAATCTAATTTCTCAATCAATGAATTGCTGCAAGTTTTCAGATAAACCCTTACAATATTATCTTCCTCAACTGAAATATATTGGGGTTTATAGCTTATTTTAATAGAGCTGTCAATAATTCCGCTGTCAGGTTTAATCACTCCACTTAAAATTTTTGCAAAAGTGGTTTTTCCAATGCCATTCTCCCCAAGTATTCCAATGATTTCGTTTCTCATCAAAGAGCCAGGATTAATTTTTAGCTTAAACGTTCCTAAATTCTTACTAACCTCTCCCCAGCTTATTAAAGGAAACCTTGAAACTGAAATAACAGGAGCTTTAACATCAAACTTTATCTCACTATCCCTAAAGCGCATATTATCCTCCTTAATATAACCATATAAATATGTATTTATCGCTTCCCTGATGCTTAACTGGTTGCTGACAATTCCGTAAGCCCCGCTTTTACCATAAATAATGTTGCCCAAATCTGCCAAATAGTCAAGCATTACTAAATCATGCTCAACAACCACGCAAGAATCCTTAAGCAGCCCAATTTTCCTTATTGCATTAGAAATTTTTAACCTTTGCTTAATATCCAAATAACTGCTAGGCTCATCAATGAACAATAATTGAGACTCTTTCACAAGGCTTGCAGCAATAGCAACTCTCTGAAGCTCTCCTCCGCTAATCTCATCCAATTTCCTATCAAATAAATGATAAATTTCTAATTCTTTAGCAATTTCATCAATTTTTTCCGAAAAACTTTTAAGCAACTCCTTAACAGTTCCGCCAAAAGCCTTAGGAATGCGCTCAATATATTGAGGTTTATAGCTAGTTTCAACACCTTTAGCGTACAAGTTTTCAAAATACATCTGCCCCTCGCTTCCCTTAAAATATTCAATAACTTTTTGGCCGCTGGCAGGAGAATTAAACTCCCCGAAATTAGGAACAATTTGGCCTGACAAAATGTTTAAGCAAGTGCTTTTACCAATTCCATTAACCCCCACTAAACCAGTTATTTGATTCTTCACTGGAATAATCAGATTGAAAAGCCTGAAACAATTAAGCCCGTAAGAATACAGCTCCTTTTTTTCCAGCTCCTTAGGAAGATTAACAACCTTAATAGCATCAAAAGGGCATTTCTTAACGCAGATTCCGCAGCCAATGCAGTTCTCTTCAATAATTGAGATTTTGCCCTCCTTTCCTTTGATTATACAATCCTTTTCATCCCTGTTAATTGGGCAGAATTTCATGCAAACATAATCGCATCCTTTGCCAGCAGTGCATTTCTTCTTGTCAACAACAACGACTCTCATAGTATTAAAGAACAATTAAAACAAGATTTAAAAAGATTTCAATCAAACCAGTTATAAAAGAAATAAGACTAAGAAGTGATAATCTCAATAATATCCCTATGCTTAAGCTCATACGCTTTCCCCAAAACTTGCCTAGTTTTCACATTAATAGCCTTAATGAACTTGTCACCTAAGTCAGTATGAATAGTGTAGGCAAAATCTAAGGCAGTGCTGCCTTTAGGCAACAAGAAGCAATCAGGCAAAACCCTTCCATGGCTGTCCACCAAGCCTTTAGTGCCTCCTGGAAAAACCGCAATGTAGTGCAAATAATCAAACACAATATAATCCATTATCTCCTGAATTCCAGTTGAGCCAAACTCCTCCAAAAACTTTTTCATAAAATCTAAAGCTTTCAATAATTTTTCAGGCAACTCTTCCTTAATAACCTTAAAGCTATTATCTCCCGGAGCATAATTAATCACTCCCTTATTATTAGCCTCCCTGAGCGCAAGCTCAACCTCAGCGCTGCATCCGACAATTTTGTAATCTGGAAATAATTTCCTTAACTTTTCCAGATTTTTTAAGCCATTAGGTTTGTCAATTTTATTAGCAGCAATAACCATTGGCTTAGAAAGCTTCCTTAGCTTAGAGCAAAACTTGAACAAATCCTCATCATTCCACTCAGCAGGTTTATTAGTATTAAACCCTTCAATAGCCACCTTAACATGTTCGTCAGTAATTTTAAGTCCGCTGAACTGCTCAGCAATCTCCTTAACCAAGTCCTTATTACCTTGCTCTAACCTTCTGGCAAATTTTGTCCAAGAATTTTTTAAAATTCCAAAAAACCAGTAATCTAATTCCTCTTCCAAGAACTTAACATCATTGCTAGGGTCATAGGAGCCAAGAGTAACATTCTCTCCCTTGTCATTCGTTGCCCCGCTAATGTCAATCACGTGAATGAACGCGTCAGCCTGCCTTAAATCATCAAGGAACTGGTTGCCCATTCCTTTGCCTTCATGAGCTCCAGGAACTAGTCCAGCAACATCCATTACTTCAACACCAACAAACCTTGTGCCGTTGATGCAGAAACCATTCCTTGGATTGCACTTAACCCCGAATTCGCTGTCAATGCATTTAACCCTAACATGCCCCATTCCCCTGTTAGGCTTAATAGTAGCAAAAGGGTAATTCTCAATCAAAACATCCATTAAAGTCAAAGCCTTAAAAAAAGTGCTTTTGCCAGTGTTAGGCTTGCCCACAATTCCTATTAACATAACAATAATTACAAAAATGAACAGGTTTTTTAAAGCTTATTCCTTAACCCATAACTTCACGCAGTAAAGAGTCTCAAAATCAAGCCTGAACTCTTCCAAGATTTCATAGCTATACCCAAAGCTTTCAGCATAACTGAAAATTTCAAAAGGGTCGCTAATGCTAGAGCAAATAATCAGAACACATCCTTTAGGATTCAAATACTCTTTAGCCTGTTTTAAAAATTCAATGCTTACTTCGTTTCCTTTTTCTCCGCCAATTAAGTCATAGTCCTTGCTAATGTCAAGATGCTCCTCATTAGGCAAGTAAGGAGGATTAAAAACAATCAAGTCAAACTTTTCATTAACAGCTAAAAATAAATCACTAAATTTGAATTCAATATCAGCAAAGCCTGCAAGTTTTGCATTCTTTTTAGCTAAAATAACAGCTTTTTTGTTCTTGTCAACACCTAAAACCCTAGCTGCCCCTCCAGCCTTAGCAGCAATAGCTTGAATGCCTGAGCCAGTGCCCATGTCAAGCACTTTCTTGCCTTTGCAATAGTTAGCAACATATTTTTTAAGAAGATAAGAATCCTCCCTTGGCGAATAAACCATAAAGCAATTAAATAAACAATCAATTAAAACCTTTATGCTAAGAGCAATACTAATACCTTTAAGCTATTTGATAGGATGGATTATTTCAAAAATAACAAAAGAGGAATTAATAATCAGAAAAAACTGGCTTAAAAATTGGAGCTATTTATTTGCATTAATTATTCCCTCATTGCTTATTGGAGATGAATTTACAATAATATTCCTAAGTATAATAAATTATATTAAATCATCATTTGATTTAATTTATAAAACTTCTTTTAAATCAATCATTTTATGGAACCTATTATTCCTTGCGATTGGTATGATAATTATTATTGATTGGTGAATGCCATGAAATTAAAAGCAATAATTAAGACCAATCAAAAAGAGCAATCAATAATCCAAGAAGACAATTATTACAAAATCAGCCTGAAAAGCGAGCCAGAAAAAAACAAAGCCAACAACGAACTCATTAAATTACTGGAAAAATATTTCAAAAAAAAAGTAATCAAAATCTTAGGGGCAAAAACGCATGATAAAACAATAGAATTAGAATAAAGTTAATTTATTAAACACTAAAATTGAATAATTAATCTAATGAAATTTTTTGTTAAAACTTACGGATGCAGCCACAATCAAGCAGATTCCCTAGTTATGATTCAATTGCTAAAAATGCAAGGATACACTCAAGCCAAAAATGAAAAAGAGGCAGAGATTATAATTGTCAACACTTGCACTGTAAAAACTCCGACAGAGCAGAGAATAAAACGGTACATACAAGACCATAAGGAAAAGAAACTAATAATTGCAGGGTGCATGATAGCCACACATAAAGAATTATTCAAAAACTATCCTTTAATTGGCTGCAACAATTTAGCAGACATAGTGAAAATCATGAAAGGAGAGATTAAAGAATCACTGCAAAAAAATAATACTAAGACAAAATTAATTTCTTTAGCCAAGAATGAAGTAATAGAGATAGTTCCAATAAGCAAGGGATGCCTAGGCGACTGCACTTACTGCGCAACCAAATTAGCAAGAGGAAAATTATGCTCTTATGAAATAAAAGATATAATAAACCAAATTAAATTAGCATTAAAAAATAATAAGAAAGAATTCTGGCTAACAGCAGAAGACACTGGATGCTATGGTTTAGACAAAAACACTAACTTAATTTATTTGCTTAAAGAAATAACGAAACTACAAGGAGCATTCAAAGTAAGGTTAGGAATGATTAACCCAAAATACGCCAAGAGTTACATGGAAGAGTTAGCTCAACTGTTAAACAATGAAAAATTCTACAAATTCATCCATATACCCCTTCAGTCAGGAAGCGACAAAGTGCTGAAAACAATGAACAGGTATTATTCAAAAAAGGAGTTTATAGAAACTGTCAATTACTTAAGAACTAAGGTAGAAGATATAACAATAGCAACTGATATAATAGTGGGCTTTCCAGGCGAGTCAGAGAAAGACTATAATGAAACCTATGAATTAATCAAGCAGTTAAAGCCCCAAGTAATAAACATCAGCAAATACTGGGACAGGCCTTTCACTGAATCCAGCAAGATGGGCAACCAGGTAAGCTTAGAAGTAAAAAAAGCAAGAGCAATAAAATTAATGAGCCTGCACCAAAAGCATATCTCGCAATTGAAAAGAAAACTAGGCAAGGATTACGCGCTAGCTGACGAAGAAGGTTACGCAAGAACCAGTAATTACACAAAAATAAAAACAGCACACAAACTAGGAGATTATTATAAGATTAACATTACAAAAAATAATTTAGACCTTTTCAAAACAAGAAACTGAAACCTTAAATTATCTTCAGCAGCTACCAGGAGTAAATACTCCTAAGCAGCAAGAGTAAGAGCCATTAGTGAATGTGTCTGATGCTCCGTCATCACCACAGCAAGGACCATTTGAGCCTGTTAATGCACTGTTAGTAGAAACAGAAACAGTAGTAGGACCTGTGTTAGTGTTTGCAATGTCTAGGTCACCATCACCATTAACATCACCCAAAGCAATACCATAAGGGCTTGAACCTACTCCTAAACTTTGGATTACGCTAAATGTGCCTGCATCGTTTCTAGAGATAGAAACAGTATTAGAGTTTGTGTTAGTATTTACCATGTCTAGGTCGCCATCGCCGTCTAAATCTCCTAAAGCAACTCCTTGCGGATATGAACCTACACTTAAACTTTGGATTACGCTAAATGTGCCTGCATTGTTTCTAGAGATAGAAACAGTATTAGAACCTGTGTTAGTATTTATCATATCTAGGTCGCCATCGCCGTCAATATCTCCTAAAGCAACTCCTTGCGGATATGAACCTACACTTAAACTTTGGATTACGCTAAATGTGCCTGCATCGTTTCTAGAGATAGAAACAGTATTAGAACCTAAATTAGTGTTTATTATGTCTAGGTCACCATCATTATCCAAATCACCAAAAGCAATAAAACCTTGTGGAAGTGAACCTACACTTAAACTTTGGATTACGCTAAATGTGCCTGCATCGTTTCTAGAGATAGAAATCGTACTAGAACTTGAATCTGTGTCTACCATGTCTAGGTCGCCATCGCCGTCAATATCTCCCAAAGCAACACCATAAGGATATGAACCTACACTTAAACTTTGGATTACGCTAAATGTGCCTGCATCGTTTCTAGAGATAGAAATCGTACTAGAACTTGAATCTGTGTTTACTATGTCTAGGTCGCCATCGCCGTCAATATCTCCTAAAGCAACTCCTTGCGGATATGAACCTACACTTAAACTTTGGATTACGCTAAATGTGCCTGCATTGTTTCTAGAGATAGAAATCGTACTAGAACCATAATTAGTATTTACCATATCCAGGTCGCCATCGCCGTCAATATCTCCCAAAGCAACACTATAAGGAGTTGAGCTCACACTTACACTTTGTGTAACACTAAAACTGATACTTCCCGTAAACCAACTATACCCTTTAAACTGACATATTTCTTTGCCACTTGTAAAATCCCACCTATCTGCAGTTAAATCAGAAATAGCTTGAGTATCAGCATCAGTAATTATGCTACCATTACTGCACATTAAAGAATCATTATAAAATAAATCATTAATTCCATCATCCCCGCAGCACGCGCAAGTATCAGGAATATCTGACGTAACTGAGCCAGTGAAATAAGTGTAATATGAAAAAGGACAGGAAAGTTCATAGCATCCATTGTTGCAGTCAATTATGCAGGTTGAAGAATTCTCCCAATCCTGACATAAACCGTCGCCGCAGAAACACTCCCCTGAATCAAAGGCTCCGTTGCAGCAATAATTTGTTGAGTTATAAAAGTCATCTTCTGCTCCGTCATCCCCGCAGCAAGGATAATTACTCCCATTATATGAGCCAATGAGCCATATATTAGATTCATTATTATTCGCGCAGTTTGCGGCAGAATAATCCGGCGAAGTACCTGAGGTGAAGCCGCTGTCTTCAGTGTTATACTTGGCAGGGCTGGTCTTTGTTTCAGTCTTTCCTTTATTATAAATCACCTTAAGTGTCAAATCCTCATCTGCTAATTGGGAGGAATAATTAATTTCCTTCAATTCTCCGGGATTTATTGGACTATCCAAAGTATAATTAAGCAGTTCGCCGTTGACAAAGACAACCATATCAGTAATAGGAGATGAGCCGTCATTTCTGATTATTGCTTTAGTGCCAGTGATTGAGACTAAGTTAAGCCTTGAAGAATCAGTTATTGGATTATTATCCAAATTACCCCTTGATTCTAAATTTAAAACATTTGAATTTATGAAAAAGAACGCTGAAACGCTGGCAACAATAGTGATTAATACCAATAATATGACACTAACCACTGGAGTGATAGTTTTCATTCATTAATATACCAAATGTTTATTTAAATAGTTAATCTAATTATTTTTATCCTAAGAAAAACTTAATAAAACAGTGAATAATAATTAATAGCTATGATTAATGTTAATCCTTTCCTTTTCATAACTCCCAGGGATAAAAGCGATGAGTTGATTGGCAGGTTTGATTTTTTTGAAAAAATCAAAAAAACAGTGCTTGAAAGCTTGGACGAAAACGCAATAATCACTATTAATGGGGATTTCGGCATTGGCAAGTCATTGTTTGTAAAGAAAGCAATGGAAGACTTGTCAGCTAAAAAAAGCCTGAAATTATTCTACCTGGATTTTAACCTTAACACTTTGAATGATTTAAGGAATATTCCGACAGAAAAAAAATTAGGCAAGCAAATACTAGTATTGATTGACAGGTTTGAATTATTGCTTTCATTATCTAACAGTTTGCAGGAAAAAATAGTGAAATTAATGGCTAATCTGTGCGAATCCAAGATTACTTTAATATTAACAACTAGCGATGATTTGCTGAAAAAGATGGCAAAAATGGATGCTCATTTGAAAAAATATTTCAAAGTATTGAATGTTCCTCCAGTAAGCTTAGATGAAGCCAAGAAACTGATAATCTCAAGGCTTGATGAAGTCAAAAAAACAGGGAAAGGAACCATAAAACCCTTCACTAATGATGAAGTTGAAAAGATTCACAAGAACGCTAAAGGCAATCCAAGAATAATATTAATGCTTTTAGCATCACTTTATGAAGATTATGAAAACAAGATAAAATGAAGCACACTAAAAAAATCACAGCCTTGTTAGTGCTAGCATTCTTAATGCATCAATTGTTTGGAATATTCATTATCTCAAACATCTCGCCTGAGCTAGGCACTGAGTATTCACAAAACCAGCTAAGCCCAGAAGCAATCCTTTTCCCTTTTTTCTTAATAATAGCCTCAATAATCTTCATCATAATCAGCAAATTCAGGCTACTAATAAAATATTGGCACACTTTAGCATTAATACTGTGCGGATTCGTCACTTTATCTGCAATAATTGAGCCAGTGCAAGCATTAATACTTTCAATACTGATAATAATCATAAAAAAATCAACTGATGACCCTTATTATAACAATATTTCAGAGCTGATCATTTATCCCTCAATAGCAATAATATTGCTGCCAGTGCTTAATTTATTCTCAGCAATAATTCTTTTAGGAATAATAAGCATTTATGATATCTTAGCAGTCTATCTTTCAAAGCATATGATAACCTTGGCAAAAACCCAACTGAAAGAAAACATTTTTTCAGGAATAAAAATAAACTACGCTAAAGAATCAGCAATAATAGGGGGAGGAGACATAGCATTTGTAATGGTGATAGTCTCAGTAATACTGCGTGACTATGGAGTAATCAGCTCAGTAATCACAGCAATTGCCTCAAGCATAGGATTATTGGCACTGCTTGTGATTGCAAAGAAAAAAAAGTTTTACCCTGCAATGCCTTTTCTCACAATCAGTTCATTCATTGGCTTTTTAATTTCAGCTTTTTTAATAAATTAATTATGACTGAGGCAATATTGGAATAAGTAATATCAAAAGTTTTGCCGCTGAATTCAACGAAATCGATTGCAACCAACTCATTCTCTGTAATAAGCTTAACCAATAAGTCATTGTAATACTTCAAGCTTTCGCCAAAAGGCTCAGGAGTGGAGCAAGTTGGAACATGGACATCGTCAATTGCATCAATATCAAAGCTTATATAAATTCTTTTGCCTTTAAGGCCGGCCAAATCATTAATTTTTATGCCTTTTCTTTTAACGTATTCATACTCTTCTTTTGAATAAACTCTTTGGCCAAAAAGATAGACATTATTTGCTTTAATCTTATTAATTATGCTTCTTAAAAAGCAGGCATTATCTTCTCCTTTTTCCCTAACATCCATGTGGGCATCAAAGACAACAAGTGATAATTCCTTGAATTTATTATTTAAGCTCAAAAAGCACTCTTTAGTGATTGAATGCTCTCCTCCAAAGATGAACAATTTCTGCTTACTTAATTTAGGAATTAATTTATCAAGGTTTTTCACATGGCCATAATCGCAGATTCTTAACTCATCAAAGCAGCATTTATTGTCTGATGAATCAAAATCATCCTTGTTGTTGATTGCGAATCTCAATAAATCAGGCCCTTTCCTGCTTAAAGGATTAGGAGTAAAAGAGCTAGTTTTATTAATACCTAAAAAGCAAATGTCGCACTCTTCAAAACCGTAAATTGAATTGTCAATTCTCATTTGCTTATTTCTTCTTTAGAAATTGTTGCAAATCCAGGATAGATTAATACAAAATTTTCCTCTAATCCAACAATGTCACTGTTTGCAGCATCGCAAGTCTTCTTAATCTTATCAATAGACCTTTTCAGCTCAACAGCATCCTTGTCTTTTAATTTCTTATAATTTGCTAAGATTATATAATTTCCTTCTCTAATATAGTCAAGTATTTTTTTAGTGTCATTTGCGTCTTCAATCTGCAAATACTTAATGTAAACCTTGAATTTTTCTTTTTCAGCAGAAGGTTTTACTTCAACCAGCTCTTCAACGTCATTTTTTTCATTATAATCTTCATCGTAAGATATTCTGGTAGTTCCAGTAAGCTTTTCAGCGAATTTTTTTATTTTATCAAACACCATTTAAATCACTTAATATTCTTGAAGTAATACATTATTTATATATTTTGTGATGACTCTAAAAGTGAAACAATATTCCATATCTGCATCCTAGTATACGTCGGCACTGACGCGTTGTCAGCAAGCAAATCCAGATTCTGGATGGCATTGTCAATTTTCACCTTTTCATCCCCCTCATTCAGCAATATAGACTTCACTTTCTCGCAAGTCTGCTTAATATTTTTAGGAACGCTGGAATCCTCAATTATCTCAACCAGCAATTCAATGCTTGATTCAATATTTTCTAAAGACATAATTATTTTTCACCCCTGACCATTTTCATAACTTTTGCCTGGGTTTCAGTCATTTTTGCAGAAATTTTGTCAATCTGCTTTGAAATAACGCTATCCCTTAATTCAACACTTTGCTTTTTTTCAGCCAAAGAGTTAATCAACTCCTCTTTATCCTTCTTTATCATAATAGTTCCAACAATCTCATAAGTCTCCTGCTTTCCAAGCTTTTTCAGCTCCTCCAAAGAATGCTCCATCTCTATCAGCTGTGATTGAAGATTCTGCTTTTGCATACTAAGCATTTGAAACTGCTGCTGGTATTGCTGAAGCTTCATTACTTCTTGCTCAGCCTCTTTCGGAACATCTATTGCCATAACTTAATTTTCACCCCTTATTTTTGCAGCTTCTTCATAAGCAGTTATCAGCCTTAAAACATGGTTTATTACAGTTTTTAAGGCATTAATATCTTTTGCTTCAAAATCAACCAATAATTCATCATTTAAAGCCTTCATTTTAATGCTTGATCTGACTGATTCATTCAAATCTATTTCAGGAATTAATGAATCATATATTTTTTTACAGTCCCTTGACTTAATCCTTAACTTTGCAGTATTCATAATGCTTTCAATTTTCTGTCAATGCTTACTGGCTTTTTTACCAATATTTTTGACCCGCAAAAAGGACACCTAATCCTTTTTTTAACGCTTTCATTGTCAATCTCTTTTTTACATGTTAAACAGCTATAACTCATCTTTTTTCATACCTCAATTTAAAGTATAAGCTTTCCCAGCAATTTTAGCATTGCATTTTTTGCAAACAAATATTCCTTTGCTTATTCTTTTCATAACTCCAGTTTTGCAAACTGAGCACATTTGTTTCCTATGCTGCTCAATTTCAATATTTTTAACAGCTCTCCTAATCTTTGTTCCGTATCTTGAACCGAACCTTCCTGTTGAGCCAGCTTTTTTAGTAACCATTCTTTTTTACACCATCTAATTTTTGTACTTCCCTGTTATGTCAATTAAATCAACATGCCCTAAAAATAATGCCCTGCAGCAATACTTTTCAAGGCCTAATTCATCCAACGCTTTTTTTGAACCCACTTTCTTTTCAAGCTCCTTATATTTCTCCCATAAATGCGCTATGGGTTTTCCGCAACTAAAACATCTTATTGGAATAATCATTTTATCACTCTACCTCTTACTCATTTGCCTACTGCTCCTTGCAGCTGACCTGTAAGGTTTCTGAGGCTCAGTTCTCCTAATATCAGCAACTAATAAGTTCCTATCATAATCTAAGAACTTGTTTTTCAAAGAATCCTTCTTAAAATACTCAACCATGGCTTTTGCAATTGCAAGCCTCGCAGCCTCAGCCTGGCTTTGCCATCCGCCTCCTTTAACACTGACTTTAACATCAATGCTTTTGGCTAAATCATCTGAAAGAATCAAAGGTTCCATTATTTTCAACCTAGCAATTTCATTACCATAAACATTTAAATTAATATGGTTAATTCTTACAATCCCGCTTCCTTTAACAATTATTGCCCTTGCAATACTGGTTTTTCTTTTGCCTGAAGTGATTATATTTTTTAACGCTTTAGCTGCCATTACCATTTACCCCCTAATTGCTTGCACAAATCCCCTACAACAATATACTTGTTATGTATCAAATCAGAACTCTTTTTGCATTTAAAATCCTTGCTAATCTTATCACTGTACTCATCAGGTATTCCAATAAAAGTCTTAACCCTACCAAAAGCGGTTTTTCCCAAAAAACCTTTATACTCAAACATTGCCCTAATTGCTCTTCTAACAAATCTATCAGGCCTTTTGGATTGCCTGGGTCCTGCTTCAGTGCTTCCTCTGTGAAGACTTTCAAGATAATGATTCAAAATAGTTTTTTTTGAGCCGCTAATAACCATTTTTTCGCAATTAAGAATAATAACTTCCTTATTTAACCTAGTAAGCTTTGAAACTTCAACACCTAACCTTCCTAATATGCAATCCTTTGCATCAATAATTATTTTATCCAAGTATTATCACCTTGCTTGGAATTTTTCCTGTCTTTGCCAACTCATCAATTAAGCTAGCCGCGCATGCCTTTTTGTTTAGCTTATCAAGTGCAGCTTTACTGTAAGAAAAAGCAACAATATTAACCTTATGATTCAATTCCCCGCTACTTAATACTTTTCCAAGTACAATAATATTGCTTCCTTCAATTGAATACCTATTAATCTTAGACAAATTAATATCCCTTTTCTGCCTTGACGATTTTTTAAGCTCATCTACAACCCTTTTAAACAAAGGCTTTTTTGTCTTTCTATAAAGCTTTTCAAAATCATTAATCAAACCCTGAGTATGATAACTGGTTGTGCCTTTTTTCATAATAACACTAAAAAACAGTGATGGATTTAAAAAGTTTACCCTTTTAAGATTTGAAACTTCACCAAAACCTTTTTATTTAAAATAATTTAAATGTTATAGCTATGATTGCTAATTCCAGGGAAAATTTTAATGTTTTAAAGCTAACCAGAACCATTGAAAATTTACAAGATTATGTGCTGAAAGATTTTTTTGAAAAATTAAGCGAATCATTCAATAATCATATAAGCATTTACAAAAAAAGCACTGAACTCTATGGATTAGGACAAAAAGTGGTTGATTCCATAAAATACATCCCGAACTGCTTTTATTGCCCTGAAAAGAAAAGATTGGATAATGTCAGAATCATGGGCTACACAATCACAGGCTTTGCTGAAAAATTATGCGCTTTAGACTATAAAAAACTAAGCGAAATATTAGACTATTTAAGATCCCCTTTAACTAATTATTTAGACATTCCTTCAAAGTTACTACTTGAGATGTGGGACAAAACAAAGAATTTAAAAGATTTAGAAGGCTTGCTAATTCAATGATTGAAGCAATAACCTTACTGCTTGTCTTATTAACTGCCTCAGTTCCTTCACTAAACAAATATTTCAACACAAAAATAAACGTGAAATACCATGTTTACTTAGCATACATTACATTAGCTTTGGCAGCAATCTCATTAATATTAATGATTATTTAATCCGCAATACTTGCTAACCTTGCAGATGCTGCATTTAGGATTAATGGGTTTGCAAATCTTTTGGCCATAAGCAACAAGAATTGAATTAATAATCCTCCAATACTTTTTAGGCAAAAATTTTTTCAAAGCCTTCTCAGTCATGAAAGGAGTTTTAGTCTTCACCCAACCTAATCTGTTAGAAATCCTATGAACATGAGTGTCAACGCAAATCTCATATTTTCCATGAACAACTGACAAGAACAAATTAGCAACCTTCCTTCCAACACCGGGCAACTCAACCAATTCTTCAAAAGTGTCAGGAATTCTTTTAACACTTGCTAAATTTTTCAAATGCTTAGCTTTAGTCTTGTAAAAACCAACTGGATAAATTAATCTCTCAATACTTGCAATGCTCAAATTTTTCAAATCATTAACATTATTAATTTTAGAAAACAATTTTTTGCTAGCAGCCAAAGTAACATTGTCCTTAGTCCTAGTTGACAATATTGCGCTAACCAAGACCTTGTCAGGGTCACTAGACTGAAAAGAAATAAGGTTAATCACAGGGGCATCAAAGCCTTTAACTTCGCTTTTTAAAACATCAATAATTCTGTCAATTTTCATCAATTAATTTAAAGAAATGCAAACTTTAAACATTTCTTATTTCTTGGATTCTTCAAAAATGTTAGGAACTAATTGCTCTTTCTTTATTATGCCTGAAGCCTTGCTAACTTCCTCAAAAAGCTCCTTGGAAGAATTAGTTATTATTTCAACCAACCTATTATATTCCATGTTGTTGCTAGAATTTGAATACTTAATTGTTTTTTCTATTTTTTTGTTCTTTTCATTAATGTCTTCAACGCAAGAGCCTAAGATTTTGCAGTACCTGATCAGATTATCAGAGCTTACTTCATACTCATGGGAAATAATCTTTTTCACATTTTCCATATTATTAGTTGATAATTCGTACTCACCTTCCTGAATCATCACTTCATTCTCTAACTCGCTAAACAAGGATTTATCCTCACTAGGATGCTCTTTTAGATACAAATAATTAGATAGTTTTTTTATTTTATTTGAAAGCTCTTTATATTTAGTTGTTAAACCCTTCAAGCCAGATAAATTATACTCAGAACGAGGGTTGCTCAAAATTTTCGACAAATCAACATTTTTAAAAATTTCAATACCTTTCATGCGTAAAAAGAAAAAAAATTGTACTTAAAAACTTATCTATTTCAATCCAACATAGGAACAATATCTTTTTTATCAACCAATTCTGAAAACTCGCTTAAATTTTCAAACAAGCCATTGCTTGAAATTTTTATATTTTCCTTAATTTGCTTAAAATAAACCTCATTCCTGCCATTATTAATATTAATAATTTTTAAAAACGCATTTTTTTTGTTAATATTTTCAACGCACTTTATTATTTTAAGGCAATACTTGTTTAATAATTCATTATTTACTATTTCTTCCCCGTTAATAAACTCTTCAAGAAACTTCCTTTTAGAGCTAGTCATAACTCCTTTCAGCCTAGACATTGCTTCTTTTTTTCTTAAAGCATCTCCTAAATCCAAAACCCCTTTAAGCATTTCCTCAGAGGAATCCTTGCCTTTTAAATAGGTAGACATATCCTTTATAGTGTAAGATAATAAGCTATACTTGTTCGCTGCTTTTTCAAAAGAATATAAAGAAACATAAACTGAAAAGTTTTTTAAGCCATTTTTAATATACTCAAGTGATCTATTCATCCAGTTCTAAATACATAATTCTATTTAAAAAATTAACTAAAAAACATAAGGAATAAACATCCAAGTAGTTTTCATGTATTCTTTGTAGCCTTTTAATGATTTTATCAATACTTTCTCCTCATACTTTGCCCTTAAATAAACAAAAGGCATGTCAATAAAGATTAACACCAACATTAAGGGGATATTGAATGAAACTATCACCCCTCCCAAGCATGCAATCACACACCCAGTGTACAAAGGATGCCTGATATATTTGAAAAATCCCTTAGTTATTATCTTATTTTTTTCTTCAACAGTTACAGTCCAAACATTTCCCATCATAAACCAATTATAAACATAAGTAAAAAGTCCAAATATTGCAATACTTAACCCAACAATCAAAGAAGCCTTGTTAAACCTTGCCCAATCAAAGCAATAAACAACTGCATTAATTATAACCAATAAAAGCGCAGGATATTTTGAAGCTAAAATTTTGTTAATTTTCATAATAGAATAAAAAACTGAAGGCTATAAAAATATTATTTTTTCTTAATATCCAAGATTTTAATAGTAAAAGTCAATGATTTTCCAGCCAATTCATGGTTGAAATCAACAGAAACAATACCTTCAGAAATATTCGTTATTGTTCCGCTCATTCCATTGCTCGCGCTTAAAACCATTCCAATAGCAGGCTCTGTCCCGATTGATGCTTTTAATTCTGACTGGTTAATCTTTTGAACCAACTCCTCCCTTTTAGCACCATAAGCTTGTTCAGGAGGCAAAGTAAAAGTTTTTCCTTGCCCAACACTCATACCTATAACTGCAGCATCAAAACCTGCAATCATTTGGCCAGCTCCAGCAGTGAAATTCAAAGCATCCTTTCCGACATTTGAATCAAAAACTGTTCCATCCTCTAAAGTTCCAGTATATTCTAAAAACACTTGGTCGCCATTTTCAACAAACATTTTATTCACGCATCCGCTTAACAGTATAACTAAAAACAATGCAATTAAAAGCTTTTTCATAAAAAAATAACCATCCCCTAAGGTATTAAAAATTTTTACATAAATAATTATTTAAACATGAAAAACTCTTTAATAATCAATGGTCTGCGATAACTGCGGCATATGCTGCCAAAGAGGATTTTACAAAACAAGTGAAGTGGCAAAAGGGCTAATAAAACATGATTCCAATAATATTATAGACTACCTGAAAAGCAAAGGAATCAATTCCAAATTAGAGTACAAAAGCCTGTATGATACCTTGAACTCTTATGAAGTGAATGGGATAGACAGCCCAAAGCCTTGCATATTCTTAAATGAAGTAAAAAAATGCGTGATTCATCCATCAATAATTGGCGAAGAAATAAGGGGAAAAATCTGTGCAGTGCCTGCTTGCAACAAACCAGGATTAATTCTCTAAATCATAATAAATTGACAGCTCATGTTCTTTTCTGAATGACTTTGAAAGCTGCTCTATCTCATTATTCAGCCCGAAATCCACTGAAAGCAATGAAATATTGCCAAACTGCTCTCCGAATCTTCTGTAAAACTCATAAATCTCCAAATCCGCCCTATGATAATGTACAGTTCCATCCCCATTAATCTCCCGAAATTTTTCTAAAACCTCCTCCCTTACGAACTCCAAAGTTTTGAATGGAGGAACAAGAATTAGCTTAGGATTAGTAAGCAATTGAACAATATCATTTTTTACTATTTTTTTCACTCTTGAGCTATTCTTATTCGCAGAATTTATCCAGTCATAATATTCTTTTAATACCATTATAGGAACAATAATGCCTTCAGCATTGCTGTTTAAAGACTTAGCAGTTATTATTTTTCTGTAATATTTTTCTCTGAACTTGCACAAATAACTGTTGTCTAATATTGCATAATTTTCAAATTTTTCAAGATTAGCAGCAACCAAAAAATAATTAATTAATCCATTGCAAATACCTTTCTTCACAGTGTCAATAGTTTTCTTGTCAAAATCTTTAACATAAGAAACTAAGCTATTAATATAATTTTCAAACTTCCCAAGCTCCTTAAAGCATTTCTTTGTAAAATCAGTCTCATAATCCTTATTTTTAAGCTTTTTAAACTCCTTATTAAGCTCAATGTCACAAAGCAAATGCTCCAAGTCTTCAGAATCAACAGAAGTCTTTTTTGAAAATTCATCCTTCAAGTAATTAAAATAATTAAATTCGCCATCAAAATACCCTTCATTATAGGCTTTTTTCCTTAGCTTCTCAAAATTGCTCTGAGTATTCTTCTTTATTTCCTTTATAATCCCCTGATATTTAGCAACTGTTTTGTCAAACTTTTGTTCTTTTTGCTCTAAAACCTGATTGAATTTCACAGAATTTTCATATATTTCCTTGTCAAAAGCAATTTTAAAAGCATATTTAATCCTGCTAAATGTTTCTTTAATTTTCATGGCTTTAAAATAACTAAAAAAAATGCTTTTAAAAACTTATTTATTCACAGCAATTAATCTAATTTTTTTTTTAACAAAAAGTTTATAATATGCATGAAGTAGTGATTAATTATGGTTTCTAAAAAAGCAAAAAATGAGGAGTTATGGGCATTAATCCCTGCATATAATGAGGAAAAATCCATAAAAGAAGTGATTTTTAGAACTAAAAAAATAATAAGCAATATACTCATTGTCAATGACGGAAGCACAGACAAAACTAAAATCATACTCAACAAAATGAAAAACATAGAATTAATACACCTAAATGAAAATTCAGGCAAAGCAAACGCCCTTAAAATTGGAATAAATTACCTGAAAAAAAGGAATGCAAAAAGCATAGTAACTTTAGATGCGGATTTGCAGCACTTGCCTGAAGAAATCCCCCGCCTATTAAACTCTGATGCAGATATAGTAATTGGTGCAAGAAGAAGAGCAAACACTAAAATGCCTTTTGTAAGGAAGATTGGAAATTATTTAGCATCAAGGATTGTTAGCAGACAAACAGGACTTAACATCACAGACCCACAAAGCGGTTTCAGAATCTACAACCAAAGAGCACTTAACGAGCTAAATTTTGAAGGCAATCATTTTAACATAGAAAAGAAAACATTAAAGGAAGCTTATGAAAAAAACCTTTTAGTACAAGAAGTTCCAATCTCCTGCATTTACAACAAAAACTTAAGAAAATCGTATTTCTCATTTAAAGACATCATTGAATTTTTGAAAAGTTGATTTTTTTAACAAACTTTGCAGGATTCCCTTCATAAACACTATTCTTCTTTAGCACAGTATTTGGCTTCACAAAACTGTTTATTTTAACAAGCACGTTGTCTTCAATTATTACCCCTGGGCTAATTATTGAATTTAAGCCAATAGTGACATTGTTGCCGATTTTAATCTTTTTAATCTTAATGTTACTTCCAACAATGTAATGAGCTGACAATATGCTATTTTTTCCAATAACGCAATTGTCACCCATTTCTATCAAATAAGGGTTTAATATAAAAGTTCCAATCATACAGTTCTTGCCAACTTTGTTACCATAAGTTTTGAACAATATCTCATCAAGTATTGAAGAATTAATCATTAATCTATTCAAAAGTTTGGAGAGCATTGTTGTAAACGCGCTGGAAACACTGTAATAAACAAGAGTCCTATTTAACATGTTTGTTTTAAAAGTCCCTTCAACATTTTTTGTTTTTAAAAAAAACAAAATAACCTTAGTTTCAATAACAAAAAAAACAATAAACAAGATATAGCTTGAAATAATAAGTATTGGAGACAGCAGCAAAAATATGCCGAACGGAAGGATTTCATGCAAATAAAATACTGCATAAATCAAAGGATAAGCAGGCATTAATATTATAAACGCAACCCCTAATCCAATTAATATTTTCAAAAAAATGTTAAAATTCAGCTGAGTCATCTTTTTTTAATATGAAAGTATTACCTTATTTACTTTTATAGTAAAGGAATCAATTCTTATAATATAAAATTTGCGGGAAAAAGCAAGCGTTAAAACCTCTTTATTTCTTTTTCAAATTAATTTCTTTTTTGAGTCATAAGAACTTTTGCTGGAATAATAATTGCTGCATTCTTTATTATGCCCATCGCAGCTGTAGCAGCCGCTTTTTTTGTACTTTATGCATGCTTCATCATTTCCAAAGTCCTGCATTTCTTTAAGCCTTTTGCTTTTGCTAATTCCGAAATTCAAGCAAATCTCATCATACTTAATATTTTCAAGCTTTTTTTCCAAATTATTCATGCAATTAACCTAAATAGTTCTTTTTAAAAATTCTTTTATTTAACCAAACATTGAACTATCTAATTGAGCTAAAACCCTTTAAAATAAAAATTAAAAAAAAACAAAAAGTTCCTTATTATTTTTTATTACTCTGCATTAAAAGCTTATAAAAAACTATTCCTGATGTTAATAATGTCAGGGATTCTAATAAGTCTGTATCCGCAATTATTCCATCACTAAAACCGCTATAAGCCAGCAATGCAGCGCCAATCATGTAGCATAATAAAGCGTACTTGTTTAATTCATTCTTTTTCATCTTTACTATCTGCACTAACCAGCCTACACTGATTAATCCTAAACCTATCTGTACAATCATAATCATAATTCATCTAAGGATATTATTTAAAACTTTACTTAAAATAATTAATTTTTTAAAAAAAGCATAAATGCTCAGCTAATCTTTTATGCTTATCCTAACATAAGAGATGTCATCAGGCAAAACTTGCCCTTTGCCAACCCCTTTGGTTGATAAATATTTCTTGCACCTCTGAGGATCCTCTTTTATAGACTCATTCAGCTTTTTCATACTTAACTTAAGGCTTTTTTCAACAGATACGAAACCGTCAGAGGCTATTACAACTTCATCAACTTTTTTTGGCACATTTATTTCATCAAAGTTTATGTCATCAACCCCATTTATAATATTGAATCTTGCTGCTTCATAAGGTATGCCCATAAACCATTCCCCTTCAGAGTCAGTGTTTGCAAGCAAAGACTGTTTTTTCAAAAGGGGTACTATGAATTCCCTTCCCAAATCTCGGCCGTTTCTAAAAGGATTAATTCCGAGTTCATAAAGCACATCTATCACTGTTTTTCTTAATCTAGAATTTATTAAATCTATTCTCAAATCAGGTATGAACTGCTCGCTTAACTTTCCAGTATTATAAACAAATCTTGCCTTGCAGTCGCCTATGTAATAAATTTTTCTCTCTTTACTGTCATAAATTGCTGCAGCAGCATCCGGCAAATTAACCCTGTCATTAATGTTAACATTATTTTTTTTGGCAAGCTCTTGGAATTTATTATTTATTAACCCTTTTATTTTTTCAACACCCAAGTCATTATTTGATTCAAAAGCATCCTTTACAATTAGTGACAAAATTTTTCCTCCAGTTTTACCATTACCCCAATCAATGCCAGTCTTGTCAGTTCCTCCGTCAACTACTCCGCAAAACCTTCCAGAAACAATCAAGCAGTCCTCGCATAACTCTTGGTCTTTTTTCTTGCCCTGCAAATAAGACTCTATAATTTTCATCAATTAATACACTAATTATTGCTATAAAAAATTGTTGTTTATTTGTACTCAGATTTTAAAATAAAATATTTATTAATCAATGAATCACAAATGTAATCCATTCTTCTAACAGGATTCATAATTTCAGAATTCTTTTCTGCAAAATCTAAAGCTTTTAACATTTCAGCTTCAAATTCTTTAGGTATTTTTTCACCAACAAAAAATTCAACATCTTCTTTACTATTTTCAATTAATGCACTTTTATTTAATATATTCTCAATCATACTCTCTAATAAAAATTAATCCATTTATTAACTTTATTATTTTAATTAACTGCTAAAAAATTAATTTAAAAATATCGTTAATTAACGACAAAAAATTATATAACATTAATCTTTTACTAAACTAATGATTGATTCAGTACTGCAAGAAAACACTTGGAAATCATATGCTCCATCTAAATTTCTTAAACAACTAAAAAGCGATGCGGAAAGAGGCGACTTTTTCAGCGTTTATGACTCCTTAGAGCAAAACCTGGAGTATTTCAAAGGCAAAGACAGAAAAGAACTTACTATTATTGGAGAAAAAGGCATTGAGAACAGCCTAATGTATGCAAAAATTGATGCAGAAAGAGGCATAACTTCCAGAATGAACGAATACTTAGAGCTTGCCTCAAAATACTCTAATCTTTTTAATTTAGATATCAGTGAACAAGTGAAAGAAATTCAAACATTAGGTAATGATAATAAAATAATCTATAAAAATGTTAACTCTAAGCCTAAAAAAAAGGGCATTATTAGAATAGCAGGATATTGCGATTTATAAGAAATGCTTTAAAATTATCATATCTTCTTTATCATTTTCTTTCCAGTTTCTACAAAACCTAATTTTTTATATATTTTTTATACTCAGAAATTTTGCTTTTCTTTGCTTGTTCAGGATTATTATATGCAATAGTATCAGCAATAAACTTATTTTTAATATCCCATTTATCCATAAAGTACTGACAAAAATTATCAAAACTAAAATCTACAATAGTTTTTGCCTCATCAATGCGCGCTTTTCTGATAATCATCTATTAATAAGAACCAAAGATTTTATAAAAACTTGCCCTCATTAATTCATAAAAAAATAAGCGCTAACAAAGTTTTTTAAACAGATTTTTTTATATCCTTTAACATGGATTATGCTGTAAAATTTTTAAGGAAAAGCGCTGAGCCCATTCTTATTTCTTTAATAAAACAAAACATTCCCTGCTACCATTCAGGAGGATTTAATCCATTATTTGTGGGAAAATATGATTTTATTGAACTATTTGACAATGATGAATTAATCGCAGGAATCACTTACTGCATAAACGGAGAAGCTGCAATCATAAATGATTTGGTTGTCAAAGACAAGTACAGAAAAAAAGGATTGGGCTCTTATCTCATAAAATTAGTTGAAGACGAATGCAAAAATAAAGGCATAAAAAAGATAACAACTTCAAATGTTAACTCCCAAGGATTTAAGATAGCAACTAATAATTCATTTGAAACAAAAAATGAAGCATACTTTTTCAAAAACTTATAACTATTAAGCATAAAAATTGAGTGTGGGGGAAGGGATTTGAACCCTCGCAAGGACTAACCTACAGGATCTTAAGTCCTGCGCGTTTGACCAGACTCTGCCACCCCCACATTAAGATAGACTATTTATTAATTGAAATCCATGATTTTAAAAAGTTTTAGTCAAAAGATTTGAGGGAGACGCTGTTAAAGAATATTTTCCTGGTACTTTTCTGCATTAATTATTAGTTAAATAATTTAATCTTTAAATCTTATTCTTAGCATTCCTTTAATGACTCTTCAAGGCATTTAAGGGTTTTATTATACCTGTTTAAAGCATCTGATTTTTCAGCCCTGCTTTCATCCTTAATCATTTCAGTATAAGTTTTTATCACATTTTTTGGCGAATAATTCAGGAATTTATCAATCTCTTGAACAGTTTTGGATGAGGCGAGCAGAGAAGTTAATGCTGTCTTGTAATCAAACTTGGCATTATTCTCTTCCAATTTCTTCAATGTTTCATTAAAATGCTGTGGTATTTTCAGGCACATATTAATCAATTTTTTTACTATTAACAGTAGAAATAAAAATATCTATTTAAAAACGCTCCTATTTAATTGCTTTCTTTATCTCTTCCAAGCCTTCCTTCAATTCATTGACTGCAGTGTTGAAGATTTCCTTAGGATTTAATTGCCCGAAGGATTCAACAGTGAAAATAATGTCTTTTCCGCTAGAGACTTTAACATTCTTTGGAAAAGTGTCAGAGCAAGCCAAGCATAAATTGCAATTCAATAAAGCTTCCTTGTCAACTTCCCCGTTTTTGAAAACTTTCTTAGGGCAAACGCTGTCCAATTCTTTGCTTTTAGCCAAAACTTCAATTATTGGCTCAAATTTATAGAATGCGTTGCAGGGGGAATGCTTGATATGGTAATCAGCATTGTTTAATTTTGCCTTGGCTATTAATTTAACTTCTTGGTGCTCAAATAATTTGTCAACAATCATCTCAGGAAAAACAGGAACAACCTTGTTGTCAGATGAAGCCAAATCTTTGGCATAAACAGTGCAGGGGCCTTTTTTAACCAAGGTGAATTCAACAGTGCACCTGGCGCAACCAGCACCTTTGCATTTGCAACCCTCAGATTTTACATAAGTCTTTAAATCAGTCTTTAAAGGAATAAGTCCAAGCCTATGAGCCAAGATTTCATCATATAATGCAGAATTATTCTCAGTGATTTCAACATCTTCAATTGCTAATGTTGGAACCATATTCATGCAAGCTCTTCTAATGCTGTTAGCAGTTTCAAAATCAATCTTTGAAAGATTAAGAACAATTTTATCCTCTTTTTCGCTTAAAATTTTAGCTTTCATAGTCTTCTTCCTTTTTTCCCTCCTTTTTTTCTGCAACCGTCATGAGGTTTAGGAGTAACATCTTCAATATTGCCAATCTTAATCCCTGCTCTTGAAAAAGCTCTTAAAGCAGCTTGAGCGCCTTTTCCTGGATTATTAGGTCCATTATGGCCTCCTGGAGCTCTTATTTTAATATGCAAAGCATTAATGCCTTTGTTAATCAATTCTTCTGACATATCCTTAGCCATCATCATAGCAGCATTAGGGCTTCCTTCCTGCCTGCCTTGCTTGACAACTCTTCCACCACTTCTGAAGCTTAAAGTTTCAGAGCCAGTAATATCAGTAACATGAATTAAAGTATTATTATAACTTGAATAAATATGCGCAACACCATACCTTATCTTTTCAGCCATTTATTCCTTCACCTCTATAGGTTTTTTTGTAATTTTTTCCGCTTTAATATCTTTCTTAGAGTCTTCTTTTAATTTTTTAACAATTTGCTCCTCTTTCTCTAGCTTAATGTCCCTTGAAATATTAGCCATTGCAGCAATTAAAGGATGCTTAGGGTCTTTCAAGACACTATTATCAGCGAATTCAATATTATTCTCTTCTTTTCTTAAAACAATATAATTAGGGGCATTAACTTTTTTGCCATTAACTAAGATGTGCTTATGAACAATGAACTGCCTTGCTTGCTTAGGAGTTCTCGCAATTCCTTTGCTAACAACAAAGCTTACAAGCCTTCTTTTGCTGATATCATCAATGCTAAGCCCTAATACATCATCAAAAGTTGCTTTCTCATCAAGTAACCCCATGTTATAGATTTTTTTAAGCAAATTCTCTCCTTCTTTCTTGCTCTGCTCTGATGTTGATGCAAAAATCTTCCTTGCTTGCTGCCTGAAACCTCTAAGCAAAGCGTTAAATCCCCAGATTTCTTTTTTGCTGAAATAACCATATTTTTTTTTCAATTCCTTCTCTTGCAAAATCCTGTCTTTTTCCCAAGGTTTCTTTGGCCTTTCGTATGATTTTTTTAATTTTTTAATATCTCCCATATTATTTCAACTTCACTTTCTTTTTGGCAACAGCTGCTCCGCCTTTTCTGAACCTCTTAATCCTTTGCCCTCTAACTTTTAATCCTAAATTATGCCTTATTCCTTTGTAAGATCTTATACGCTTTAGTCTTCTAATGTCAAAATCATTCATAAGCCTTAAGTCGTTTCCAACAATGTGACCATCTTTTATTGTTTCAGGGTCAAGTTTTCTGTTAAACAAGAAATCAGGCATATTATATTTATCAGGAGCTTTAAGTATATCTTCAATTTTTTTGACTTCAATTTCAGATAATTCACCAATAGTTTTTTTTGAGCTGATTCCAGCAACTTTTAAAATAGCATTACTGAACATGTCACCAATTCCTCTAATTGTGCATAATCCTTTAACTGCTTTTTTATTACCTTTAATGTCAGTGCTTGCAATACGCACAATAACAGTATTAACAATGTCAGGTTTTGCTACATAAGCAGGCTTTTCTGGTTTAGTATGAGCACTTTCCTTACCTTTCTCTTGTTTACTGTTCTTTTCCGCTTTCATGTTAATTAACTTAAAAAACAGTGATTAATTTAAAAATATTGCGATTATTTTTAAAAAGGATTATAAAATACTTGCTTTTAGATTAAACTATGAGTTTAAAGGAGATACAAACTTATGCAGAATCTTTCATGAATCATTCAGGCCACTCATTTGACCATGTTTTAAGGGTTTACAATTTATGCTCAAAAATATCCAAGCAATCACCTGATAAAATTGACACTGAGGTGTTATTAACCTCAGCTCTTTTGCATGACATTGCAAGGGATAATGAGTCTAAAACAGGGGAATGCCATGCCAGTATTGGAGCAAAATGGGCTAAAAAATATTTGGAGTCACTAAATTTTAATGCTGACAAAATTGAAAAAATAGTTTACTGCATCGAAAACCACAGGCATAGTAAAGGAATAATTCCAAAAACCATGGAGGCAAGAATTCTTCAGGAAGCCGATAGATTGGATGCAACAGGAGCAATAGGAATAATAAGAACAACAAGCCATAATGTTTTAAAAAAACCCTATCACTTAACAGATCCTTTGGCAAAAAATAGAGAAATAGATGATTACACTTACAGCTTAGACCATTTCTTATTCAAGCTGCTAAAATTAAAAGATGAAATAACAGTGCCTTTGCTAAAAAAAGAAGCAACTAAAAGGCATGAATTCATGCTTAAATTCCTAGAAAAAGTTAATTATGAACTACTCAATAATTCTTTAAAGCAAGCAACATTATTAATAGAGCTCATAAGAAAGAATTCTGATTTAAAACCCTACAACCTTAAAGACCCTTTCGCCTCAAAAAATACAATTGTTTCAAAGATAATGGAGCATAAGGAGCTGGAATTCATCCAAGAATTTTTGGATGAATTAAAATCAGAAATTTTATAATATTAGAGCAAAATAATAAATGATAATGGGTTTTTTGACAGATTTGATAATATTAGTGGTTGCGCTTAACCCTTTCAGCAAAGCCTTGCTGTCCAGTCAATTATCAAGGCAGTTAAAAGACACTAAGAAAATAAAAGACATAATAAACTACAGCAACTTAGTGGGATTAATACTAATACTGTTATTTGCATTAATAGGTCCTTTCGTTTTTAAGACAATATTAGGAATCAGCGACAATGCATTAATAATTGCCTGCGGATTAAGCCTGTCAATTTTTGGAATAAATTACTTGTTCAAAGAAGAGGTTTTTGACATCACAAACAAAAGCAAAAGCGTTGTTTATTTAAGCATAGGCATGCCCTTAATAGTTGGGCCGGCAAGCATAAGCATAATAACCTTAATAAGCTCTTATTCAACATTTTTGTACTCCTTAATCCTTGGAGTTATAGCAATACTAATCAATTACTTGTTCATGATTTTTTCATACAAGTTTCTGTCAAGCAATTCAAAAAACGAAAACCTTCATTATTTAAACATCAAAATAACAGGGCTTTTAATGCTCGCTGTTGGAATACAGTTCTTGCTGAACGCAATAACCAGGATTTTTTAATAACTCCTTCAGGAACTCTTCCGACTCTGCAAGGAAAAACAATTCAATCTTTTTATTTTTTTGAAAATATTTTATGAGATGTTTAAGCTCATTTTTTTGCATTGAGCCTTTTGAAAAACCAGTGTCATAATCAGCAAGAATATCAGGGTCAATATCAAGCACTATTTTCTCAAAAGATGCATTGCTTAAAAAATTTAAAGCCTTGTCTAATTCATTGAGATGATAATCCCCTAAAAAAGACCCTCTTTTTTCATAACTCCTTATCTTATAGTCAGAGTTTTTGCTAATCCAAAAAACATTGTCAAAATACTGCTTTTGAAACACGACATTCATGTATCTGGCGCAAGGCAAAGAATACCCGAAACTGGACCTTATAAAGTCCTCATGATTATCAACTCTAATAAGCGAAGTTTCAGGCATAGGCTTTAAGAATTCAAGGATTTGATGATGATTCTTGGGAGAATCGCCAAAGACGGACATAAGCATATCTTAATCATTAAAATAATTCTTATTTAAATCTTTTGAATCTCTTAAAAAAAACCTATAAAAAGCCTCTTTGATTCAAACATTTATGGAAATCCTTCTAAACAACAAAGTGATTGCGAAAAACGTCTGCAACTGCGAATACCTAAAAAGTTTGTTTGGCTTAAGGTTCAGGAAATCATTCAAGCCATATGATGCTTTTATAATTTACATGGCTCCTGATTCAGTGCTTGACTCTTACTTCGTCAATTTCGAATTCGTCGCTGCATGGGTTGACAAGGAAGGCAAAGTTTTAAAGGTTGAAAAATGCAAAAAAGGCAAATTCTTCGCGCCAATCATAAGGCAGTCAAGAGTTTACGAATTCCCCGTTAATTCAAGATTCAAGATAAAAAAAGGGGACAGGATAGAACTCAAAAAATGAAGCTAGCATATCCTACAACTGAGGATTTATCACCAATCATATCGCCTGAATTCTTGTATTCAACCAATTTTGCTTTAAATTTTTTTAATTTAGCCAATTCAAAGAAAATTTTCAAAGCATTAATACCGCAGGCATCAACATTTTTTTCAGACAAATTTTTAATGCTATTAATAGAACTATTGTCAATTTTTATAGCCTTATCATATTTTAAAAAATGAGACAAGTCAGTTGAGAAAACGAATAATCCCCTAAAGTCTTTGAATTTTTCAGCCAAGTTTTCAGCATCAAGCTGGCTGAGTTCTCCAACAACCAAAGGCAAAACCTCTCTTATCCCCAAGAACTTCAAAAAAGGCAACTGGTTTTGGACAGAATGCTCGTAATTAACTGTTTCAAAGCCATTGCCAATAATCTTCAAATCACCCAGCGGAGTTTTAGCAGTTTTCAAGCATTTCACACCATTAAAATACTCATAATGGCTTGGCCCAAAAACAATAGCTTTTTTGAAACCTTTGGCATAAGAATAAGCCTTTCCAGCAATCTTGCCTGAAAACTCAAAACCAGCGTGAGGCACAATAACTCCATTAATTTTTTTTAAGTTACTCTTAAAAATGAATGAGGAAACCATTTCGCTTAATTCAGCTTTATTCTCAGGATACCAATTCATAAAATATTTAATGAATCCATAATTAATAAAAACTATGCCTGCCAAGGAATGCTTATTTTATAAGATACTTAAAGGAGATGATATTAAATGCTTGGCATGCAATCACTACTGCATAATCAAGAATAAAGGTTTTGGACTATGCAATGTAAGAAAAAACATTAAAGGAAAGCTCTATTTAATGGTTTACGGAAAAGTGGTCTCAGCAAACATTGACCCTGTTGAAAAAAAGCCTTTGTATCATTTCCTGCCAGGAACAATGGCTTACTCTGTAGGAACTGTTGGATGCAACTTCAAATGCAGCTTCTGCCAAAACTATGAAATATCACAAGAGTCAAATACCCAAATTGGAATTGATTTAGCGCCAAAAGAAATAGTCAAGAATGCAAAAAATGAAGTATGCAAAAGCATAGCTTACACTTATAATGAGCCTACAGTAGCAATAGAATACTGGCTTGACACAATGAAAATAGCCAAAAAAAAAGGCATAAAAAATGTATTAGTCACAAATGGATACATGTCAAAGGAGGCGCTAAAATTTATTAGCCCTTTCATTGACGCAATGAACATTGACCTTAAAGCCTTCAGTGAAAAATTCTACAAAGAAATCTGCAAGGCAAGGCTTGAGCCAGTGCTTGAAACGATAAAGCTCGCGCATAAGCTAGGAGTATGGGTTGAATTAACCACATTAATAATTCCAGGAAAAAATGATTCAGCCAAAGAGATTGAAAGCATTGCCAAGTTTGTAAAAAGCGTTGATCCAAGCATCCCTCTTCACTTGTCAAGGTATTTCCCTATGTATAAAATGAAAGCGCTGCCAACTCCGCTGTCAACAATGAAAGAATCATATCAGGTTTGCAAAAAATACCTTAAAAATGTTTATTTAGGAAACATTGGGGAAACAAACAACACGTTTTGCCCTAATTGCGGCAAAACAATTATAAAAAGAACAGGATACTCAACAATAATTAACATGAAAAAAAATGAATGCAATTATTGCAAAGAAAAAATACAAGGGGTGTTTTAAAAAAAGTGAACCTAACCGAGATTGCAAGAAAATCACTAGAGAAATATTTCAGCAACGAGAAATTCATGCCTAACGGGGAAGACAGGAAAAAATATTACGAAAAAAAAGCCTGCTTTGTAACCTTGACAATTAACAAAAAACTAAGGGGCTGCATAGGTTCTCTAACCGCAACAAAGCCTTTATGGCAAGACATTGTTGATAACGCAATAAATGCTGCATTCAATGACTACAGATTCAGCCCATTAACAAAAGACGAGCTTAGCAAGGTAAAAATAGAAGTGTCAGTATTAAGCCAAGCCACTCCAATACTGTTTAAAACACCCTCTGAGCTGCTGCGCAAAATAAAAAAAGATTACGGAATAATACTTGAAAGCAAAGGATTAAGTGCAACATTTTTGCCGCAAGTATGGGAGCAAATAAAGGACAAAAAAGCATTCCTGCAAGAATTAAGCCAAAAAGCAGGATTAAAGAAGGATGCATGGAAAACTGCAAAAATCTATTATTACTTAGTGAGCATTGAAAAAGAATAATTTCAAATCTTAACTTGTGACAAGTCAAAAAAGCACTCAGCCTTTTTTTTTAGCTCTTTCTTGTAATCGCTTTTTGACAAGACTGCAATGAACCTAATGTTGGCATTCTTTGCGCTTATAAAATCATAAATTGAATCGCCTATTAAAATGCAATCCTTATTAGGGTATCCTAATTTTTTGGCAGCGAATTCAATCATTTCACCTGAAGGCTTAGGCTTAATATTAAGCGAAGGGGTAACAACTAACTTAAAATATTCATCCAAACCAAGAGCTTTCAAAATAGCTTTGGTGAATTTTTGGCTTGAATTAGTGATGATTGCCAAATCATTATTCTTATTGTATTTTTTAATGAACTCTAAAGCACCATTAATCAATTTCACTCTGCCAATCTCTTCATTGACAGCAATATTTTTAACTCCATCAGCAACCAGCTCCAATTTTTCTTCAGTGATTTTAGGAATAATGATTCTGATAATCTCTTTAGCTGACATTCCGAAAACATTCTTAATCTCGTCCTTAATCTCTTTTGTAACCTTGAAACCATTTCTTTCCAAAGATTTTACAAAGCTGTTAAAGTGGCATTTCTCACTGTCAATAATAGTCCCATCCAAATCTAAAATAATAAGCATATCATTTCATCCGTAAAGGATTTTAGAATTGTCATTCTCTTCTTTTTTAAATCTTGACAAGCTTGACATAATATCCTTAACTTTCTTGTCAACATCCAAACCTTTCTTGTCTAATTCTTTAGTGTTAATGTCAATTTTTAAAATATCAGACAATTTTTTCAAAATAACGCTTGCAGCTGAAGCATCAGGCAAATTCATATGGCTTTCGGCCATTAAAGCATAGCCTTTAAAGCCGTTCTGTATGCTTGACAATAATACACTGCCAGCAACCCCTAATATTGCGCCATTCCCAATAACCTCAACCTTGTTGTCATTCAAATATTTCTTAATCTTCTCATTAGTCGGCACTCCGAAAATTTTGGAATGATTAGGCTGCTCATCCTTTGTGACTAATCCTTCTAGAACAATGATTTCTTTTGACTTGAACTTATTCATCAAATCAATAATGTCATGGCCCATCTCAAAAGCGAACTCGCTAGAAACAGGAACCTCGCTGCTGATTATAACAATATTATTTTTTTTCTGGTAATAAATCCTGATAGGATAGCTTAAAGTGCTTTCATTAAGGATAGCAATGGGAGGCAAATATTCAGACTCAATATGCCCGATTAACTCGCAATTCAAGCTGTCAGCCAAATGCTGAGACGCTAAGGTTCCAACCATGCCAACACCCTGAAATCCAATAATAAACAGAGGATTGCTAATTTTTTTTTTAGAATCAAGAACTATTTTTATCCTATCCCTAATCTTCATAAGTTCAATAAAGAACTCATTCTTTTTAAGTGTTTTGAGAATTATTTAAACAACATTATTTTCTTGCAAATATATTAATCCAATCTTCATTCTGATGCCTAATAAGAGTTTTAATTATTTCAAAACCAGTATTTTTTAATAAATCCATTATTTCATTTTCTGAATAATAAACAAATAATTTTCTGCCTTTCCAATAATCTTTTTCAACTATTTTTTCACCATTGCCAATTTTAACACTTAAATACATAACTCCTTGCGAATTTAAAATTCTGTAAAATTCTTGCATAGTTAATCTGTTTTCATCTTTAGGAATATGCAAAAAAGCACCATTGCACCATATTCCATCAAAAGATTCATTCCTAAAACTTAACTGTCTCATGTCCATTCTATAAAAATTAGCAGCAGGAACTTTGTTTTTGGCAATTTTTAAAAAATTATTAGTCAAATCAATACCTGTTAATTCAAATCCTTTATTAGATAGATATTTACTATCCCTTCCAGGACCACATCCTATATCAATTACTTTTTTTCCCTTTAAATAAGATATAAAATTATCAGCAATTAATTCAAGTCCAGTGTAATTTCCCCATTTATTATCATAAGCATTAGCATAGCCTTCATAAGTTTGAATGGTTTCTTTTAGTAATTCTTTTTTATTCATGCTAGTCAATCTAATTTTATTTATTTAAAAAATTTTTGAAAAAAATAAGGGGTTTGCATCGGCCGAGATTCGAACTCGGGTCCTCAGCTTGGAAGGCTAAGATACTACCTCTATACCACCGATGCGATTAATATTATTAGAAATTGAGAGATTTAAAAAATTAACTGATTAATAAGGATTTTATACACCCAAGAAGTTTATAAGTTCAAAACGCATAATTTTTTATTGTAAAAACTCCTAGGAGGAATATTAAAAAATGGTCTCAAAAAATATTAAACAAAAAAAAACAAAGCCCCTAAAGGCTAAAATTGCTAAGAAAGCAAAGCCTGCAAAGAAACTAGTCAAGAAAGCAAAGCCTCCAAAAGCAAAAATTGCTAAGAAAGCTAAGCCTGCAAAGAAACTAGTCAAGAAAGCAAAGCCTGCAAAAGCCAATGTTCAAAAAGCTGAAGCAATAACTATTAAAGGCATCTATTCAGAAAGCGAAGAAAACTTGCTGAAATCCATAAAACCAAAAAAACCAGACTTTGATGAGCTTGAAGAAGATTTTGACAATGAAGAAACCAGCGATGCAGAGCATGATGAGCAGGACAGGGAAGGGGAAGAAATCTTTGAAGATGACGCTCAAGATGATGAAGAATTCATGGAAGAAGAGCAGGAAGACGAAGATTTTGAAAGCAACTTTGACAACGAATAACTAAAACATTTAACATTTATTTTTTTTTCATTATATTTAAATAATTAAGACTTCTAAAGGTAATCAATGAAAGACTACGAGCAAATTGGGCTGGAAAGGATTGAAATACTCATGAAAATGTGCAAGACCTACCCGAAAAACGCGAAAAGATACACTTATTTAGCCAAGAAAATCAGCGAAAAGATAGGCCTGCCCATTCCTAAAGAGCACAAGCGCTGGATATGCAAAGGGTGTAAAGAGTATTTAATTCCTGGAAAGAACTGCACAGTAAGATTAAAGAACAAGACGCGATATGTGACATGCAAGGGATGCAACACTATCAAGAGGTTTAACTATGCAATACACTGATTTAGCAATAGTTCAAATAGGAAAAGAAGGAGTGAATAAGGAGCACTTAATAAAAGCATTAAAAGACCATAACATGATTAAAGTTAAGTTCTTAAAAAAAGAGTTCATCACTGAGAACTTGCCAGGAATAGTTGTCCAAAAGATTGGAAGAACAGTAATCTTAAAAAAAGACAAAAAGAACTAAAATTTATTACTTTGTCCTTGAAATAAAATCTTCTAATGATTCGCCTTTTTTTCTAAACTCGTTTTTACCTAAAAGACTTATATTTGCAGCAGTTAAACCTATTCCAATAATTGGGTCATAAAAAGATGTTACAATTCCTGATAAAATACCTAAGGCATAGATTATTTTTGCACCCTTTCCTGATAGCTTGTAATATAATTTATCCGAAAAAGAAGGTTTGTAATTAATATTATTTGTCATATTAATTATTTGAAATAATTCTTTTTATAAATGTTACTCTTATGCAGTAATAAATAAAAAATAATTGGAAAGCTATAATGGCAAAAAGATACCCTGCCTTCTGTCTTAAACCCCATTAGACTAATAATGGTTGGTTAAAGCTGATATTTGACTAAGCGCACAAAAAGTGCTTGCACCTCAAATGCCAAAACAATTCATTCCAACAGCGCAGCTGAAACATCAAGCAAAGCCATCATATTACTCAAAAGCGCTGGACTTTTCTGCTAATTGTTTTCTAAGCAAAAACTCCTTAAGAGTTAATGCAAAGCATAATTTCAGTGGGCAGAAGTTCCTCACCCAATTAGGCGTGAATCAGCTTCTTTAAGCCACTAATTTACTATTAGCTTTCCTAAAGAATATATAGGATTAAATGTTTTAATAAATCTTTTGAAAGCGCTCATTTTTTCTTTTTAGCATTAATCAAATCAGTTTTTGCATTAAAAACTCCATTTTCCTGAAGCTCAATAGGCCTTTCTTTGGCATTCTTATAAGTTGCCTTAGTGCTTCCATACCTAAGTATTCCTAATTTTTTCAAAATATCAACAAATTTCATAAACCAATAACTCATCAATGCAATCTTATAAACTTAACCAATAAGAATAATTTATAAATCCCCACAAAATAATTTATAATTTATGAAAAACTCAAACTTGTTCATTAGTTTTATGATAGTTTTAGTTGCAGTCTCAGGATGCACTATAAACATTAACACAGGAGGAAATGAGCCTTCAAATCTTCAAACCCAAGAGCAAAACAGCACAAATGTAACTGAACCTGCTGGCACTCAAACAAATAATAATTCAATAACCTCACTAGTAACCAACAATTCTTCAAATAATGCAACTGTTATAAACAATTCAACTAATTTGACTGAAGAATCAGAGCCTGAAATAATAAACGAAACTATTACTTATGAAGATATTATATGCTCTTCTTTGCCAGTCAATGAACTATCTTTAACAACTCTTGAGCAAGACACTGAAGCTAATGCAAAACAAGTTAGCATTTGCTCAATTAACAATGATGTAATGAATGGATTAAACTATAAATATTACACTTTTACATTAGCAGAACCTGCAAAGATTTATTTAATGGTTGACGGCGCCCAAACTGGAGCCTGGCAATTAGGAATAATAGATGAAAGCTTTGAGGATCAAACAAACGGCGAACCTGTAAAATACCATGCAGACTTAGAAGCAGGAACCTATATTGTTTATGTAAGGGTAACTAATTCTTTAGGAAGCACCTGCACTCAAAGCGCTGATGAAACTGATCCCTGCTATTTCGAATTCAGCAATGATGAAACTAAATGGTGGATACAAGGAGATGAAGCAGGCACTGCAAAACTAGGTTTCAGACTAACAATCAGCACTTCAGAACTAGAGCCCTCTAATACAGTAGAGCAGGGAACAGCAACAATGACTCCAGCAACCCAAAGCTGCCTAAGCCTTAGCGCAAAAACAATAGACAAAACAGTGCTTCATGATTCAGCAGCCACTGCTTACCAAGTATCCATATGTGATGAAATAAGCGATACATTCACCTTTGCAGGAACATACCAATACTACTCAATCACTTTAGCTGAAGAGACTGCAGTTAAATTAACCCTTGCCAAGCCTGAAGGAGCTTGGCAAATAGGAATTGATGGCTATTCATGGGAAGACAGCACTAGCTTAGGCCAAGAATCAGTAAACTATTCAGCTACTTTACCAGCAGGAAATTACAAAGCATGGGTAAGGGCAGTAATTACTGGAGGAACTAGCGGAGCTGACTGGTCATGCCAAGAGGTAATTGCTGATGGCACATGCTACTGGAAAACAGGCTCCCCAGTTGACGGAACACATTATTTAAACTATGAAGTAATCTTTGACACTGAATAATCCTTACTTCTTGTAAGCCACATAGATGTCAGCTTCAATCATTACATTATTATTGTAATAATGATGAATAAAATACAGATTTCCTTCCTTGTCAAAAGCTGGCTCTCCGGCAAACTGGCTGACTATTAACTCAGGCTCACTCCAACCAGTGCCATTCCAAACACTTCTCATTATAGCAGGAGTACCAAGATAAACCCTAAGAAACCATAGCTCTAAACCATCTTCAGATAAATAAGGCCAGCCTTCAGTGAATTCAGTGTTTAACTCTTCAACATTAATAGGCTCAGCCCATGAGCCATTAATTAACTCAGTCCTCCAAAGATCATACCCTCCTTTTCCCCCAGATTTAGCTGAATGAAAATACATAGTTTTGCCATCAGCGCTGATATGCAACTCCCCAACCTCGTAACTATCAGGGAATCCAGCAATCTTCCAATCAGTCCAAGTGTCATTGCCAGCATACTTGGCAGTGAACCACTCCAGTCCAGTAAATTCTTCCCTTGCGCTGCAAAACCATAAAGTGTCATTTGCTACAAAATAGCAGCCATCTAAGCTAACCTTGCCAGGACTATTAAGCCAGATTCTTTTCGGCATAGTCCAATTATTTCCAACCTTATGAGAAACATATAAGCCAGTGACATTGTCAAACAACTGCTCATTTACAGGAACCCTAACATCTGGAGTGAAAAAGAAATATAAATCATCCGAACCTTGGGAAATAAAAGGGCCGTCTTCAGCGCCAGCAGTATTAACAGGAAAATCTAAAGCAACAGGAGCATAATAGTCATCAGAATAAAGAATAGGAGGATAACTATCAATACTTGAATTCATCTTAATAACACTAGCAGGAATAACACTCAATCTATCAATTATAGAATACTCTTGCTTTTGGCTGCAGCCGCTGAAAAGAATTAATAAAATCAAAAAATAGTTAGCATTCATTAAAAATATTAATAGTTATAAACTTTTAAATAATTATTTATTTAAACAATCAAGAGCTAATTGATACTTTATGAATTTAATCTCTGAGCTAAAACTAGGTGATTTAAGGACAACAGGCAAAAGCGACGAATTAGCAAAGAAAGCAATAAATAACCCTGCAATAATCGAAGAATTAATAGTCGCAATTAACAATGAAGACAAAGGAGTGAGGATGCGCGCAGCTGATGCGGTTCAAAAAATCAGCGAGCTAAAACCTGAAACTATTAAGCCTTACAAAAAAGAGTTCATAAAATACTGCACAATTAACCAAAAAGAAGTCAGATGGCACTTGGCGCAGATTTATCCAATATTAGACTTAACTCACCATGAAAGGGAAACAATACTTACCAAATTGCAGGAGTGGATAAAAACAGATGAAAGCAATATAGTAAAAGTCTTTTGCATGCAGGCAATCTATGACTTCTCAACTAAAGACGAATCGCTTAAACACTTAGCCAAGAAAGTAATAATGGAAGCTATGAAATTTAACACACCTTCAATCAACAGTAGGGCTAAGAAACTGCTAAAAAAGCTTTAATCCAATATTTTTATCCCTTTCCTTTCAAAATATTTGTCCAAGTAGTCAATGCCTTCCCTTAAAGCCAGCATTTTCTTGTCAACAGCAACATCTTCTGTTTTCTTTTTATACAAATGCTTATCCACCTGGTATTTTGAATACTGCATTAACAATATTTCCAAAAGATTTTTTGGAATATTGCCAGAATCAAAGAAGCATAAAGCAGCAGTCAATATTTGTATGCCAGTGATTATTTTACTTGAAGGAGTTTTGCCAACTAATTTAAGCAAGCCTTCCTTAACTGCTGAATTATCAAAGCTTGCCTCATAAAAGCTTAAAACCTTCTCCAAATCCTCAACTTCTTTAGCTGAATGAGCAGTATACTCTTTTGAAATATTAACATAATACTCTTGGGCTATCAAATCAAACTTGTCCCTAACAAGCTCTTTCGCAACACTCTCCTCATTATACTTAAGCAATTCAAGGAATTTAGCCTCATAATCCTTCCTTAAGTTTATCAAAACATCTTCAGGGATAATGCAATACTCTTTAGAAATATTAGCAATAACCTTAGCTTTCATGGAATAATACCTCTTTTTCAAAGAACCATACTCTTTTTTCAAGGAAAAATACTCTTTAACACTAACCTTGTTCATGCTAACTCCCCCTCCTAAATAACATAGAGAAGTCTAGGCTTAAAATATAATATGAACTAGAGTATAAAAAAATTAATAAGCATGAACTGCTCTAGTTAATATATTGGAAATTTTTGTTACATTACTGTAAATTTATGCTCTGTTGTTAATCCGTATTTTATTATTTCATATATTGCAGGCAGTCTTTTGTTCTCTGCATGTTCTTCTAAGAGGTGTATTAATACTTTTAAGGGTATTGTTTCTCTTGCATAGTCTTTGTTGTTTTCTAAGATTTGCTTTTGTTTATTTGTTAGTTCTTCATTGGAGATGTCATTTTGCATTGAGCCCCATATTTTTTTAATCTCAGTTTTATCCATTTCTGCATAGCATTCTTCTGCATTATTGTATACATTTTTAAAGCAGAATGCATTGTTTAACTTGCCAAGAAAAAACTCGTTAGACCTAATTGTTTCGGGTAATGTGGTTAATTCGTTATCGTATAAGTTTAAGTATGTTAATTGGTTTAAATTTCCTATTGTTTCGGGTAAAGTGATTAATTTGTTACTTCTTAAGTTTAATTCTGTTAGTTGTTTTAGGTTTCCTATTGTTTCTGGTAGAGTGATTAATGGGTTATATCCCAAATCTAATTTTGTTAGATTTTTTAGTTGCCCTATTGTTTCTGGTAAATGGGTTAATTTATTACTTCTTAAGTCTAATTCTATTAAATTATTTAGATTTCCTATTGTTTCTGGTAAATGGGTTAATTTATTACTTCTTAAGTCTAATTCTATTAAATTATTTAGGTTTCCTATTGTTTCGGGTAAAGTGATTAATGGGTTATATCCCAAATCTAATTTTGTTAGATTTTTTAGTTGCCCTATTGTTTCGGGTAATGTGGTTAATATGTTACTTCCTAAGTTTAATTCTATTAAATTATTTAGGTTTCCTATTGATTCAGGTAAGGTGGTTAATTTGTTATTTAATAATTCTAATCTTGTTAGTTGGTTTAGGTTTCCTATTGAGTCTGGTAAATGGGTTAATTCGTTTTCGTCTAAATTTAATTCTGTTAGTTGTTTTAGGTTTTCTATTAAGTCAGGTAAAGTGATTAATTTGTTACTTCCTAAGTTTAATCCTGTTAGTTGTTTTAGGTTTTCTATTGAGCCTGGTAAAGTGATTAATCTGTTACCCTCTAGATATAATCCTGTTAGTTGTTTTAGGTTTTCTATTGAGTCAGGTAGAGTAGTTAATTCATTAAAGCTTACATCTAAAGTTATTAGGTTGTTTAAGTTTCCTATTAAGTCAGGTAAAGTGATTAATTTGTTACTTTTTAAGTTTAATTCTGTTAGTCTTGTTAGTTGCCTTATTGATTTTGGTAAACAGGTTAAGTTAGTATATCCTAAGTATAATTTTGTTAGTTTTGTTAGTTGCCCTATTGATTTTGGTAAACAGGTTAAGTTATTATATCCCAACTCTAATTCTGTTAGTTGTTTTAGGTTTTTTATTGAGTCGGGTAGATTAATTAATCCATTATCATATAAACATAGTTTGTTTTCAGTAATATACTCATTTTTTAAGGAGTCATATTCATCAAATAATTTTTTTACAAACTCTGAGTAATCCCTCATGTATTTATTTACTTTAACTAAGTCAATAAAGAAGGAGTCAAAGCATAGTTCTTTCTCATTGATATTAATATGTTTGTTTGAGAAATAATTATTATACAATTCATTAGCAAAAGTTTCAGTTTCTTTATTTCTTTTCAGTTTTTTCAAGCCTGATTTAACTGATTTTAGTAATGCATTATTATTGTCAGGGATTAATATCTTTTCAAGGTTCATATTGAATTAAATCAAAAACTGTCTTTTTAAATATTATTATAAAAAAAATAGTAAAAAAAGCAGAAATAGCGTCTATCTTAAAGGAGTGGAAATTCAATTATATTTGGAGCAAATGTTCTAGACACTAAGTTTGAAAAACATTGAAGGATTTGACCTATTAGTAAACGCAGGCTGAATACCTCGTTGCCTCGGTACTTACACCCCGTTTCTATCGAACCCGTCGTATACGGGTGGTCTCAAACTGTGTCTCGTTTCGCGGGGGGCTTCAATCTTAGATGCTTTCAGATTTTATCCCTTATGACGTAGCTGCCCAGCGTTACCT
>JBAZFK010000008.1:0-52519 GCA_041653395.1 Candidatus Nanoarchaeia archaeon
TTGCTAGTAATAGCAATTGATACATCTTCAGGGATTGCTTGCGATGCAAGAGTCTCTATGCTCCCTGTATCAACTTCGCCATTTATTAAATAAGACAATTTGCCATTAGGAACAATATTGAACTCTAGCACTGGGTCATCAAGCAAAATAGTGAAATCTCCAGAAATCATGGCAGCGCTTGAAGCAATACTCTTAGGAATAACTTCAATAACTGTAATATTTCCCAAATTATTGAATGTTCTTTCAATCATTGTGTAATTAGCAACAGTTCCATCACTCATAGTGACCTGAACAACTTTAACATTTGTAGTAATGCTAACATCAACTAATTCATCAGTTCCTAAAGCATTAGTTATTGCTGAAACAACCTCTTCACCGAACGAAGCAAAAGTTTGAGTAATGTTTTCACCCATCACGCTTAATGTCTGAGTAAGATTAACATTAGATACAAGAGTATAATTAGTGACATCTGAGCCAATAAAGTCCTTTAAATCACCTAATATTTGGTCAATGATTACAGTAACATTAGAGGCTGGGTTTGAATGAGCCCTAGGAGCATAACGATAAACTGTCTCCTCTTCATCTTCAGTAGTTTTAGAGACTGAAAAGGTTTCAGCATCCACAGTTGAAAGCATTTTAGAATCATCATTAGTGAGAGTAGCAACCATGATTTTGTAATCAGCATTTTCATTAGGAGCCATCCAAGTAACATTGTATTTAAACTCCGGACCTAAAGCAGTGCCATAATCATAGCCTGAAACGTAACCGTAACCGTAATCATAAGAAGCATTAACATAACCATAGCCATAATAGTAACCGTAACCATACCCTGAACTGTTTGAATAATTCATTTGAGTAGTGACAGGAGTTACATTAAAATTTGAGCACAAATCCGTTATATCAATAGTTTCATTGTCAAGCATGGTTCCATCAACAGTAAAAATGCAGATGCCTTCCCAGCTAGTATTATCCTCAAAGGTTCCTGTTGAATTAGTTATCAAAACAGCAACAAGCTCAATAGGCAATCTTTCATTTTCGTTTATATCAATATCAACAGAGAAGCTTAATTCTCGGCCATTAACTACAACATCATTAATATGCATTGCTACTGCGAATGCGCTGTCGCTTCCTAATAACAAAACCGTGATAAGAAAACCGCTTAATAATACACTTTTAAAACCATTATTGAGTTTCATAATTTTTCTTTAAATAATTATTAATTAAAAATTAGTTAATAATACTTTATAAATATTTTCCAAATTCCGGTTTTAATCAAAAATGGCACATTTTTTAAAAAAGTAACTATAAACTATTAACTAATGGCTAAGGATGTTTTACTGGCTAGTGTTAAGCAATTATGGGTTGCGCAGTTCGTTTTCTTTTTTTTGGATTTTTTCAGAATCATTAACATTAACTCTTCCTCCTTATTTCAGCAGTGCATAATCATTATTAATGCCGCTTTATTATTGAGCGCTTTTTTTTGCAAAATAAGCCTGAAAGAAAAAACAATGTTTTTCTTTTTAGGGCTATTGTTTTTAATATTTTGGATTATTGGCTTAGTCTTTCCTAGCAATTTTTTCAGCAGCACTTTTTGGCTGATTAACGGGGCTTGCGCAGCAGTATTTGCCTTGTTAAACAAGAATACAGTCTATTTAATTTATAATGAATGCAAGAAAAGTTTGGCTGGCATTAATAAGTTTTTGAATAAACATGACTTAACTACTGATTCGCGCAAAAAAAAGGCGCATAAAAAGCCTTCTTTTCTTTTTAATTGGCTGAATAAGTGCAAACTCGCAGTTAAAAAGAAGTTTTTAGTGCATAAGAAAAACATAAAATCTTTTTTAATCAAAAAAGATAAGAATAAGTGGAAGAACATTTTTGAGCCAACTGTTAAATACTCTTTCTTAATACTCTTATTCTTAATAGTTATAGGAGGATTAGATTTTAGCTTTTTAACTGATTCCTCCATTAGTTATGTTAGCACTGAAGGCATGCTTGCTTATTATGATTTTAATAGCACTAATGACACACAACTCACTGATTATTCGGGGAATGAGAATCATGGGGTTTTAACTAATTTTAATTTAACCAATAATGATTTAACTTTTGATGGAGTGAATGACTATGTTAATTTGGGTGATATTGGACTTAATTCTGCCCAAAATCATTCTTTTTCTGCATGGATTTATCTAAATTCTAATTGGTCTACTCCATGCCAAATAATAGGAGGAAGAAGAGGGGATGTAACTTCATTTGGTATTTCAAATGCAAGAAAACTGGAGTGCAAAGAAGATGATGAAACTTTAAATGGTTTAACTAAAATTCCTACTGAAGAATGGGTTCATGTTGTTTATGTTTTTTTATATTTAGGAAAAAATGATTCTGCCCAATATTGCTATATAAATGGAGTATTGGATAATTCAAGAGTTATTTCGGATTATGTTGACAATTGGAATGTGACAAGCACTTGGATTGGTTGGGAATCAAGATTTAATTCATCTTTTAGAGGAAACATTAATAATATTGGAGTTTGGAATAGGTCTTTGTCTTTTTTGGAGATTAATGATTTGTATAATGATAGTTATGGTTTATCTTTTGATAAAATGGTTGATTCTGTGCCGTTTTATAACTATTTTATTATTAGTTTTGTTGCATTTTTTAGTTATTTTGCTGGCTTAATCAACAGTTATCAAACAATATTAATTATTTTAGCTATTATTTGCGGTTTTTTCACTTTTTATTTTAATAGGGAAACTTTAGAAAAGGGCGTTGAGGATGAGCAGTTGGCAGAAGAAAGTGCTGAAATTAAAAGAGCGAAAGATTTTGACAAAAAGTTCCCATTCTTCACCAAATTCAACATAAGTTATGGAATAAAATCTGCTTGGACAAAACACAAATACTTACTAGCAATAATCAAAGCACTAATCATCCCAATCATCTGGATTGCAAGAATCCCATATACATTAACCAAATGGTGCTACAAAGAAGAATGGAAAAATGTAATTATTCTTTTATTGGTTGCTTTTTGTTTTTTATTTTTTGGAATGCATCATTTAGGACAATTTATGAGTGTAGATGAACCTAAATGGGTAAATATTAGAGTTCCTCAATTATATGATGCATTAAGTTCTGGAGAGTGGGAAAAGACTTATATTAATGATAAACCCGGAGTATTGCCTTCACTTCTTTCGGGTGTTGTAAATTTCTTTTTGGATCATGATTATTATAAATCAAAACCTTTAGAATATGAATATTATTTATTTTGGTGGAGATTACCTATTTTATTATTTAATTTTATAATGCTTTTTTTTATTTATCATTTTGTTAAAAAATTATCTGGAAAAAATTATTCTTTATTGATTACAGGATTAATTGCACTAAATCCTATTTTAATTGGAATTAGTCAAATTGTAAATCCTGATGCAACTCTTTGGAGTGTTAGTTTTTTATCTTTTATAAATTTCTTTTTATATTTAAAATTGAATAATAAAAAATATATTTATTATTCTGGAATATTTTTTGGATTAGGTTTGATTTCTAAATATTTTATTTCAATTTTTTATGTTATGTTTTTCTTAATTATTTATTTAGAATATTTAGTTAAGAAAATATCTATTAATAAATTTTATAACAGATGTTTAGATTTAGGATTATTATATCTTATTTCTGTTGTAGTATACACTTTATTATTTCCTGCAACTTGGGTTAATCCTAAATTAATACTAAGAGGCACTGTGGAAGCAGGAATTCTTACTCCTGGAATTAAGTATATTTTAATTTTTATTTTTTTAGTATTTTTTGAATTAATTGTGTTTAAAGGAAAAATTACTAATTATTTTAGAAATAAACTTAACATTGGATTAATGGGAATATTTTTATTTAGTTTAATTTTATTCTTAATATTTATAACTTTAATAATAAATGTAATTTTTAATAATTTATTTTTTGATTTTAATCAATATTTTTTAAATCATGAAATAAAAATAACTAATATAATTGATAATATTATATCTTCTTTTTATTGTATGTTTTTTTCTTTAACCTTACCCCTAATTTTAGTAGTATTTTTCTTTTTTATTATATTTTTAAAAAAGAATGAACTTATTAAAAACAATAAATTATTAATTTTAAGTTGTTTTATATTTATATTTTTGTTTATATTTGGATCTTCTTTGGGAGGATTTGTTGTTTTAATAAGATATCAAGTAATGTTATATCCTTTATTCGCTATTTTAGTTTCATTTTTTGTCTTTTCTATATATAAAAGCAAAAAAATTATAGTTTTTATCTTAACTTTTTCTATAATAAGTTTATTTTTTTATACACCTTATTTTTTTCATTATACTAATTTTTTAAATATTCAAAATTATATAATTACTGAAGCTTGGGGAATTGGAGGTTATGAACTTGCACAAAATATGAATTCTTTACCAAATAGCGAAAATATAACTATTTGGGTTGATAGAGAAGGTTTTAGTGAATTTTTTATTGGAAAAAGTTATTGGAGAGGAGTAAATAACCCTTTTAATGAAAGTTATAATATTGAATATTTAATATTAACTAAAGGAGGAGAAAAAATTTTTACCAATGCTTTAATTAATTATAATACTGGAAAGAGGAATCTTTATGCAAGAGTATCTGGAGAAACACCTATTTTAGAATATTATAAAAAAGAACCTCTTTTTGAAGTTTGCATAAATAATAACACAAATAATTGCATAAGGACAGTAAAAATTGAAAAATAGTTCAATTCAAAATTCTTTGGATTTCAATCCAATTTAGAATAACTTAATATAAATATATTAGTTTAAATTTAATAGATTATAAAATAAACGTGTAATTGATAAACTAATTGCTCTTTTTTGTATTTGAATATGAGGCAACAAGAAAATATTTAAGTTTATATGTGAAAAAATAAGCATTAATTATTTTTAGGGATATTTTTAAAATCTTCTTTAATATAAAAAACTCCACCTAATAGCCCTAAAATAACATTAATTGAAAAAACTAAAAGTGGAACTAAAATTATTTCTTCTGCTTTTACTCCAATTAAAGAAAACAAAAATACAAATGAAACTTCTCTTAGACCCATTCCTGCAAAGGTAATTGGAATTAAGATAATTATTGTTGAAATAGGTATAAATGCCATAAAAAAAATGAAATTAACATTCATTCCAACAGCTTTTGACATTATAAAAGAAACAATAATACAAGAAAATTGAAATAAAAAAGTCATTAAAATTGGAACAAGTAATTTTTTTTTATTTTTAATTATAATCTCTGAATACAAAAAAAATTCTTTTAATTTTTTAAAAAACAATAATTTTGAAAAAATTGGAAAATCTCCAATAAAAGGCAAAAATAAAGTAAACCCAAGAATTATAATAGAAAAAGTTAATAAAATTTCTATTGAGTTTATAATTAAATTAGAGAAAAATAGAATATATGTTAAACCCACTATAGCAAAAATAGATAATATTATTAAACCTAATAATCTATCAAAAAATATTGCATGAATAGCACTTAATTTTTTATTTGAATATTTATAAATATTATAGCTCTTAATTGTATCTCCCCCTATACTGGAAGGCAAAAACAAATTAAAAAATACTCCAATTAAGTAAAGTTTGAACAACATAAAAAAAGGAGTTTTTATATCATAAATTTTGTTATTTAAATACCACCAACGAAAAGTACAAATAAATATATTTAAAGAGCCAAGAATCATACAAATTAAAAAAAAAAACCAATTTATCTTTATTTCAAAAATTTGATTAAAATCAAGTTTATTAATAATAAAAACCAAAATAAAAATACTTATTATTAATTTTATTAAAAAATTTGTAGATTTTTTCATTTAGTCCTCACATATAATAATCTTGTTGGGCATCCTGCAACAACGGAATTTTTTTTAATATCTTTATTTACAAATGAATTTGCACCAATAATTACATTATTACCTATTGAAACTCCATCAATTATTACTACATTTGCGCAAATCCAAACATAATCTCCAATTATTGTTGATTTTTCTGAAATTATTGAATAAGAGTTATTTAAATTTGGAATTAAATGATTTTTTAATATTTTTACACCTGGTGCAATTGCAGTATGATTTCCAATAGTAACTCCTCCATTTCCATGAATTATTGATTGCGGATTTATTGAAGTATTATTCCCTATTTTTATAAAACCAGTTTTAGAATTAAGAATTACATCCTGGTCAATTATACAATTTTCCCCAATAATTATTTTTCCTTGAGCAATAATTGAACACTTATTTATTTGAGTGCCTTTTCCAATTTTTAAATTTCTTATACCTTGAATTGATGAAAATGGATGAACAAAACACTTAAATTTAATCATTAAGTAAATATTTTTTATTATTCTGGGAATTATTATACCTAAAATCATGTTACTTTTTTTCATTTTCTTCCGCTCCCAAAAAAGTTACTTTGGAATACTAAAGGCATAATTGAAATAATGTTTAATAAAAATATTCCAAAAACACCTAATTTAACTTTAATTTTATTAATATTATGCTCAGTTTTTATATTATATTTTTCTAATTTAATATCTTTAAATCCTGATTGTATTAATATTTTTTTTAAATTTAAATAAGTTTGCAACGAACAATGATATTTTTTATATTTAGTAAATGATTTATGCTGAATTATCTCCCAAGGAATATTTATATGTTTATTAGGTGTTTGAAAAATAAAAATTCTATTTTTTTTTAAAATTCTAAAAACTTGTTCTTTTAAAAAAATTTCAACTTGTGGTATATGCTCAATAACATCAAACATTAAAATAACATCAAAAATTTCATTTTGAAAAGGAATATTTATTCCATTATAAATTTTTAATCTATTTTTAATAAATTTATACTTTTTTTTACCTTGAATTATAACCTCTTTATTAATATCAATTCCATAAACATTTTTATAACCTAATTTATATAAGTTATTAATTAAAGTTCCATAACTACATCCAATATCTAATATTTTCGCCTTTTTTGGAATATTAAATTTTAAAAAATAATCCAAAGAAGATTCTATATTACCATATTCTTGTAAATTTTTCATTTTATTTCACTCCTTGTATAAATATATTTTCCGCTATTGGTGGGTTCTATTTTTTTAACAAAGTTCCATTTAACTTTGCATTTATTACCCATAACTTTTTTGGTTTCTTCTTCAAAATATTTCATATTAGATTTATTAGCTTCTTTATTTAAAACTACTCTAAATTCTATTAAATTATAATCTTTTTGGATTAATTTAAACTGTTTTATCCAATCCCAAAAAAAGAAAAGTCTTATGAAATATTGTGCGCTTAATAATTCCCCATTTTTCTTTTTAAAAAAACTTATCGTTTTTCCATCAACTTTTTTAAAAGTTAATGAATTTCTTCCGCACTCGCAAGATTTATTTTTTACAAGCGAACCATAATCACCTATCTTGTATCTTATTAAAGGCATTGAATAATTAGTCAATAATGTAACTACAATTTCATTATTAATTACTTCAATATAATGAGACCAAGGAAATCCATGAAGGCCCTTATTATATTTGCATTCAACAGCCATGGCTCCAACTTCCCTTGAACCATACTGATTTAAAATAGGGCATTTAAATATTTCTTCTGCAAGTTTTTTTACTTCAGGATAAAGAGTTCCTGCTGTTGAAAGAATAAACTTAGGAGAATGAGTAATTTTAATATTGTTTTTTTTTATGAATTTGCAAAAAGTTTCAAGGGATTCTGAAAATACCCACATAGATACAGGTTTTTTATTATTTATATTATTTACAAAATGTTTCATATCATTTTCATTCATTTTAAAAGTGTTAAGAATTATCCTATTATATAAAAAATTAGTAAGTCTTTCTTTAAATCCGAAATAATTCCTTTGGATATCTCTCATTGAACCCCATAAATTCATCTCCAACTCACCTATATCTTTTCCATTAACGAGTTGAAAGTATATTTTATTTGCTAAATAATTTATATCATCATATTCTTTATCTTGAATAAGTTGCAAAGGTTCACCAGTGCTACCACCCGAAGTATTTGGGTGAGGTTTTCTTTTTAAATAATCCTTAGAATACATATTATTGCCTTCTTTCCTAATAATGTCTTTGGTTAAGATAGGAATTTTATGAAAATTAGCTAGATTAACTTTACCATTTATAACAACTTTAGATTCAGATAACATTTTATGATAATAAGGAACATTAGTATAAGCATGCAATAAAATTTTTATTAACTTTTTTTCTTGATAATTTTTTATTTCTTTTTCAGATAATTTATCAACCCTTTGAATCTCTTTTAAAATTCCAGGAATCTTACTCCCAGTCAAATAAAGCAATGCATAAATTACGGACTTTCTCCAATTAAACATTTTTGTAAACCCCAAAATATTCTTTTGCAGCTTTCTCCCTATTCATATTTTGCGCCAAGGTTACGAAAATTCCTTTAACAACGGTTTGGGCTCCGCCAAAACTCAAAGAATCAATTATGTGTAAATTTTTCATTTTATTTCATTTTAAAAACAAACTCGTTACAGCCTGTTGGAACCTCCGATTTTACATATTTTATTAATTTAAACCCCTTAGATTCAATATAATTTGTTATTTCATTTTTTGAAGCATACTGATAAGGATAACCTCCTAACCAATCAATAACATCATAATAAAAATTCATACCTCTTTTCTTTTTTTTAAAAGGATTCTTACCTGTAAATACAAACTTTGCAAAAGCAATTATTCCATAAAATATTAAAACCATAAATTTTTGAATAAATTTAGGAGAAACATTATAAAACCATTTTATTAATCTCCAGATAGGAGAACTCCAATGTTTATTATAAATAGCAATAACAAACAAACCCTTAGGATTTACTAAAGTTATGGAATTATCTATTGCTTGAAACATATTACCCGTATGATGCAAAACTCCCCAGCTATAAACAATATCAAATTTGCCGAATTTTTTATAGTTTTTATCAACTATAGATTGTTTAAAAAAACTTATATCTTCATTTTTAGCAAATTTGTTTTTATTAAAATAAGCAATTTCTACACTATTTTGAGAAATATCAAACCCAATAACTTTTTTTGCATTAAGTTTTTTAGCAGCTAAAGAAAAAATTCCACTACCACTACCTATATCTAAAAAACTTTTATTTTTAATATTATTTTTTCCAATTAGGATATTTAAAGAATCTAAAGCTTTTTTAAAACGATCATCATCTAATGAATTTAAAGAATATTCTTTCCAATTTTTTCCAAAATCAAAACGTATATTATCTGCCATTTTTCCACCAATAATTAAACACAAAAATTAACCATAATTCTCTTGAATTATCATTTTTATGCTTGATATGATTGTTATATAATTCTTGAACATAATCATAATTTAAAAAAGTATTAGAATAATAAATTTTATTAGTTAAATACTCTTTAATTAAATTACTTTTTTCAATCCATTTAGAAATTGGAACACTAAACCCTCTTTTTTTTCTATAAATTATATCTTTTGGAATATAATTTTTTGAAATCTTCTTTAATAACAGTTTTGTTTCAAAAAAAGTTATTTTATATTTTTCCGGAAGACTTAAAATTAAAGGAACTAACCTATAATCTAAAAAAGGGCTCCTAACTTCTAAAGCATTAAGTGATGAAGCTAAATCCACTTTTTTTAATCCATCCTCACACATATAATTTTCAATATCATTTAATTGTATTCCAGTTAAATCATGAGAATAATTAGTTAAATTTATTTTATTAAAGTTATTTAATAATAATTTTTTTCTAGAATTATCATTAAATGTTGACATCCAATTAATGTGCCTTAAAACAGGATTAGTATTATAATCTCTTACAAACCTTTTAATTTTAAATGAAAAACTTAATTTTTTATTATCAGATGGCAAAATTTTAGCAATAAATCTTAATATATTTATAGAAAAAGATGGAATAAGTTTTGCAAAATAATAACCTTTATATGAATCATAACCTCCAAAAATTTCATCTCCTCCATCACCTGAAAGCGCAACAGAAACCTTTTCTTTTGTTATTTTTGAAAGTAAATAAGAAGGGATTATTGAAGGATCACCAAAAGGTTCATCCATATTTGAAATAACATGTTTTATAATTTTATCATCAATATCAATATATTTAACATAATGTTTTGATTTAATATATTTTGAAACTTTTTTTGAAAATGGAACTTCATCAAAAGATTTTTCTTTAAAACCTATTGAAAAAGTCTTAAAATCTTTATGTTTTTTTGAAATAATAGCAGATATTAAGGAAGAATCAATTCCTCCTGATAAAAAACTTCCAACAGGAACATCTGAAATAAGCCTACTATACACAGCATCTTTTAAAATTCCTTCAACATCTTGTAATCTTTTTTTAAGAGAAATATTTTTATATTTTTCAATTTCTTTATTTAAAAAATAATATTTTGTTATTTTTAATTCATGCGTTTTTAAATCAAAAAGGATATTATGCCCAGCTTTTAGTTTAAAACAGTTTTTATATATGGTTATATCTTGTCCTATATATTTTTGATAAAAATAATAATTCAATCCTTTTATATTAATATCAAATTTAATTGGATGTTTTGTTATAGCTTTTAGTTCAGAAGCAAAAATAAATTTATCTTTGAAGTAATAATAATATAAAGGTTTAACTCCATATCTATCTCTTGAAATAAATAATTTTTTTTTAATAATATCATAAATACAAAAAGCCCACATTCCATTAAAAGAATTAACACAAGATACACCATATTCTTCATATGCATGAAGAATCATCTCTGTATCTGTTTCTGAAATAAATTTATGTCCTTTTTTTTTTAATTTTTCTTTAATTTCTAAATAATTATATATTTCTCCATTAAAAACAATAATATAATTTTTGTATTTCATAGGTTGTTTTCCTTTTTCAGATAAATCTAAAATACTTAACCTTCTGTGACCTAAAGAAATAGAATTATCAATATAATAACCAAATTGATCTGGACCTCTATATTTAATTGAATCTGCCATTTTTTTTATTAAAGGATCATCTTTCCAATTAAATCCAACTATTCCACACATAAGTTATACACCTTCAGGTACTGTTTTGCAACTTTATTCCAGCTCATCTTTTGCGCCAATTTTCTAGAAATATTGCCTAAGGATTTTATTAAAAAAGAATCAGCTAAAAAATTATTAATAGCCACTTTTAATGACTCTTTATCAGCTTTATTAACAATGAAGCCATTGCCCTTAATTAACTCCTCGCTCCCTCCAACATTAGTAGTGATTACGGGAAGCCCGCAAGCCATAGCCTCTAATACTGAATTGCTCATGCCTTCATTCAAGCTAGGCATGACAAACACGTCAAATTTGGGCAAAAGCTTCACAACCTCTTCATGAGATTTCTTGCCCAAAAACTTAACATTGGAATTGCAAGATTTTGCCTGATTTTTTAATTCATTCATTAAATTACCCTCACCTATTAAAGTCAATTCAACATTCTCATTACCCTTTATTGCTTCAATTAAATAATTATAACCCTTCCTTTCAATCAGCCTGCCAGTTGAAACCAGCTTTAATGGAAAGATTAGTTTTTTGTTTATTAAAGGCTTAAATTCATTGGTGTCAACACCATTAGGGATTATGCTGATTTCTTTGCTTAAAGTTTTTAGCGCTAGCTCTTTTAATCCTTTAGAATTAGCAATTACTTTAACAGCTTTAGCCCAAACCCTTCTTGAAAGATGCTTAAAAAATAAAGCATCCAAAAGTTTTAATCTTGGATTATAACCCGACACATCGCTGCCCCTTAAAGCAATAAAGTAAGGCTTTTTTAGCAAATACGCAATTACTCCGCAAGGCCAGCCAAACCATGCGTGAATTAAATCATACTCTTTGAAGTTCTTGCTATAATTATAAGCCTTAATGCTCCAAGCTAACAGTTCAGTCATTCTCCAATAATGAAGATTCTTCTTCTTTATCGCCAATTTATGAATCCTAATATTTTTTGAAAAATTGATAATCTCGAATTTATTATTTGCTGAGCAAGTGATTAAATCAATTTGTAAATCCTTTATTTTTGAAAATTCTTTCAACAAATAATAATTAGCATTACCTGCACCTCCACCTAAAGGAGGGAACTCATAATTAAGCATTAAGATTTTTTTCATTTCTGAATTATCTCTCTGATGTAATACTTCTTCTCAACAGTGGATGAATTGAAGTTGATTTTAATTAATAAGTCAATAATGATGCCAAAACTGAAAAGCATAACCCCCATTATTATGAAAAAGAAGCCTAAGAAGAACCAGCCATTCCTGTTAAAGCCTAAATTATCAAATAATTTCTGATAAAGAGCAACGCTCCCTGAAAGAATGCCTAAAAATACTGAAATGAACGATGCGTAACCGAAAAAATGCAAAGGCCTTTGGTAATACTTGCCAATAAACCAGAGGTAAAGCAAGTCTATGAATCCGCGCACGCACTTAGTGCAATTATATTTTGATTTGCCATGAATCCTCGAATGATGAGTAACCTTTTCCTCACCAATCCTAAAACCCTTCCAAGCCAAAAGAGTAGTCACATACCTATGCATCTCACCCTGCAAATTCAAAGACTTAACTGCTAATTTCTTATAAACCCTTAAAGTGCAACCCGTATCATGAATCTTATCCTTAATTAACAATCCTCGAAGAAATCTTGAAATGCAAGTAAGAATTCTGATTATTAAAGCATCCTCCCGTTTTTGCCTATAACCTGCAACAACATCCAAACCCTCACTTTTAAGCTTTTTAACAAGTTTTGCTATATCTTTAGGATCATTCTGCAAATCAGCATCCAAAGAAACCACTAACTCCCCCTTACATTCCTTAAAACCAGCATCTAACGCAGTGGCTTGCCCGTAATTCTTATTAAGATTAATGATTTTAACTTTATTTAATTTCTTTAACTCTGTTAAAGAATTGTCCTTTGAGCCGTCATTAACATAGATTACTTCATAATTCTTGCTAAGCTTATCCATTGAAGCCCTTATCTGCTTGTCTAATTCCGCAATATTACCTTCCTCATTATATACCGGGATTATTACTGAATAATCAAGCATGAATTATAGGTATAAAGGTGTTTATTATAAATATTATTAATAAATTAATTGCTTACCCGCTACATATTAAAATAATGATTGTAGAGGGTATTCATATAAAATTATTCCAATAATTCAGGATTAATTCGCCTGAGATATAATCCATTAATTCTTTATAATATTGGGGTTCGCTTTGGGTTAATCCAGCTTTGTCAGCTTTTTTTAGCGCTTCCAAATATTGATCCCTTGTTTTTTTTCTTATGATTATTGGAGGGAAATCATTTTTTAGCAAGATATAATTCATTATCATTCTTCCAGTTCTTCCATTTCCGTCATAAAAAGGATGAATTGTCTCGAATTTATGGTGAAAGATTGTGCCTAAAACTAACGGGTGTAGGTTTTTATTCTTATTATACCAGTCTAGAAGTATTTTAATGTCTGTATTTATATAAGGATAAGGAGTTGATTTAAATCCTGCGCCTATTACTCTTATTTCATCATGCCTGTATCCTAACCTTGCATCAATATTATCTAATAGTTCGTCATGCATTTTTATTATAAAATCTTCATTCAATTCTTCTTTTGTTTCAAGAATCATGTTAAATACTTTTTGGGAGTTTTTCATGTCATTTATTTCCCTTGAAGTTTTGTTTTTTGGAGCAATATCTTCCTTTAAAAGCTTCGCAGTCTCCCCTAATCCAATAGTATTTCCTTCCAATGAATTAGAATTATACACATAATCTATTATGAATTCATTATATATTTCCAATTTAGTTCTATAATTTTTTTTTAGGAATTCTGAAGAATAATGCAGCTTTACAGCATCTAAATTCAAAAGAGTTTCATAGGAAAAATACGGATTAGTTTTCGGCTTAAGGCTTTTTGCTTTTTCTAAATAATGCTCGCTGTTTATGAATTTTTCAAGAACTTTGTAGGATTTTCTTATCTCTTGCTTGTAATCACTTAATTTGCTTAATTTCTCCCTGACTTCCTCAATTTTTGAGCCTAAATATGCTATGTCTTTTGATAGGATTCTGTCTTTTTTTCTAACCGAGACCCTTAAATAGTAATTATCTTTTCCTCCAATATTTTTTTTATAAATATAAACCATATCTTTATTTATTGTTTTGATATTAATAAACTTTACCCTCTACACTTAAAATTAAATAATGTAGAGGGTAAATAGGTGATTACGATTAATGCAAAATGTAGTCACATGAATATCCTATTAATAGAAAAATTAATTTTTTATTCACACTTTAAGACTTCAATGTTGTAAGCTGTGAATTCTTTAGAGCAATTAATGCTAAAATACTCTAAATAGTCAGAAGAGACCTTATTCTTAGCCTGCTCATCAAGAACTACTAAAACGTTTTTTGGAAACACTGAAACGTTTTGGATTACTAATGCGTTGGCAAATGTGTCAGTAACATTGCCAAACATCCAATCATCACTTAAGCCGGAGATTGAGTACTTTAACGCGTAATCAGCGCCTTCTCCATACCATGTTGATGCAGGAGTCCAGGAGCTCACAATGGATAAATTGCTTCCCTTAATGAACTCGTAAGCTGCTTTATAATCAGCTGAAGGCATTGAAATGTCAAGATTAGGGTGCTTTATTCCATCAAGGTCAAAAACGCTTCCGTAAAAAGCGAGAATCATCACTAGTAAGATTGCATAACTAAATCTTATCTTAGTCAAGCAATTGGCTATGAAAAAAAAGAAAGGGAAAATTATGAAATACTCATACCTTGTTGCAAAAGACCTGACAAATAAGATTCCAACAAAAGGAATAATTGAATAGCTTAAGAGGCTTAAAACGAACTTTTTATTCTTTAAAAAAATTAATCCTAAAGCCAAGAACACCAATAAAGGAAGATAGTTAAAATAATAGCTGCTGTATAGATTAAAATACAATACTACCCTATTAATTAGGTCATAATCTAAATTGCTTATCATTCTTGCAAAGATTAAATAAATAAAATAAAGCCCTAAGATTGCAAATAATATAAAGCCTTTATTTTTTAATAAGCTCTTGTTAAAAAAATTAATTATATAGATTAGCACGAATAAGGGAATAATGATGTAGCCCATTGTCTGCAAATGAATTGAAAAATAAACGCTGGCAATTAAAAATAAATAGTCCAGCCATTTCTTGCTGAATAATTTTTCTTTTAATATTGCTATCTTATAGAATAAGTAAAAGCTCAAGAAATAAAAGAACTGGAATGCTTGATAAAACCTTGCCTGTTTGGAATAAATAATCTCTAAAGAGCTGAGAGCGATTAATATTGGAAAGATTAAATTGTTCTTTTTTATGAATTTTTTTGAAAACTTGTAAGCCAAATAAACAGTTAATGCCCCAAAAATTACTGAAATAAACCTTGCGCCAAAATCACCACCAAAGATTAGGATAAAGAACGCCATTAAATAGTGAAAAATTATTGCGCGGTTATAGGATACTCCTGATTCTAATATTGGCGAGCCATGAAGAAGTATTGATTTTGCTGCTGTTGCCGAGATTGTTTCATCAATCCACATTGAATCAGAGTCCAGATAAATTATTCTTAAAAATAGGGAATAAAGAATTATTAATAATAATATGTGATTCTCTTTTAATTTAAACTTCATTAATTAAGTAATGGATTTATTTTTTTATAAAACCTTTGGGTTAAGTTATTATTAATTCATTTTTTAGCAACCCTTTTTGTTGGCATCAGCAAAAGGGTTATTGGTTTCTTGTCCTGAACTCTTGAAGAAGCTTATTGTTTATCTTTATTTAATTTTTCTTGCTTTTGATTCAGGCAATTCTTTGTAATTAGATTTTGTGGATACGTTTGTTCCTGATTTTTCTTCTAGTTCTTTTCTTGCATTTCCTGCAACTGTTCCTCCTTCTATGGCTGCTTTTTTATTTTCAGGCAATCCTTGCGCATCTTTATTTTTTGCAATTTCAGTTGTTGAAGCTTCGCCAAGCATAGTAAATATTAGTTCAAGGTCAGTCATGTGATCGCGCAAGTTTTCTTTTGGGTTATGAAGCGCTTTGAACTCTTTATATTCGGAGGGAGTCATGCCAAATGTTGCTTTGCTTATTTCAGAAGTTAAAATAGCGTATTCTAATTGCTCTTTAACTCCTCTTTTCTTCCATTCTTCTGTCAATTCATCCCGAACTGCTATGCCTCTGACCCTTTTTTCAATCCATTCATCAGAATAACCTTTAAGCTTATATATTTCACGCATGCGTTTTGCTGCAATTTCTGGATTTTCTATCTCTTCTAAACGTTCGTAACCCACTTTTGCAAGCCATCTCTTAAAAGGTTCTGCTTTAGGAGATGGAATAGATTGAATAAGACGCAATATGCCTAAAGTATTCCAGCACTGCATCATCTGTCTTCCTCCAGCAGTATCAAACTCTATTCCAAGGGGTGGGACAATCTGTCCCCCTCCTTTGAAAGCTTCACTCAAAGAGATGTCTCGTTTCTTGAGTTTTTTCAAATAATCTGATGGATTTATTGATTCAGTAAGCACTAATACAACATCGCTTATAACAAACCACCATTCATCGTGAAGCCTAAATCTTCGCACTTGTTTTTCTTCAAATAAAATTAGTTCATTCATGCTAATCACTCTGAAAATTCAATTCCTTTTTAATTCATATTAATGTTTTCTTTTTTTTAATAATTAACCATTAAGCTTCTGCTAAATAACATAATCCTGCACTTGCACCTATTATTTCAAAAATAGTTATATTAGTGTTCTTTTGTATTATTTTCTTAATTTCATCTAATCGATTTGCAGGGACATTCGTTTCATCTTTTTTATTTATTTCATCCCTTCTAAAAATTACCCTAATACTTGGAGTACTCCTTATACCAATCAGTGAACTCTTTAACCCCTTTTTCTATTGACACTTTAGGCTCATAGCCAAGCATAACTTTAGCCTTGCTAATATCACCTGAGGTTAATAAAACATCACCTGCTTGTAAAGGCATGAGGTTAATAATCGCTTTTTTGTCTAATGCTTTCTCTATTGCTTTAATAAAATCCATTAAATTAACAGACTCCCCTCTTGCCAGGTTAAAGATTTCAAATGAGTAATTCTTGTCAATTGCTAAAAGCACACCATTGACTATGTCATCAATGTAAGTGAAATCCCTTTTCATCTCGCCATTATTGTAGACATCAATTGTTTCATTGTTCAAAATCTTCTTGGTAAAATCAAACAAAGCCATATCTGGCCTGCCGTAAGGCCCGTAAACTGTGAAAAACCTTAAGCCAGTCATGTTGATTCCGAATAGTTTATGGTAAGTGTGGGCAAATAATTCGTTGGAAATCTTGGTTGCTGCGTATAATGAAATGGGAGTGCTAAGCTTATAATCTTCCTTAAAAGGCGGATTAGAGCAGTTGCCATAAACTGATGAGCTTGATGCAAAAATTACTGACTTAATAGTTCTCGCTCTTGCAAATTCAAAAACTTTCAAAGTGCCTAAGGTATTATATTTTTCATAAACTAAAGGATTGGTTATTGAATACCTCACTCCTGCCTGAGCTCCCAAATGGCAAATAATATCAATCTCTTCTTTTATTTCATCAAGGCCTTGGGAGAAATCTAATTTATAGAAAGTGAAGTTAGGGTTTTTTTTTAAGATTTTTAACCTATCCTCTTTTAATTTAGTGTCATAATAATCATTAAGATTATCTATACCTATTACTTTATCACCCCTGTCTAACAGGGCTTTTGAGGTGTGAAACCCAATAAAGCCTGCAGCTCCTGTGACTAAAATAGTTTTAGGCATGATATAAGGTATAAATAATGTTTATTAAAATGTTTTTAATTAGATTATATTTATTTACCATATTGTAATTAAATAAGGTGTTTATTTAAATGAAATTATTCAGCGTTATTTTAAACTCAGGGCACATGCTTTTGTACTCGCACCAGTCGCAAAGCCTTGATTTGCAGGTGTTAAATTCTTTGGCTGATTCTATTATGTTAATTGAATTCACTAGCTCTTTTTTCAAAGCCTCTATTTGCTCTTTTGTCCTTTTGCTTTGCAGTAACTCATTAAAATTAAGGAAATGCCAATTAAGCACTACTTTGTCAGTGCTGTACTTTTCCATTACAGCAATTTGGTAAGTTGCCAACTGATTGTCAGCATCAATGTCTTCCTGGCTTTTAAGCCAATTATTTGTCTTGTAGTCAATGATGTAGTATTCATCCCCTCTTTTTTCTAACCTGTCAATGTAACCCACTAATTCTTTTCCTTCAATATTAATAGTTATCTTTTCTTCAACGCCTAAGATTTCGCCCTGATTAAAGGGGCAATAAGTGTCATAATAATTCTTTAAAAACCTTAAAGCTGACTCAAAATAGTTCTCCTTAACCATTCCCTCTTTTACTATTAGGATGTCATTGGTCCAGCAATTCTTCCATTTTTCAACCAGTTTTGCCTGCAGTTCGCTGAATTCTGGCAGTTTCCCTAAGCTTACATCCTTGTATAACTCTTCCAATACTTCATGGACTATTCCTCCCATGAAGGCTTCAACTGTTTGCTTAACTTCTGGAATAATCTTGTCAATGTATCTTAATTTGAACTTGTAAGGGCATTGCTTGAATGATGAGATTGATGAGTGCGAGTAAATCATTATTTAATCTAATAAGTTTTTTTTTAAAAGCATTGGGGTTAGCTGAACTCTATTGCCAAATAATCTATAAAGTTGTCATAATCCTTGTTTAAGTCAGCGCTAGTGTAGTGGCTAAGTATTTTTCCGCTTATTTTTTTGGCTTTCATTAAAGTGAGCACGTGTAGCATTATAATTATTGAATTCAGTCCGCAAATGTTTAATCTCTGCTTTTTTGAGTACTCCAGTGTTTCTTTAAAGTTTAGTTCGCAGATTTTTGAAGCAATTTCTTCATCAATTTTTTTGATTTTATCATTCAATTCTTTGCCTCTGACAGGGAAAGGAATGAAGCCGTATTTCATGCCAACATGGCTGAAATCTGATGAAACTATGAATAATACCCTTTTGCCTGACTTAATCCAAGCGTCATAGATTGCTTTTGCAATCTTGTTCAGCTCTTCATTATCAGGCTTTGAATTGATAAGTATTGGAACTATTTTTGGCATTTTTTCTTCATAATAATACTGCAAAAAAGGCAGCTGCATTTCAATTGAATATTCATCAGAGTGGTTTAGTTCATCAGGAGTTATTAAGTCGCTTTTTGACAATAAATCATTGAACTCCTTGTCTATCTCAACCTCTCCTAATGGAGTTAAGAATATTCCCTCTGGAAATATTGAAGCTGTGCATCCGAAATCATCATGGTCAGGCCCAATTATCACTATTGTTTCAGGGTCAGTGTTTTCAAAGATTTCCTTGTACGCATGAGCCATGCAGTATCCTGCTTTTTCATAGTTATTGTGCGGCACTATGAACGCCTTGAATTTGTCAGTTAATTTATGTGATGGCAAAGTGGCTGTTCCAAATTCTTCATTTAAGAATAATTTTTTTATCTGGGTTCTTAACTCTGTCTGGGAAGCCTTGTAGTATATTCCGTTAGCTATTGCTTCTCTATAAGTTTTCATCTGTAAAGTCATCTAAGCTGACATTGTATTCTTCGTCGCTTTTTATTATTCCTTTAAGTTTTAAGTACTCTCTTCCAAGCAAGTAGTAGACTAAAGGCAGGCTTTTTTTGCTTTTGTTGTTGCATGGCACTGCCAAATCAATGTATTCTGTTGAATTATTTGAGCCTAATAGCCCTATTACGGGAATATTTGAAAGTATTGCGCCTTTTATTGCCTGCTTGTCATGCCAAGGGTCTGAAACAACCATTATTTTTGGTTCTGTGAAAAAGCTGAACTGCGCATTAGAGATTGTTCCTGGCAAATATCTTCCAATAATGCATCGCATCCCTGTCACTTCTGCCAGCTTCTTTGCAGGCTTATGCCCTGTTTCCCTTCTGCAGATTAACATTATCTCTCCTGGCTCATAATCTGATAATAATTTTGCTGCCAAGTAAATTCTTTCATTGATTTTTTCAATGTCCATTATTTTCAGGCCGTTCTGCTTGGTTTTAAAGATGAACTCTTCAATGCTTTTGTTCTTGAATTTAGTCCCTATGTGTATTCCGGATTTTAGGTATAAATCAAGAGGAACCAGTAATTGAGATTGTATGTTGTCTTTTACTTCAGACTCTTCCTTTTTATTTTCAAACGTTTTTTTTATCATTTTTAATCCCTTTTAATGGTTATTGGTATAACATCTTCTTTTAGCTCCATTCTTGCAATAGTTATAGGGTTAAATTCGCCTTTTGGAACTTTAATAAGTATTGGAGCATCCATGCTTATTTGCAAAGCCCTTGCGCTTATTATTCTAGCCCTTTCATATTTATTGTATTTTTCCATGATGTTTACCTCTAATTTACCTTGTTTATAACATCAAGTATTTTATCTTTGATTTTAAAACTTTTCGCTAAACATTCTTCTATTTCTTTTAGGCTGAATGCTCCGCTTCCACCTTTTTGCAAAGAGTTTATCTTATTCTCGCTTGAAGTCACTGTTAATCTTGCCTCGCTAACTTCCTGCTCTTCTTTGTCAGCGTCAACGAAGATTTTGTCTCCTATCTTAAAAAAAGTGGTAGGTATTGGGGTTTTTAGGAATGGAACTTTTTGGTCGCTCCACTCTTCGCTTACAATCTTATTGTCTTTGTCTAATTTCGGCATTCTTGCAACTTTAAGCGCAGCTATTGCAGCTATTCCGCAGGCATCAATAAGGTTTCCGTCATTGTTCCAAATATAGAAATCAACTAAGATATTCCATACTTTCTCACCTGGAATAATGCATAATTTTTCAAAATCAACTGATTTGCTTTCCCTTATTCCTCTGTCAACAACTCTTGATAATTCTATTGCTTCCTCTCCCGGCCTGCCAGGCTCAAAGTCATTGTCAGCTATTGGAGTTAATTCTCCTGAGCAAATCAATGTTCCCTCATTAGGAGTATCTGCATAAGGAGTTCCTATTTCCATTTTCACTCCAGCTATAACAATAGTTTTTCCAAGTGTTACTTTTGCGCTTCCTTCTGCATTCTTGCTCACATTTGTTTCAACTATTAAATTCCTGAACTCGTCAACTCCCCTGTTGCCGTAATTTCTCTTGTTTTTCTCCGCAAGTTCTAAAACAAAATTTCTGAAATCTTCATCCATTATTATTCACTCTCCTTTAGCAGCTTCTTTGCTGTCTTAATTGACTCTGCTATAAGCTTCTTGCTTATTAATCCATGATTAGCATAGCCTTGCAAGAGCTCTTCATTAAGTATTTCTTTCTTGTCATTTGCTATGCTCACTGTCAAGTCTAGGCAAATCATTTCAGATTTTCTTGAATGAATCTCTATAGGAGTTGTTATAAGGAAAAAAGTTGCCTTCAGAGTGTCGGATGATGAGTAAAGCTCGTTTTTGACAAAGCAATTATTCTCCTTTAAGGTTGTTAGCAAATAATCCCCTTTGTCTGAAGTCATGTTTATTCCTGAGATTATTGAGCCGTTCCTTAAGAATTTCTTGACTTTAAGTTCATTTCCTTTTATTTCAATTATTTTTCCTTTTGAAAAATTAGTAACCCCGTTCACTTTATGCTCGTTTATTATGTACAAGTCATCCTGCTTTGCTGATTTGCTTAGCACGAAATTCTTGACTGCCTGGTTAATCTTCGCTTCATTCAATTTTTCCTTGATTAAGTTTTCGGAAAAATCAACTATGTTTGCAAAAATGTCAGTCTTTAAAGAATGATGCTCCTGTATTGTTGGCTTCACTTCGTTTCTGAGCTTATCCATCTCTTCTTTCACTGTCTTGTCAAACCTTACATAGCAAGTCATTAATCCTTTTCTTAATATTTTTATGTCCTTTTCTTTCTCAAAGCAAGATTTTATTTTTTCATAATCTTTATACAGGCCTTTTATCTCTTCAGCCAGCTCTGAATCTTTCTTGTCAGAAGCGCTTGATTTGTAAAGAGCTCCCCATCCTTCTTCGCAGTTCTCATCAGCTACCTTAGTAAGCCTTTCAATTGTTTCCCTGTCATTCACATTGCTTGAAATTTTGGTGAATCCTTTCTGGATTAAAACAACGTCTTCTCCGAACAAATGAATCTTTGTTGACAGCAAAAAATGGTCGTTTTGCTCTGATTTCAGCTGGACTAAGATTTTTTCCCCTTCTTTCACAAAGCCCCAGTAGTCCTTTAAAGGAAGCAGCCCGACTTTGCTTAACCCCAAATCAACGTGTATGTTTTTGGTGTCAGGGTCTAGTTTTTTTATCTTCCCTAAGTATAAATCTCCTGAGTTTTCAACCTGAAAAACAGCGTTGTCATATTTTTCAATAAGGCTTTTGATTTTCTCGGTTTGCTCGCCTTTTATTACTATTCCGCTTTTGTCAGCAAAATCATGTATTGTTGTGTCGTATTTATCGGCAAATTTTAACTTAGGAAAACTTGATTTGATGTTTTCGCTTGGTTCAGTTATCATTAACTTATTCTTTGATAGCAGCCTTGTCAAAGAACTGCTGTATATTCCTCTTATTTTTATTCCTTGCATATTTTTTCACCTTTTTTGGTATTTATTAATTATTGTTTGCTTCATCTGCTTGTGTATTTCTTTGCATGCAGCTATTCCCATCTTAAGCGCCTGCCCTAATTCTTCCTTTGAAATATTCCCATCTAACTGAAGCAACGTTATTTCATCAGTGCTTGGAAGATAAGCTATAGGTATGTCAGTAGCTCCCTCTCCATCATGAACATCTTCCTCTGCTTTGGTTAAGTCCACGCAGATTAAGTCGTCTATTTTTCCGCATGCAACTGCAGGCATTAAATCCCTCATTTCAATTCCCGCATCAGCCAAAGCTAAGCTTGCTGCTATTATTGAAGCGCATCTTGAGCCTGCATCTGCTTGAACCACTTCAATGAATACTTCAACCATGCTTCTTGGATAGTATTCAGTGAACACGCTTCTTTCTAAAGCATTCTTTATCACCATTCCTAGTTCAGTGCTTCTTCTGCTTGGACCTGGCCTTGCCCTGTCAGGCACGCTGAAGCTCACCAAATCATAGTAGCATCTGATTAATAATTTGTCTTTTAATTCTTCATGTTTTGGCCTTGTTTTTTTTGGGCCATAAACTCCTGCAATTGCAATAGTTTCTCCAACTTTCACTCTTGCGCTTCCGCTGCAATTCGGCAAAAGCCCGATTGACATCTCAATAGGCCTCATCTCATTAGCTTTTCTTTTGTCAAACCTTCCAGTGGTTTTGTAGCTAAGCCTTTTTTCCCCTGTTTTTTTCGCAGTCATTTTTTCTCACCTTTTTTCAGCATCTCCTCAATTTTTTTTGTCAAGCCTTCAGTATGGCCCTCTAAATCTATTAACTCTATTGCTTCTTTCGCCCTTTTTATGTCAGTTGCTTTTCCGCTAATCCACACTAATCCATTCATTCCTACAACAATTTTGGTGCCTGTTTTTTCCTGAATCATGTTAATCATTGAATCATCTTTGCCTAAAAGTCTTGCAAACTTGTTCGGATTAATAGAGGTTAATATTCCTCCTTCTAGCTTTTTTAAGCCGTTCTCTTTCATTGTCAGATCAATTCTCATTGTGTCTGAAACGTTTTGTATCTTTGAAAATATTATTTCGCCATAGTTAAAATAATGAGTCATTCCGTACCTTTCAGTGTCCAAGTATTGATTGCTTGCTTCTCTTATATTAAGCCCTGCTTCATACGGGCAATTAATGTCAACAAAGTACCAATTAGGAGCATTCACATCTATTATTTTTCCAATAATGTAATCCCCTTCATAAGGCAAATAAGCCCCTTTCAATGCTATTAATCTTATGTTTTCTTCTTTTATGCTGGCTTTTGAAACAATGCTTGCGCATAATTCCTTGCCATTGATGTAACTTCCTTCAAATTCTTTCAAATCATCACCTGATGCCATTACATCTCCAGGGCATAATATTTGCCCGTCTTTTACTAAAATTTTCATAATATCTTTCACCTCAATTCAATAACTGCTTCTCCATGGGAGAAATCATTCGTTTTTTTTATGAATTCATCCTGCATTCCTCCAGGAATCAAAACTTCATAAGTGCATGAACCATCAAGGTTCCATTCAGTTTTTAGGATTTTTCCATACTTAGTTAATATGCTTGAAATCTTTCCAGCATATTTTGAATTAACTAACACTTTCGCTTTTTTTTCCTCAAAAACTATTGGAATAAGTGTGTTAATTTTTTCTAAAACGCCATTAAGCTGCTCTTTCGCGCTTTTAAAAGGGTCAAAATTAATTGACACCTGCTCAAGCGCTGATTCAACTCTTGTGGCAGGAATGGGAAGCTTTGTTCTTGCATCAATTCCGTTTCTGCAGATAATATCAATTATTTCTTTTCTTTTTTGCTCAGTGAGATTTTTTTTGTATTCAGTTGTTAGCTGTATGCTTCCATAGCGAATTATTTCCTTAGCTATCTCTGAAGTATCTTCTGTTCCAAAATTTTTCTCTAAATCAGCTGCTTTCTCGCCTGCTCGTGCGTCTGAGAATATTCCTTCAAATTCTAAAGCATCATTAACGTTTTCAAGAATCCCTTTTTTAAACTCTATTGCCTCTAAGGGATTTATCAAGACTTCAAATGTTAATCCATTCTTTTTTAAAGTTGCATAGTGATGCTGAACCTTTTTTTGCTCAAAAACTTGTCTCATAATTTTTTAAACTTTTTAAGATCTACTTGCGTGAATTTCTTTTCTTTAGAGTCAATATAAGCAGCTTCCAATCTTTCAACATCAAACTTATTGGATAATCCTTCTTTTATTGCATTAATGCAAAACTTTAATGCCTCATCAAAAGTCATATCATCTTTATAGTTCTTGTTTAAAAAATTAGTTATTACTCTATTGTTTTCTCCTATTGAAACTGCTTTCATTTCAAAGAATATTCCGCTAACTTCAGTCATGAACAAGTGGGGCTTTTCATCAACTCCTGCAACTAATAAGCTTACTCCATAAGGCCTCATTCCGCCGTACTGTGTGAAAGCCTGCATTTGATTGCAGATATCTTTTACAAGACTTTTAACATCTATCGCTTCATCATAAGTGTTCCTGTGATTTTGCGCAACTATTTGAGCCCTTTCAACTAGCACTCTTCCATCGCTTGGAAGCCCGCTTATTGCAGCGCATATGTGCTCATCTATTTGCATTATTTTTTCAACGCTTGAAGGTATTACTAATTTTTCAAGTATTCTTTTATCAACAACTAATAATACTCCTCCTTTGTATAGTACACCCACTGCAGATGTTCCCTGATTAACAGTTTCTTTTGCGTATTCAACTTGCAGCAATCTTCCGTCTGGAGAAAATACTGTTATTGCCCTGTCATAGCCCATTGCATCCGGAATTGACATTTATTTTTTCACCTTTATTAAGTTTCCACTTGTTTTAAGAGTGTTAAAAAACACCCTTTTGTTATTTATCTTTCTAATCATTGAGAGTATTATAATCATTTCGTTTTTATGATTGCGGTCAACTCTCAAAATGTTCTCGTTTACTAATTGAATTCCAAGCTTTGATAATCCTTCTTCTCCTAAGAATTCAAGAGTCTTATTATAAATACTATCTTTTATTTCATCTTTAAAAACCTTTTGCTCACTGATGACTTCAAAAGAAATATATCTTTTCTTAGTTCTTGAAGATGGCTTGTTCATAAGCAATTAAGTAAATGCTGTTTAATTAAAAAATTATTTGATTTATCCAGCAACTTAAGAAGCGGTTTTTTTTGAAGGCTTTGAAAAAATCTTGTTAAAGCTGGTTTTTACCCTGCTATAATTATCAATGCCAAGCTTTTGTGCCCAAGCCTTTATCTGTATAGCATTGAACAATTCGTATTCATCTTTTGCTAGGCTTGCAAACAAGACAGGAATATCATATTTCACTGCTTTTTTCATGTTCTCCTTCATTCTTCTTATGATTAGAGCCCTTTTGATTGGATCATTAGTGATTATTAAGTTTAGGTTAAAAACTATTGCTATCTTTTTCTTGGCCATTTCCTTTGCTAAGGTGTCATCAATTCCTGACCTTATAAAATGCATGGAATCTTTGTAATGAATCAGTTCAGAGCTAATTATTCCATAAGGAAGCATCATCTCCACTGCTTTTTTTAAATCTTCTTCAGATTTCGGGCTGAAAAACACTAATTCTTTGCTGCTAAAATTAAGCTTATCCTTTAATACTGCATTGCCAACTATTATTCCTAATTTTTTTTTAAGACCTTCGCTTACCTTAAACAGCGCGCATGAATCAAACATAATAAAATAATATCAATTACTTGTTTATAAAATTACATTCTCTTGAATAATACTATGTTAAATGCGAGCAGCCTTAATTTTTCCTTTATTGTTTCATGCTTGATTACTCTGAAATTTTTCCCAAAAATTTGCTTTAACTCATCCATGCTAAAATAATGGTTGTAATGGTGATTATGATAGCTGTAATCTTTTCCTGGCTTATAATTGCCTGTTTCGCCTGACTCCTTGCTGAAGCAGTAAAGGAGAAAATAAGAGTCTTTCTTGAGCACTTTTAAAACATTTTTTAAATAGTTGCCCCACTGGCTCTTTCTTAAATGATGGAAGCATCCGAAATCAAGAGCCAAGTCAAAGAACTCATTTTCAAACTCTAATTTTAAAACGCTTTGCACGCTGAACTTTACCTTGCAGTTCTCTTCCTTGTTTAAAAGATTAGCCAGCTTTATTGCTTTGGCTGAAAAGTCAACTCCATAAACATCAAAACCGTTCTTAGAGAACAATATTGAATTTCTTCCTGCTCCAGAGCCTATATCAAGCACTCTAGCTGAATTCAAAAGTGATTTTATCCAGCTTAAAGCCAGCATTCCTTCATAATCCGCTGATTTTTTCAAATAAGGGGCTTTCTGGTTTTTCCATTCGCCTATACTCATCCATTTCTTTTCATAGAACCTTTTGTCAACTGATTCAGGATTCATTAAAGAATAATTTAAAAGCTTAGGAGTTATTAACTTTTTTCATGAAAAAAATGGTTTTCTTGCTGCTATTACTCCCTGTTGCTTTCGGGCTTGAATGCTCTGGCCTTGACACCAAAACTATTGGCTCTGCTTTTATGAATTACTCAGTTACAGGAGAGGTTGATTTAAATTTTAATGAATTCACTTTTGAAAATTTTTCATTCACTTTCAAAGGAGTTCCGCAAACTGCATTAAGAGATTATGCCACTAACGGCATGATAAGCACTGATGGAGTGAACAATACAATACTTTTTTTTAACCAGCCCGAAATTACTGAGAACTTGAAATGGTATTTCAACACTTCATTGCTAGTTTCCTATAATGACGAAAAGGTTGAAAAAAATGTTGGGTTCCCCTACAATGGAGACTTCCCTGACAATGTCAAAAAATACTTGAATTTTACAAAAACAGCAAATGAGGATTTAAGAATAAAGATTTTAACAAATAATTTGCTGGCAGGAGTGACTGATTATTTGACTGCAATTGCAATAATATCAGAATTCACTGCTTATTACATTGATTATAATTTAAGCTATTTCCCCTCATCATCAGCAACAGCAACTGAAATTTATAATGTGAAAAAAGGTGTTTGCGATGAATTCTCAACATTTTCAATAAGCATGTATAGGAGCGTCGGAATACCTGCAAGGTATGTCAGCGGCTACGTTTATACAAATATTGGAGGAGACGGGTGCACTAATTTTGAGCCCCATTCTTGGACTGAAGTTTACATTCCAGACCACGGATGGGTTAGCGTTGACACAACTTACAAGGAATTTTTTTGGATAAACAGCGCGCACATACCTTTGTATAAAAATGATGACTTGCTTGACATTTCCTCAATTTACCTTCAAAGAAGAGGCTCTGAAGGAAACAATTTCTTAAACAAGAACTCTTACACTTTCAATATAGAGATTATGGACTATGAAAAAACTGAATCAACATTGGATATCAATGTAAAAGCCCCAAGAGAAATAGGCCAAGATTCATATTTATTGGTCAATGTTTCAATTATTAATCCTACAAATTACTGGGTTTTAGACACTTTAATTTCTACACCAATCAAAACTGTTGAATTAATCAATTCTAATGCATCAATTCCTTTAGTTGTTGCTCCAATGCAGACAATGATTAAGTATTTCATTTTCAAAATACCTGATTTGGGATGCAGCACTGCTTGCTACAGCGACGCAAATTTTAAGTTTTCACTCGGAGGGGGAGAATATGATTCAAGAATCATCAAGATTGATTCTGAAATTGAAAGCAGCAACAATTTGGAGGAGTTATTGGCAATTGCGAAAGAGGATGAAAGATTGATAAGCCCTGACTTATTGGTTTCAGAGATTAAATTCAACAAAAACAAATTTTTGGAGCAAAAGCCTGTTCTTTCCTTTTCAGTTAAGAATATCGGAAACTCAATGGCTAATATTAATATGACTATTATGTATGGAGATGTTTTGCTGACTGAAACTATTGAGAACTTGCTTATTAATGAGCAAAGAAACTATGAAAAAGAGCTTAATTTGCCTAGCGAAAAAGGGCTGATTAATCTAAGCTTAAAATTTGATTTTCAAAACACATCATTAATGCATAACTCAAGCTTTATTGTATTGAAATCTCCTGAATACAATATTAATGTAGAGCAATTAAGCAATTTTAGCTACAGCATAGCCCTTGACAGCGGAGATGATTCATTGGCAGGGACTATTAGGGCAACTATCAACAACAAGGAAGCTATAAGCAAGGAAATTCAAAAAAATAATGTCATTGATTTAAATGAGGATGATTTCAGGCAAGGAGTTAATAATATAAGGTTCGTGCTTGATTACTCCCAAGGAGATGAGTATTACTTCAAGACTATAGATGTTTCATACAATTACTCATTGACTTTAATGGAAAAAATAACAAGGTTTTTTGAGTCAATAATTAATATTTTCAAAATACTATTAAGCGCATAGAAAGATTTAAATAGCATTCAATTTTATTAGTTTTTCATGGTAAGAATTCCTGAAGCGCAGCATAGGCTTTTTGAGAACGTTTTTGTCTGCAAGAAATGCAAAAGCAAAATAAGAAGCGACAGCAACAGAGTTAGGAATAAATTGGTTAAGTGCAGGAAATGCCAAGGCAAGGCATTAAGGGCGATTAGGCTTAAAAAGTAAATTCTTTTAAATTAAGACTAATTGGAGTATGTTTATGATTGATGATTACATTAATGAAAGGCTGAAAAAGCTGCAAAAGATTAAAGAGCTAGGCATTAACCCTTACCCTCAAATAGTTTTAAAAGACAAAAAATCTTCAGCCCAATTGCTTAAAAAATACGCCAAAGTTGGCGAGGAGAAATCAAAGAATATTGAAGAGTATGCTGGAAGAATAATGAGCTTCAGGAGCATGGGAAATATTGCCTTTGCTAATTTGCAGGATGAATTTGGAACCATTCAGGCAGTGTTCCAAAAAAAAGAGCTGAAAAATTATGAACTGCTTAAACTACTAGATTTAGGTGACTTGGTTGTTGTAAGGGGGAATTTTTTCAAAACTCAAAAAGGGCAGATAAGCATTAATGCCTCCAGCTTGACTCTTGCCTCTAAAAGCATCAGGCCTTTGCCTGAAAAGTTTCATGGATTAAAGGATGAGGAGGAGATTTTCAGGAAAAGGTATTTGGAAGCAATAATGAATCCTGAAGTGCTAGAAAAGTTCAGAAAAAAATCAATTATAATTAAATCAATAAGGGAATTCTTGGGCAATAACGGTTTTTTAGAAGTGTTCACTCCAGTGCTTCAGCAAACTTATGGAGGCGCAAGCGCTGAACCTTTTATCACCCACCATAATGCATTAAACACTGACTTTTATCTTAGAATAGCCACTGAGCTTTATTTGAAAAGGCTTATAGTTGCAGGTTATGACAAAATTTTTGAGCTTGGAACCAGGTTCAGGAATGAAGGAATGGACAAATCCCACTTGCAGGAAATGCTGGATTTGGAATTTTACTGGGCATACCAGGATTATGAGGGATTGATGAAATTCACTGAAGAGTTCATAAGCAATATTTTAATGAAAGCGAGCGGCTCATTAAAAATTAATTACCAAGGACAAGTGCTTGATTTTACCCCTCCTTATAAAAGAATAACTTTCAGGCAATTATTGCTGGATAATACTGGAATTGACATAGACTTATTCAAAGATGTTGATTCGCTCAGAAAAGAGATTATAAAAAGAAAAATAAAAGATGTTGATTATAAGTCTCCGAAACATTACGGAGCATTATTAGATGAACTATATAAAAGAACTGCAAGGCAGAAAATTATTCAGCCAACATTCATGACTGATTACCCTGTTGAAATGATTCCTTTAGCCAAAAGAAAAGACTCTGACCCTAGCAAGATTAGCAGTTTTCAATTGCTTGTGAACACATGGGAGCTTATTAAAGCCTACAATGAGCTTAATGACCCTGTTGACCAGAGAAGAAGGCTTATTGAGCAGCAAGAATTTTTGAAATTAGGCGACAAAGAAGCGCATCCTTTAGATGAGGAGTTTTTGCAGGCGCTTGAATACGCAATGCCTCCTGTTGCTGGATGGGGAATAGGGTTAGAAAGATTTTGCATGATGATGATGGATGAGCCAAATATAAGGGGAGCGCAATTTTTCCCATTAATGAAACCGGTGAATGATTGATAATGGACTTGGAACTTGCCTCAATAATAGTTGTTTATTCAATAGTCTTTCTTTTAATCTATAAAAACAGGAAAAAGTTCCAGGTAATGGACAAGATTTTCTTTGTGTATAAGTGGGACAAAGGAGTCCAAGTCATTAAGAAATTTTCAAAAAAATATTTGATAATATTTTATACAATAGGCATTCCTATTTGCTTATTCTTCATGGTTTTTGGGATAAAACTGATGTGGGATGGGGCAGTTAGCATAATTTCAAGCCCTAATCCTGAGCCCACTGTTGGACTAGCAATTCCTGGAGTCAGAATTCCCGGAAGCCCGATCTATGTCCCTTTCTGGTATGGAATAATCGCATTAATAACAATAATATTCAGCCATGAACTAAGCCATGGAATAGCAGCAACTATTGAAAAAATTAAGCTAAAATCAACAGGTGTTGGATTATTGCTAATTCTGCCTTTGGCATTTGTTGAGCCAGAGCAGGAAAGCTATGAAAAGGCTAAAAAGATTTCAAAAATCAGGATGCTTATAGCTGGCAGTTTTGCAAATATTTGCCTTGCAGTGCTTGCAATGCTGGTTGTTAATTTCATCATAGCTCCAGTGATTGATTCAATGGTTAATTATGAGGGAGTAAGCATTGCTGAAACTGTTAATAACGGGCCTGCTGATTTGGCAGGAGTTTTGAATAATTCAAAAATCATTTCAATAAACAATAACTCCATCAGCAACATCACTGAATTTTATCTGGAAATATTATCCTTAAAGCCTAATGACACTGTGACTCTTGTCACTAATTACTCAAGCTACGAATTCCAAGTATCAAGCAATCCTAAAAATGAATCAGTAGCTTACTTTGGAGTGATGGTTGAGCAAGAATGGGCTTTTAAGGAGCAGCTGAGCAGCTGGCCATTATTCATTCTTAATATTCCTTTAATTCTTGCATCTTTGTTCATGTGGATTTCCAATCTTAATTTCGGGATTGGAATAATGAACCTTTTTCCTTTGTGGATTACTGACGGAGGAAAAGTTGCGCTTGAACTCATAAATCCTTTGTTCAAAAACAAGAAAACAGCATTTCTTGTGGCAAATTATTTGTTCATTTTCTGCATGTCCTTATTGATTTTTAATTTATTAGGCCCTTATGCAATAAACACTTATAATTACATCAAACCTCACATAATTAGCGCTTTAAATAGCTTTAATTTATAGTAATCTTTTTAAAGAAACGTTTTTATATTAAGAGCAAATAAAAAAATAGGTAAAAAAATATGGCAAAAAAATTAAATCTTATTGAAGATCCGGACATAAATAATTTAGTGAAAAACATTGTTGGGGATGCAGGAATACCTATTGTTACGCATTTGTTCAAGATTAAGAAAGCTGATGAATTTGAGATTGCAAAAAAACTGAAAGAAGATGTTAATTTTATAAGAAGCGTGATGTACAAAATGTACACAAATAATTTGGTGAACTACACCAGAAGAAGGGATGCTGAAAAAGGGTGGTACATTTACACCTGGGAATTTGCCCCAAAAAAATTGTTCAATTCGCTCATTAGTTCAAGGCAGAAAGAGTTAGAAACTTTGTTCAAAAAAGTTGAGGAAGAGAAGTCTATGGAGCAAATATTTCACTGCCCAACATGCAGCATAAACCTTGATTTTAACAAATCTTTGGAGCTTAATTTTAACTGCTTTGCCTGCGGAGGAATGCTTCAGCCGTTGAATAACGATTTAGTTATACAGGGTTTGAATCAGAATATTAAATCATTAAGCAACAATATTTGCATGCTGAAAGAAAAGCTTAACACAGTTTAAAATACTTGAGTAGTTTAGGATTCTTCATAAAAATATCAATTGACAATGAGGCAAAATTGTCGCGGTTAATTTTTTCAAGGCTTTTTTTTATGCTGCTTGATTTCGCATCATTAATTATTGAATCATAATCTTTGTCTTTGAACTTACACATTGTTTTATGGGCCAGTAAATGAAAAGCCAGCTCTTTTTTTAATCCGAACAATTGCGGCTTTTTGCTAGAGACAATGCTTTTCATTGACTCATTAATGGACTTAAATGCAGGGATTATTCCGCCTCCAGTAGTTGCCTTGACCATACCTGAAGCATCGCCAAACAAGTAAACTGCTAAATCATCAGTTTTTGCATAATTGGAATTAAAAGGATTGAATAAAGGTATTAGTCCGGCATTAGTTTCAATTATTTTCCCCTTTATTTTCCTTGATTTAGTGAAATAATCAAGTTTTTCATTGACGCTTGCCATGTCTTTTGAGGCAACGCCAACTCTGGAAATGTTTTTTGCTGCAGGAACACTCCATGCGAAAAAGTCATGGAAAAATTCATCAAAGTAAACATTGTAAGAATCTAAATTAGTTTTTGTTTTCATTACATATTGTTTGCCTAAAAAATACTTCATATTTTTGATTATGTTAAAATGCTTATTTACTTTAGAAATTGGACCATCGCAGCCTATGAGGGTTTTTGTTTTAAAACTATTATTTGATAGGATTATATTATTCATTTTGACACCTTTAAATTCATTTCCAAGTAATATTTTAGCTCCTGCTTCCTTAGCTTCTTTTAATAAATAATTGTCAAACTCGAACCTGTCAACAACGTACTCTTTTGATTTAAGAGTTATTGAATCATTTTTTGAATTTAAAACAATTTTGTTAGTTACGTTTTTTACAAAATCCTCTTTTACATCAGCATATTTTTCAAGCTCATTGGTCAATAATCCAGTGCATTGAACAGGCTTGCCTATTACTCTTTTTTTGTCGCATAATCCAACATTAAAGCCTTTAAGCGCTAGTTTTTCAGCCAAGTATGAACCCGCTGGCCCAGCTCCAATTATTAAGTAGTCAAATTCTTTCATTGCTATTAATTTTAAGCTTTTATAGTTAAAAATTTAAGTGTTTAATGATTTTTTTATGAATAATGATTGACGAACTCCAAGCTGAATTAGAAAAATATGCTGACAATAAAACCAAAATTGGAGCTGAGAAGTACCTGAAAGGCTCAACTAATAGGGGAGTAAAAATGGCCAAAGTCATAGAAATTTATAATAATTTTAAGCCAAAAATCAAGGAATTAAGCCAGGATGAAATGATTAAATTGGCAATTAATTTGATTAAATCAAAATATTTTGAGGACAAAACTATAGGCATCAGAATACTGGAGCATGACTCCAAAAAGTTAAGCAAAGAGATTCTTGGTGAGTTTTATAACTTATTTGACTCCTATATTTATGAATGGGCTAGCTGCGATGTCTTAAGCTCAAAAGTAATCTCAAAAATAATTATTAATGACAAAAGCGCTGCAAAAATAATGATTAAATGGAGCAAGTCAGATAAAGTATGGGCAAAAAGAGCTAGTATTATTGCATTTGTTAATTTGGCAGCAAAGCAGGATTTTGACAGTGAAATTATTGAAATTGCAGGCAATCTTATTACGAATGATTTTAGGTTTATACAATTAGGAACAGGTTGGTGCCTTAGAAATTTATGGCTTAAAAGCCCAAAATTAGTGCTTGGTTTTATTAAAAAGAATTACAAGCATTTTTCAAGGGAAGGTTTAAGGTACGCTGTTGAAAAAATGAATCCAGAACTAAAAACTAAAGTGTTAAAGAATGATTTTACAGCTCATACAATCTCTTGAAATTCGTTACTGCTTCTTTTATTTCGCTTATATTTGAAACAACCAAGTAAAACTCAGCCATTTCCCTGCATTTTTTCCTGTTTACATCATATAACTTAATCAAATCATCCAGTATTATCTTGCTGGTTATTTCATTTCGCTTGCTCTCCTTAGGTAAATAATAAGCGCAGTTCATACTTTATTATGCAAAAATATTGTTTTTAAAAAGTTATTCATTTTATTATTCGTTTAATCAGCTCTAAAGCTGGCTGCATTGAAGAATCATTCAATATTATTATATCATATTTTTCTGAATACTCATGCAAATCTTTAGGGCTGTTGCTGTTATTCAAGAACCCTATGGAGATTAAGTTTTCGCAACTCGCCCCCTTAATCATTTCAGCATCCTCTAAAGTATCCCCTAGTAAGATAATATTGCTTCTTTCCATTATTTTTTTAAAATAATCATTGCTCTTTATGCTTGCTTCATTTTTATTGAAAGGATGAATTATAGTAGTTAAATAACCCTTTATGCTACCATCAATATTATAGTCATAAAAGTTAGCAATGAGTTTCATGTTTGAATAAAAAGACTTGTTATGCTCAAGCGAGCCTTGAATTATATCGCCTAATCCTGCAGAAAGTATTAAAAACGGAATCTCCAGGTCATTGAGCATTTTTGAAAATTCGAAAAATCCCTGCCTATAAACAGTCTTATTCTTTTTCACTATATCACTAATAACTGATTTTCTCATGCCCTGCTCAATCATTACCTTAAGATGCTCCTGCCACCACTTAATCATGTACTTTGATTTCTGGGCAATTGACAAGCTTTCATCAATCTCATAAGGATGATATTTGTCAAACAAAGCAAATGCCAGTTTTGGATAGTCCTTAGTCAAATAATTGCCTTCCCTTATTAATGAATAGCTTGTCTGGACTGATTTTTCCTTAAAGAATGCCTGAGTCAAGGTTCTGTCGAAATCGCTCACCACCTGGATTTTATTCAATCCCTCTTTTTTGAAAATATTGATTTTGCCTTCAAGCCCGGATTCATCCCTAACAAATACTTCACTCATAAAGTATTTTATTAATCAAATACTTATTAAACTTTACTCTCATAAAGGAGTATTATGAACTCGGTTAAGATAATTGCTGTTGGCAAAATCAAGGATAAAAGAATTCAATCACTCATTGATGAATACCTTAAAAGGCTTAAAGTTCTCAGAAAAGTTGAAATAACTGAGCTTAAAGACAAAGGAATAGCAAAAGAATCTGAAGAGATTATTAACTTAATCGATTCTAGCACTTACATATTAGATGAATTAGGGGCTAATTATTCCAGCTTAGGATTCAGCGAAATTATAAATAGTATTGACAATGTTAAGTTCATTATCGGAGGAGCTGATGGAATAAAAAAAGAGACTAAAAGCAAAGCAAAATTATTATCCTTATCCAAGATGACTTTCACTCATGAAATGGCTAGGCTGATTTTAATTGAGCAAATTTACAGGGCAATGATGATTAATAGCAACAGAAGCTATCATAAATAATTTAAACAATTAATAAGTAAACTAATATATGAATTATAATGATGACCAAAAAAAAGTCATGAAATTATTAAAATCAAAAAACAAAACTTTTTTGATGGCTGCCCCTTCTTTTCCTATTGATTTCGAATACAACACTTTTGTTTCAACAATGAAAAAAATGGGCTTTAACAGGGTTACTGAACTGACTTTCGGGGCAAAAATAATAAATAAAGAATACAGGGACTACATCAATTCTCATAAGGAGCAGGAAATGTTCATAACAACTCCCTGCCCTTCAATAGTGAACATTGTCAAAACCCAGTTTCCTGAATATATTAAATATTTGCTGCCTTTTGACTCGCCAATGATTGCAATGGCTAAAGTAATAAGGAACAATTATCCTGATTACAGGATAGTTTTTTTATCACCTTGCTTTGCCAAAAAAATTGAAGCCAAAAATTCCGGATTAATAGACGCAGTTATTACTTTTAAAGAATTGAAAGAAATAATCATCAATGAAAAAATAGCTTACTCAAAAAAGAAACTGCCTTTTGACAAATTTTACAACGAATACACAAAGATTTATCCAATAGAAGGAGGTTTGGTAAAAACAATGAATGCCAAAAACATTTTTAAAAAAAATGAAATGGTTTCTTGCTCGAATTGCAAAGATTTGAAGAACATTTTTGAAAAGAACAGGGGCAAAAAATTCTTCGACTTGCTTTTCTGCCTAGGTGGATGCATCGGAGGTCCTGGAATAATAAGCAATGAATCCATCAGCAAAAAAAGGCAGAAAGTGCTTGATTACAAGAACTATTCAGAGCAGGAAGTAATGGGCAATAAAAGAGGGCTGAATAAGCAAATTGACGGCATTGACTTCAAAAAAAATTATGCCCTTAAATGAGAAAAACATAATTCTTATTAAAAGCAACTGATTTATTTAATTTTATTATGCTTGAACTAAAAAGTAATAATTCTGTATCTGCGTATAATTTAATTTCAAAAGATTGGGGTAAAACATTTGTCTTCTGTTTAATAGCTGTTTTAACAGAGTTTATTCCTTTTTTTGGAAGAATGCTCTTGTTTGGAATTTCAATTAAAGTGATGTCCAATGCTATGAAAAATAAATTGCTTAGCCCTGCCAGGATTCGAACCTGGGTTATCTGGTTCAAAGCCAGAAGTCCTTGACCACTAGACTACAGGGCTGATTAAGGATTAAAAGACAGACTTTAATTTAAAAAATCTTTTATTTCTTTACCTTATTTTTAAGCAAAGTGTTCGCGTTGTCAATGCAGTCCATTAAAGTAAGCAAGATGTCATAATCAGTTTTTTGGATTAACAAATCATTGGACCCTTCCCTGTTAAGGGTGAGCCTGACATCAACTTTTCCTTCACCTTGGTCATCATGCACTCTTTTTATGAAAACCTTAATGCCTTTTATTGATGACTGGTAAGAAGGCAAAAGCTTCAGCTGTGTTTTTATGATTTTCTTTATCTCATCAACAGCGTTCCTGTTAACCTCTCCAACTATATCCACTTTTATTTCATTGTCAGTGTTAATATCCCTTAAAAGCTTGAGTATGCTGCACCTGTCCACTGCTCCTAATGGCTGATTATCTGAGTTAACTATTATTAGTCCAAGCAGCTGGTTTTTTAGCATCATTTCAGCAGTTTGAAAAAGGTCTGAATCAAAGCTTATCTTAATCCCTTTCCTTACAAGATCATTTATTGGATTGATTAATACGTTATTTTTTTTGCTTGAAGTGTTTTGCGTGGAAACCATGCTGTTTCTTTTGCTCATGCCATTTTTATCTTTCTTGTTGGATTCGTTTTTGTAAATCCTTCTTAAAATATCTAGCAAAAGTATTGTTCCTATGAACTCCCCTTTTGAATCAACAACTGGAAGCCTGTCCCTTTTGTTGAACAATAATATGTTCTTTGTTTCGCCAAGAGTTGTTGATTCTTTGACTGATGGGACTTTTTTTACATTCACATCAGTTAATGGAACAGCCTTAAGCCTGTCTTTGTAAAAATTAATCAAATCATAATCGCTAACAAAACCTTTCAGTACCTCATTTTCATCAACAACAGGAAGGCCCATTAATCCTGAATTAATCATTAAATCTAAAACGTATTGCTCTGAATCATTTTCGTGAACTATTGGAATTCCTTCAATGTAATTATCAATCTTGCTATTGCCGTTGAATTTCACAATCCCTAAAATGTTTGAATAAGTGATTAAACCCAAAACCCTGTTTTTTTTGTCAATTACAGGAAGCTCTTTGTAATGATGGTTATCCATCAGATTCATTGCATCGCTGATAGTGTTATCAGGAGTAATTGTAACTAATTTTTTGGACATTATTGAGTTTATCATAATTCAGAATAATAAACAGCTGCTTTATATAAATTTTGAATCATTGTTATAGATATGTTTATAAAAAGATTTTAGTCTAATAATATTTATGAAAATCTGCGTTGGCTCAAGAAATCCGGTGAAGTTAGAAGCTGTCATGGAATTATTCCCAAAAGATGAGATTATAAGTTACAAGGCTAATTCTTCAGTTAATGAGCAGCCAATGAGCCTTGGTGAAACACTTAAAGGCGCAAAGAATAGGGCTTATGAAGCTTACAATTCAATTCATGCATCAGGGATTGAAGATTATATAGGAATAGGCATTGAATCAGGAATCATGCCTTCAAAAGAAGCTAAAACTGGATATTTTAACACATGCGCAAGCGTTATTTACAATGGAAAAGACTATTTTATTGGGCTTTCTTCAGGATTCGAACACCCTAAAGAGGTTTTAGAGTTAATTACTAAAGACTGCGATGTAAGCAATGCATATTTTAAGGCAGGTTTAACTGATAATCCAAGAATCGGCTACAGCAAAGGAGCTATTTTTATACTCACTAAAGGCTTGATTGATAGAAAAGAATACACCAAGCAAGGTTTAAGGATTGCAAAAGCAAGCTTTGAAAACAAGTCAGAGTAAGCTCTTTGCCATGTAATAATTTCTTAGAATATATCCTTGTTTCTTATAATACTCCCTTACTCCAACTCCGCTTATTATTAATATTTCGTTTAGTTTGTTTTTTGCAGCTATTTGCTCAGCCAGCTTCAGCAAAGACTTGCCTATTCCTTTATGCTGAATAGTGCCTTCTTTTCCAATCACTGCCTGCTCGCCATAAACATGCAGCTCCCTTATTAATAATTTTTTTTTGTTAATTCTTGCCCTGATGAATCCGAATAAAAAATCATTATTGTCAACTGCTTGTATGAAATACTCTGTTGATTTGCTTGCTTGGTACTTGATTGTTTCATAATGCAATTCATTAATATTGCCTAAGTTTCTTGCAGCTTCCCTGCACCTGATGCAGCTGCACTTCCAATGCTTCGAATTCATGTAATCATTTATTAATTGCCTTAGATTACTGTTTTTCAAATCCTGCTCAATCTTGTAGCTTGGAATATCCCTTTGAATCCTCATAACTCTTACATATTTTGGTATTATTCTCTTAATCCTGCTTATTAGCCTAATTGTTTGCTTTTGAGTGTATGGCACCCATTCTTTTTTTTCAAACAAGGAATAAAGCTTAGTGCCTTTAATCAAAAGTGTTGGATAAATTTTTACCATATCAGGCAAATAATCAGTGCTTGAAAAGATTTTTTTAAAAGAGCTGTAATCTAATTTTGGGGTGCTTTTTATCATGTTTGTCATTAAGTGATAATTAATCTTAAATCCTGAATCTTTAAGCAGCCTTGTTGCTTTTATTGAATCCTTTGAATCATGGCCTCTGTTGCTTGCTTTTAATAACTCATCAAAAGCGCTTTGTACCCCTAATTCAACCCTTGTTGCTCCTAATTCAAGCATTCTTTTAATGGTTTTTTTTGATATTTGGTCAGGCCTTGTCTCAACAGTCAAGCCAACGCACCTATATTTTGCTGTCTCGTTCAATTTTTGCATCTCTTTTAAAGTGCCTTCCTTTGAGTTGTTTAAAGCCCTGAAGCATTCTTTAACAAACCATTTTTGATATTTCCAAGTTCTTGAGGTGAATGTTCCTCCCATTATTATTAATTCCACTTTGCTAGGTAGTTGGCCCAGCGACAAATATTGAGCAATCCTGTTTTTAACCTGCTTATAAGGCTCATAATTATTTGCTTTAGCCCTTAAGGCAGCTGGCTCTTTTCCAGTATAACTTTGGGGAGTGCCAGTATCAACTCCTCCTGGGCAAAAAACGCATTTTCCATGTGGGCATCTTGCAGGACTAGTCATCACAGCAACTACGCTCACTCCGCTTAAATTCCTGCTAGGCTTTCTTTTGAAAACTTCTAAGCCGCTTTTCAAGTAAATATCAGAGTCGCTTACCACTTTTGAAATGCCATATTTTTTCATCATTTGCCGTTTAATGCTGTGAGCTTTTTCTTTGCTTGATTCATTCCTTGCAAGCGAGCTTATTTCTTCAATTGCTTTTTCGCAATCTTTATTAGGTTTCATAAGTTAATTATTATAGCATGAGCGATTTAATATTTTTGCCTACAAAAAACATACGAGTTGTTGCTGATTTTAACATAAGAGCTTTGGCGTACGTTATTGATTTAATATTCTTATTTTTCATAATTTTAATGCCTTTTAGCTCGATTTATTATGAGCTTGTTGGATTAAAAATACAGAATTTAAGCGTTTATGACGCCTTAAGCAATCCTGAAATATTAAGTTTAATAATGATTGGCTATTTTGCATGCATGGCTATTTTTGCTTTTTATTTGATAAGCTTTGAGTATTTGCTTGGAGGAAGCATTGGCAAAAAAATGCTTAATTTAACAGTTGTAAGCAAATCAAAAAATTTAACGCTTACACAATCAATAATTAGGAATCTTACAAAAACTTTCTTGTTTAATTTATTGGCTTTTGATTGCTTTTTGATGATTTTTGACCCTCAAAAAAGGCGAGTCTTAGATTACGTTGCAAACACATTAGTTGTAAGCAATAGGAAAGTTATAAAAAAGTTCGGAGCTGTAAATGAATTATGAATGAATTGGTTAAGATTTTGTACTTGTTTGGATTAATATTTTTGCTGATACTGCTAGGCTCCACAGTTTTAGGGGTTATTTACGGAATAGATGAGGGGAATGTTGCATTGATTAAGATTAATTCTGAAATAAGCACTGATGCTTCAATTTTAAGCCAGTCAGTCAGCAGCGATTCAATAATTGAGTCATTAAAGGAAGCTGAAAGCAACCCTAATGTTTATGCAGTAATATTGTCAATCAATAGCCCTGGAGGAACAGTTGTTGCTTCAAAAGAGGTTGCTCAATATATTAAATCAATGAATAAGACTGTTGTTTCTTGGATTAGGGACCAGGGAACGAGCGGAGCTTACTTGATTGCAAGCGCAAGCGATTACATTGTAAGCGATGAATTGTCAGTAGTCGGAAGCATTGGTGCAAAGATGAGCTATTTAAGTTATAATGGAACTTTGGAAAAATACGGGGCAGAGTATAATGAGATTTCAAGCGGAGCTTATAAGGAGATTGGCTCGCCTTACAAGGATTTAAGCATTGAAGAATACGCTATTTTGAGCAATTTAATCAATGATTCATTCAATTATTTCTTGGATTTTGTTGTAACTAATAGGAATTTAAGCCTTGAATCAATTGAAGCTGTAAAGGATGGTAGAATTTTTTCAGGAACTCAAGCTTTAAGCATAGGGTTAGTTGACAAGTTAGGCTCAGAGAATGAAATAATAAATTATTTAGAGGGATTGAATCTGACAGATATTACTGTTTATGAAATTGATTCAAACAATGGCTTTGATTTTTCGAGCATTCTTAATTACAAAACTAATTTAGCCTTTCCCACATATGATTGAACATTACGTTCATGCTTTTAGCAAAGCTTGGGCTTTTTAACCATAGCCCTAAATCATGCTTTGGGTGAATCTCTTCATCATTTGCCATTAAAAAAAGCATGTTAGAGTCATCGGTTATGATGAACCTTGAGAAGTCGTTTGTTTGGTTTTTCAGCTCGCCTAATTCCTTGATTGATGAATTTATAAATTTCATGTCATTTTTTGGGGCAACCATTTTAATGATTACTCCTCTTTTATTTGCTTTTGACAGCTCATTTTTGAATTGAGTGAAATTATTCAAGTCGTTTAAGCTTGCGCTTAAAGTAACTGTTTTTGTTGAGTTCTTAATCATGTTATTTATTTGGTTATAAATATTGTTTCTGCCTTTCACTAATCCGCTTAGCTCTGTTGGCTCAAGCATTTTTATTCCCTTATTGTAATATTGGGATAATTCCGAAAAAACTTCAGAGTTTTTGAATTCAGCTATTTTTTCAGCCTGATTGCTTGCTTTGTTTAAGATGTTTTTTTTAAAATTTTCAATGATATCTTCAGGGTCAACAGCTAAATATTTTATTGGCTTAGAATTTTTAAGCATAATGAATCCTTTTTTTTCCAAAGATTCTAATACATCATAAGCTCTGCTTCTTGGAACATTTGATTCGGTGCTTATTTCGCCTGCGCTGCTAATACCTTTAGTTAGTAAAGAAAGCCAGATTTTAACTTCATATTGGTTTAGTTCAAATTTTTGCCTTATTTCTTCGATAAATTCCTCATCCATAAATAATCACTACTAATAAATGGCAAAATTCTATTTAAAAAGATTTCTATCATAGGATTTATTTTAACGGTATTAATCCAACAAGCCCTTTTGAATCATCAAAAACTTGAATAATTATCTTGTTTTCAAGAAGAGCCATATTAGGCCTAATTTCTGTTTTACCAAAATATGATTCGAATAATTTCATGCCTGATTCCTTTTCAAGATGTATTTTATCAGAATCATATACTGCTTTATTATTAGTTTTAAGGTAAATATCGCATGTGCCGCATTCAAGATTTGGCTCAACTTTGTTTATGATTGCAAACTCGTACTTCTTTCCTTTCAAATCCTGTTCAGGCACTGCATCTTGATTATTGAATACAGCATTTAATTTCATAAAGTAACTGATAAAGAAATCGTATTTAAAAAACTTTTTATTAAGGTATATAATAATTGATTCTTGCATGCGTGATGATATTGTTATCCCTATCTGATTATTGAGGAGGAAAATTAATGTTGAGCGCATGCAGATTCTTATTTTAATTCATCAACCATTGATAAAGTGCTGGCTTCCCTAGCATCTTTGTCAAGCCTTATTCTGACTAATCTAGGGAACCTTAAAGCATAGCCGCTGGAATATGTGGGGCTTTTTTGAATCTCTTCATATTCAACCTCAACAACAATGTTAGGGGAGAGCACTACTTTTTCGTCTTCTTTTTTGATAATCGATTTTTTCACTAATTCATTCATTTCCTTAAGCTGCTCATCGCTAAAGCCTGTGCCTAATTTGCCGATAGTTAAGTAAGAATCATTCTCAGCATCGTAGCAGGCTAAAGTGTAGCTTCCAAACCAATCCTTCCTTCTTCCTTTCCCATAATAAGCTTCAGTGATAACTAAGTCCAGCTCTTTCATATGGCTTTTTAGCTTAACCCCATAGCCCACTCTTGAGCCTGGGCTGTAGGAAGCTATTAAGCTTTTGAACATCACTCCTTCCTGCTCCTTTATTCCTTCAAGAAAAAGTTTTTCAGCTTCTGAATCACTGCTGGTTAATATTCCTTTAGCAAGCATTATGTCCTTAGTCTCTTTTATCGATTTTTTTAAGGCTTCATGCCTGTCAATGAATTTTTCATCCAAATAATCCTTTCCTTCAAGCATTAATAAATCAAAGCAGAAAAGCTTGACAGGAATCTCAGCTATTGCTTTTTCAATCTCGTACTTCCTTTTTATTCTCCTGCTTAAAAACTGAAAAGCCAAAGGCTTGCCTGTTTTTGGGCTGAAACCGACTATTTCGCATTCAAAAATAATTTTTTTGGCAATAACTGATCCTTTTATTAGCTTAATCACATCAGGAAATTGAGCTGTCACATCATCCATGCTTCGTGTAAAAATAATTATTTCATCATTTTTTTTATGGATTTGGGCGCGCATGCCGTCATATTTCACCTCAATTATTGCAGGCCTTCCAACTCTTTCAAAAGCATCTTTAACGCTTGAGGCTTTCAAAAAAAGCATCATGTTTATTGGACTAAAAAGGTTAATTTTTGGGTTAATAATCAGTTCAGGATTGCTGCAGGCATTCCTTGCAATCAGGGAATAATCAGAGCATAAATTGTAGGACTTTTCAATGCTTTCAGCGCTAATATTATAAGCTTTGGCTAAAGCATCCCTTATCACTCCTTGCCCAACTCCTGTTCTCATGCTTCCAATCATTATTCTTGTCAGATACATTGCTCCGGATGAATCAGTCATTGACAACAATTTGCTTATTAATTTTAATTTCAAATCAGAGCTTCCTTTGCCTGATATTTCGGGAATTTTGTACAAAACCTCTTTTAGTTCATTAATTGTCAATTCCTTGGTTATTAAAGACACCTGCTTTTTTTTGCTCATGAATTTTTTGGCAGTTTCTCCAATATCTCCATAAATATTCCATTGCTTCTTTGCTTCTTGCTTGCTTGAACCGCTTGCCAAAGCTATTGCTTCAATCATTAAATTATTAGCTATGCCTAATTCTTTTTTCACAATTGTTGGAAAAATTTTGCCCATGCACAGTAAAGTAATAAAGCCTATCTCGCTGCAGTTTAATTTCTTAAAAAAATTGCTTAAAATCCCTGTTAATTCAAGCCTTTTTGTTGTTTTTGACAGCTCATCAAACAAGCTGACTAATTCACTAAATAGCATAAATATTTTAAAATGTGGCTTATAATTAAAACCTTATGGATATACTTGAGCTGATTAAAAAAAGAAGAAGCGTTAGGGATTATGCTGAAAAAAATGTTGAGAATGACAAATTGTTTAAAGTATTAGAGGCTGGAAGATGGAGCCCTTCAAGCGGGAATGTGCAGAACTGGAGATTCGTTGTAGTAACTGATTATAAAATAAAAGCCCAAATAGCTGAAGCCAGCCTTGGGCAATACTGGATAAGCAATGCTCCAGCAATAATAATTGTTTTAAGCGATGACAGCAAATTAAGAATGCTTTTTGGCCAAAGGGGAGAACTGGCTTATTCTATTCAGAATTGCAGCATTGCAATGCAGAACATGATGCTTGAAGCTGAAAGCCTTGGACTTTCAAGCAGCTGGATTGGCGCTTATGATGAGGATAAGATTTTAAGGATTATTAAAGCGCAAGATTATGATCTTATGTTAAGGGGAATGTTTGCAATAGGTTATGGAAAAAATATACCTTCAGCGCCAGTCAGGCTTGATTTAGACAAGTTGGTCTATTTCAACACTTGGGGAAATAAAAATTTATGAGCCTTTTATTTGAAAGACTCATTAAATATTAATTCTTTAAAGTCCTCAGAGCTGGTTATTTTTTCTAATCCTGACTCTTCGTTGAATTTTATGATAGCCAAAGCTCCTTGGCTGTAGCATTGTTTCATTGATTTATATTTTGGATTAGGGTTAAGTAGCCAAAGCTGCAAAGACAAATCATAGCCTTTGGTTTCAGAGCTTTGAGAGAGGGTATAAAATCCAACCCCCATTGTTTCCCCTGGGTGCACGTTATACTTATTGTTAGATAGTTCTCCCTTATATAAGGGGCAGTTTTTTGTGCCTGCAAAAACTAAATCGTTCAGTCTTTTCTTTATGGATTCATAAAGTTTAGTGTTTTCAGGCTCAAGCACTATTTTATATACAAACTTGTGTTGTGTTATAATTTTTTATCATCTCCATGTTTTACTAAGTATTAAGAAAAACAATTCTGTATATAATTGTTATATACCCCTTTTAGGAGTTAGTAAATAATGCATTTATTGCTTGCTTAATTGCACTGTTCCAAAAACGTTGTGCACAAGAATTTTAATCTTATTTGTTGCATTTGAGTAATTGTTGCTGCTTAATCCTATATTATTCCTTATTGAACCGAATGAATTGTCTGATTGGATTTGGTATGAAGCTGATTCATCCATTATTAGCTTAACATCTCCAAAGTCATTATTTATAACTACTTCTTTTTCTCCAATAATATTTCCAGTGTAAATTGTCAGCTCTCCAAAATTATTATTTAAAATTGAATTATTAATGGATGCTAAATTAGCAATTGTTGATTCTCCAAAATTGTTTTCAAAGACTAAGTTGTCTATCAAAAAATTATTGAAATCATAGTTTGATTGCGAAAACGAATTAAAAAGCGAGTAATTGTTTAAATATTCTGTTGATTCAATATAATTTTTATCATTGGATTCATAGTTAATTGTTACTGTGCTTAAGTCTGCTGAAAAATCAAATGAGGCATAGCTTACAATGAGGGCTGAATCGTTAAGCTCAACAATTGAATCAATATTGTTAGGAAGAATGACTAAAGGGAGGTTGAAAATATTAATGAATATTGCTAAGAATAAAATTATTCCAATAAAGCTTGAGAGCACGTCTAATAAATCATTTTTTTTGAATAAACCCTTGAAAACGCTGAAACTCCCTGCAAGTATTAGCATTATTGGCAAAACTAAAGGCCCTGTCAAGATTGAGAAATCAATCAAGCTATAATTATAAGCAAGCAAGATGAGTCCAATAATTATTAATGAATATCCGGATTTGCTCATTTCTTACCCTTTGTATAATTCTTGTAAAGCAGGTAAGCTCCAGTTAATATCAGTATTAGGGGCAATGCATTAATTGTGGTGTAATATTCAAAGATTAATATTAATGAGATTGCAAGCAAGATTGAGCCTGGAATCAATGCCCATGAGGTGTAATTCTCTTTTGTTAAGTAAACTGCAAAAAAAGACAACGAAATGCTTACTACCCATAAGTAAGGCAAGTTGCTAAGATTAAAGATTAATATTAGGCTAAAAAGCGAAAGCATTACTCCTGGAATTAGCACTCCTGGTTTTTTTGTGAAAAAATAAGCCAGCAAAAAAATCACTCCAATTATCATTAATACAAAGTTTGCATTAAAGGTTAAAATATTCAAAGAGTCAAGCAATAAAAAAATTCCAAACAGTACTAATATTATTCCCATAATTATGCTTGAATTATTAGTTAATCTTTCCTGCTTTTTCCCCATATTATTATTACTCCTATTATTATTAGCATTGCAGGCCAAAGGTTTCTCCATAAAACAATGTTGTATGAATCAAGAAGCATTATTACTCCAATAATCACTAATCCTGCTCCAAGCATGTAAGAATTATTAACCTTGCTTATAACTTTCTGCTTTTTTTCATTAGGATTCTCAGGAAGCACTATTGCCAAGATTATGTATAAGGAAATTATGAATTGAGCTCCAATAATCAATAACACTGCAGTTATTACCCTTACTATTGTAGGGTCTATTTCAAAATAATCAGCTATTCCTGCGCAAACGCCGAAGATTATCTTGTCATTTTTGCTTCTGTATAACTTATCCTTCATATTTACCTGAAGTTATTGGTTATTAATAAATATTTTCTTTAATTGTCGCAATTATTATTGGACTGCCTTTTCTTATTGTAATCTCATCATTTTGCTTTAATTTATAAGGTTTAATATTGACTTTTTTTCTTGTGGTGCAAAAGTGCTTGTAAGGCTTGACATCTTTGCAGTCAAGGTACATTACAAATTTTGTCTTCCTGTTTCTTGGCAAGAGCTTAATTGATAATTCATCAGTTAAATCTAAGCTTTTATTTTTTGACAATTCCCCTTTAGAGGGGGCGATTGATGCAAGTCCCAACTCATTTAATCCATAATTATTGGCATTTAAATTTTTGGCAAATCCGCTCCAGCCATCATGAGTGTAAACAAGTATTCCTGAATTGCTTTCAAAGCTTTCAGCGCCTTTAATGGTTATTGAAGTTTTTGACAAGTACTGCAAACCTTCAGTGATTAATAAATCATTAATTGCAAAATCATCTAATCTTGCTCCATTAATCTTTGATTCAATGGTCGGGTAATTTACATTGAATTTGTTTGGATTGTTTAAATATTTAATTATATCTTCATGATGATTTCCTAGTCGTGTGAACGCGTAATAACCAACGCTTGAAAGTGGGCTTATCAAGAGATTTGGCTGGGTTTTTGAGGCATAAATCAGCAAAGCCCCGTCACCTCCAATTATATAATTAACATCTTGAGTGAGATTATTTTTTTTCAAGAATCTTTTCAACTCCCTTGCTTCTAATCTATAATCAGGCTGAAAGCTTATATTCATAGAGTTATAGGTAAAAGTTTTAGTTAATAAAGGTTATTATAAAAAAAATTCTTAATTCCTCCCCATTTTAGAGGAGGAATCATGGTTTTTAAAAAAAATTGTGAAAGGCTGCGTTTTATCAATCAGGGGGAGTGATTAGAAATTGGCAGCCTTTACAAAAATGAATTTTTTTTAAAGGCTACGCTTAATTTCAAATCATTCTTATTCCAAGTGATTCTTTTTGAGCTATTTGTCCCTGGCTTTGAATCTGATTTAATCTTTGAGGGCCTACAATGTATGGGCTTTGAACTCCTGTGATAATGCTCATTATTCTCATCTTGCCAGTCATTCCTTCCTCAATCCTTGCACCCCAGATTACATTAGCATCATTGCTTAATGAGGCAGTAATTAATTCTGCTGCCTTGCTTGCCTCTTCTAAAGTCATATCAGGGCCGCCAGTTATGTGGATTAATGCGCCTTCAGCGCCATTGTAATTAACATCTAACAAGGGATTATTCAAAGCTCTTTTTACAGCCTCTTCCGCTTTGTGCTCACTATGAGATTCCCCAATGCCCATTACACACAAGCCTCCCATTTTCATTATAGCTTTAACATCTGCAAAATCCAAATTTATTAAGCTTGGAAGCGCTATTGTTTCAACTATTCCTTTAATCATTGTTGATATCAATTCATTCGCAACTGCAAATGATTGAGCCATTGGCAAATTTCCTGCAATTTGAACCAATTTATTATTATCTATAACTATTACGCTGTCGCAATATTCCCTTAATAGCTGAAGCCCGTACTCTGCTTTGTCAACTCTTGCCCTTTCAACATTGAATGGCATTGTAACTACTCCTATAACTATGCTTCCCATTTCTTTAGCTAATCTTGCAACTACTGGGGCTGAACCTGTTCCTGTTCCTCCTCCCATTCCAGCGCATAAGAATAACAAGTCTGTTCCTTTAAGCAATTGCTTAACTTCATGCTGACTTTCTTCAACTGCTTGAGCTCCTATTTGAGGATGCCCTCCTGCGCCTAAGCCTCTTGTTAGCTCTTTTCCAACCAATATTTTTTGGTCAGCGTTGCTTACATTAAGGTGCTGAATATCAGTATTTAATACAATTGTCTCTGCGCCTTCTACGCCTTTATTGTATAGCCATGCAACAGTATTGTTTCCTGCTCCGCCGCATCCTATTACTTTTATATTTGCTTGTCCAGCATTATTGCTGGTTGAAAATTTAAACTGCTCCTGATTTTTAAGAGCATTCTCCACTAAAAAATCCATTTTTTAACCACACTCCCCGTTTTTTTATTTTTTTTTGACAGTAATGAATACCAAAAACTATTTAAATCTGTAGGTACTTACTACTACTTAGAATGTTCGTAATTTAATTCGCTTCGCCAAAAGTGAATTGATCTCGTAAGTTAAACTTCATTCGCCAAAATGATGGTTAACTTTTATTAAATTTATTAATGTATGTGCTAATTTAAATACTTTTATGTCTCATAGGACTATATATCGATTACTTTTTTAATTTATAATACATTTATTTTATTATAATGAACCATGAATTCTTTATGAATGAAGCAATCAAGGAAGCCAAGAAAGGATTAGGGGAAGGAGGAATACCTATTGGTTCAGTATTAGTCAAGGATAATAAAATTATAGGCAGAGGGCATAATAAAAGAATTCAGAACAATTCTGTAATACTTCATGCTGAAATGGATTGCTTAAATAATGCAGGAAGGCTCAGCGCTAAAGACTATTCCAAATGCATTATTTATTCTACATTATCCCCTTGCGAGATGTGCACTGGAGCAATATTATTATACAAGATCCCAGTAATAGTAATTGGAGAAAATGCCACTTTTAAAGGACCTGAAGAGTATTCAATAAGCAAAGGAGTGAAAATAATTAATCTTGATAATAGCGAATGCAAAGAATTAATGAAAGAGTTTATTAAAAATAATCCTAAAATTTGGAATGAAGATATTGGAATTTGAAATTCCAAAAGAACTCTTGGCAATACCTGCTGATTAATTATTCCACAGGAAGCCTAGGTAGTTCCAAAAGAAACAGAGGTTGTTGCATTTGAAGCCTAGGAGTTATTGCAAAATCTTTTTAATTGCACTTGCAATTATAGTAATAATATGAATCTTAAATTATATGCGCTAAAGAATGCAGTAACTCATGATGGAAAAGCTGTAGCTGGAGCAATTGTTCCAAAAGCCTTAGGAGAGAATCCTAAATTGAAAAGTGATATGAAAAAATTAATGGCTGAAATCAATAAAGCAGTAACTGAAGTTAATAAGATGAGCCTTGATAATCAAAAGAAAGAATTGCTGAAATTAGACGAGCATGCCTTAGACAAAAAAGAGGAAGTGCATGAATTGCCTGAAATTCCTAACATTAAGAAGAAAAAGTGCAGCTTCAGGCTGCCTCCAGGGCCTGAAAAGCAATTGCACATAGGGCACGCGTTAAGCTTTTTACTAAATGATTATTATGCAAAAAAGTATGAGGGAAAATTAATACTAAGATTTGAAGACACTAACCCAGAAAAATGCAAGCTAGAATATGTGAAAGGAATCAGGGAAGATTTAACAGCATTAGGAATCAACTATGATGAGGAGTATTTTTTGTCAGACAAAATGCATAACTATTATGATTATGCTGAAAACTTGATCAAGACAGAAAATGCTTATGCTTGCGTTTGCCCTAAGAAAAGCGATGAAGATGAAGGATTTAGCAAGAAAAGATGCAGCTGCGCTGACAAAGATGTTAACTGGAGCTTAAGGCACTGGAATAAGATGAAATACGGCACTTACAGGGAAGGAGAGTGCGTGCTAAGGCTAAAAGGTGACATGAAAAGCAAGAATAGCGCAATGTGGGACCCAGTAATATTCAGAATTAATAAAACCAAGCATTACAGGCAGGGAAACAAGTATTTTATCTGGCCAATGTATGATTTCACTGCAGCAATAGAGGATTCATTAATCACTCATGTTTTAAGGGATTCTAACTGGACTCAAAGGGTTGAGCTGCAGGATTATATTAGGCTAAAATGCGGAATAAAGGTTAATCCTGAAAATGTTTTATACTCAAGATATGAACTACAGGGAGGAGTCACAAAAGGAAGGGTGATAAGAAAATTAGTTGAAGAAGGAGTTGTTAGCGGCTATGATGATATTAGGCTAACAACAGTTAAAGGATTCTTAAGAAAAGGAATACAAGTGGAGACTTTGCGGGAGTTATTAATTGAGCTTGGGATTACTAAATCAAAAAGAACTATACCTATGGACAAGATTTATGCGATTAATAGGAGAGTTTTGGAGAAAAAGGTGAATCATTACCAAGCAATTAAGCCTGAGAATTCAATGAAATTAACTGTCAAGAATTGCCCTGAAACAATTATTAATCCTTTGAATAATCACTCAAAAGATAGTATTGAAATTAAATTAAATGGAGAGTTCATTATTAACAAATTAGACAAAAATGTTAAGAGTGTTAGGTTAAAAAACGGATTCAGCGTGAATATCTCTAAAAATGACGGAAAAGAGGCAGTTAGTGACTATGAAGCAGGAGAGTTTGAAAAAGGAATGAATATTGTTAGCTGGATAAGCAATAATAATACTCAAATTAAAGTGATTGAAGGCTTGCCCTTAATGAATGACAAGGGAGAGATTAATAAGAATTCTTTAATTACCCATAAATTAATTATTGAAAAATCCGTTAATGAATTGCCAGTTGGCACTATTGCTGTTTTTGAAAAGTTCGGATTCTGCAAAAAAGAAGCTGACAATTGGATTTTTATACACGAATGAATTAGAAATTATTAAATATTTAATTAATAAAAAAAATTACCTTATTGCTTTAAAACTTTTAGTAACACATTTGAATTGATAAAAAAGTAAACAGAAACGCTGGTAATAATAGTTATTAAAACCAACAAAATAACACTGACAACTGGAGTGATAGATTTCATCAGTATAAGATTAATATATATTAATTTATAAATATAAGTTAACTTTTTTAAGGCTTCAATTTTTGGATTAATCAATCATTAATTACTGCGAACATGAAGTAAAAAAGGGTTTATAAGCTTCACTTATAGGGCACATGCTAAATATGCTTGTACACGAAGTTGTTTGACTGACAGTCCAAGAACTTATATCCTGATTAAAAGCGCTTGCCATGTAAAACATGTAAGCCATATTAGTCACTTTAGATACATCCCATGAACTTATTGGATGATTAAAAGCATAATCCATTTGGAACATTCTCCACATGCTTG
>JBAZFK010000009.1:0-40728 GCA_041653395.1 Candidatus Nanoarchaeia archaeon
AAAAGATAAAATGAAAAATATTTACGAAAGAAAAGATACTTCAAAAACATTTGTCATGAAAAAATCATTAGGACTTGTTCAAATAATACAATCTTTAGTTGATATTAAAAAAGATATTAAGACTATAGAACTTAAGGATGGAAAAGAAATGAAAGAATATTATATAACTACAAGCTCTAAAGATAAAGATGCAGATATAAAAGTAGATATTGATATTATAGATGCATTAAAAAATATAAGCGGAGAATTAATCAATTCTTTAAATAATGCAGGATTATTCATTAAAGATGAAAATGATAAGATACAAATCATTAAAACAAAGGCTTTGCAGCAAAGATATGTATCCCAAAGCGGCAAAAAAGCTGCAGAAAACATCCTTGAAAATTTGAAAAAACATAAAAAAATAACAGAATTCTTTAAAAATAATTTTGAAAAAATAAAACAACTTAAAAAAGTAGAAGTAAAAGAAAATGAAAAAGCAGAATTACATGAAGCATTAGTATTAGAAATGCATGAAGGAGATAATGCTAAAAAAGTCAGCGATAAAATAATAAAAAATCAGATGGATTTAATAATAGAAGTTGTGAATGCTTTTGGCTCAGTAATAAGCCTATGGGGAGACCAAGTAACTAATGAAATAAGCATAGCGCAAGTTGCTGACAAAGCAGTAATTTCAATTGACAAGCTTTCGCAAGTACAAATAAAATCAGGAATAGAAAATGAAGAATTATTAGTTGCAAAGAAAGCCCAAGCTGCAATAAGCAAAACATGCAGTTACGCAAAAGAACTAAAAAATGTTGGAAAAATAATGCAAATGCTTCTACAAAGAGTAAAATCTTTGCTTTCATATAACAAGGGATTAGAATCCCAGATCAAGCAATTTTACAGCGGAAATGAAGAAATGGAAAATTACCGCAATTCAAAATTAAAAGAGATAAAAAAATTAATGTATGAAAGATATCCCCAAGTTTCAAAGCAGGTTTCAAAAACAATTGAAGGTTTTAATGATAAAATAAAACACTTAGCAGATAAAAAAAATGTTGGCGGGAATGAAAAATTTTTTAATAAAATAATTGAAAATTATATAAGAATAAGAACAAGTATTATAAATAGCAATAAATTAATTAAAGAAAAAACTTCTTTAATTGAAACAGATATAAACAAATTTTCAGAATCGTGCATTGATTTAGGAAAATCTTTGGATAAATCAGATAATCAAACTGACAATTTTTATGACACTTTCATAAAATTAAAAGAAACATATAATGATGATTTTAAGGTCTATCTTTCAATGTCTGATGATTACAGGGAATTCATAAAAGGATTAAGCCCAATGCTTGATTTAATGAGATATATGATTTCAATGGAAAAACAATTAGGCCAACAAAAAATAGAATTAAAAGTTATTAACCAATCTTTAAAATCTTTCACTCTTATCTTTGAAGAAAACAAAAAGATTCAAAAAGAAGAAGCACAGCTTGACAAAGAACTTTCAAAAATGATGAAAGATTTAGGATTATCCGAAAAAGATTATTATAAAGAATATAAAGAAAAGCTCGGGACTCTAAAAAATATGCTCGAAAATCTTGAAAAAGAAGTAATGGAGTATTTTAAAGATGCTGAGCAAAAAACAAGCGAAGCATATAAATTGGCAAATAATTGGATAGGCTCATTTGAAGTTAATTTCAAAGACTATAATGATAAATTAAAATCTCTTAATATTGGATTTTTTGAAAAATTATTCAAAACCCAAAGCTATAAAGAAAAAGATTTTTGGCAAGAACTAAAAACAGTAAAAAAATCATTTGATTCAATGGATAATCATATTTTGAAACTTTCAAAAATGAATATTAAACCCGGAAATAATGTTGCAGAATTCTGCAAATTTTCAGTTACTTTTGTAAATGAAATGATGAAAGGATATGAAGAACTAATCATTGAAGTTGCAAGAATCTTAGGAATAATGAATCTAGTTAATGAAAACTTGTCAAAAATCCAAAAAACAAACATTGAAGATTTTAAAAAAATGATAATATTAGTAAAAGATTATAATAAAAAACTTGAAACCTTGGAAGAAAAAACTAAAAATCTTGAAGAGTTTGAGCCATTAAATGTGGATAAAATTTTAGAAATTATTAAAAAATTTACTGATTTTTCAAAACTTTCAGATACTTCAAAAGATTATTTGAAGGATTTGAATGAAGCTAAGGAAGATATAAAATCTTTAATAGATAATTTAAGAAACAACTTGCTTGTATTTTACACTACTTATTTGACTAAAGTATTGCCTTTTGGAAAAGAAAAGAATAATTATAAAAAAATCTATGAAGAAGCAAAATCTAAGATTAAATAATTACAATGATTCTAACAATAACAGGGGATTTAGGCAGCGGCAAAAGCACTGTTGCTAAACTTGTTTCTAAAGAGCTTAAGCTGAACTATTATTCAACAGGCCAAATGTTTAGAAAACTAGCAGTTGATATGCAGGTATCTTTCAAAGAATTAAACGATTTAGCAAAAAAGGATAAAAGGATTGACAAACGAATAGATGATTACCAAAAAAAGTTAGGAAAAACAGAAAATGACTTCATTCTAGAAGGAAGGCTGGGATTTCATTTCATACCAAAAAGCATAAAGATTTGCCTAAGAGTTGAGCCAAAAGAGGCTGCAAGAAGAATAATGACTGACAATCGCTCAGATGAAAAATTCAAAACTCTGAAAGAAGCTGAAGAATCAATAAAATCAAGGGCAAGAATTGAAAAACAAAGATATGAAGCATTATATAAAATAAATATAGATGACGACAAAAATTACGATTTAATAATTGACACTACAAAAATACCAGCAACCGAGGTTGCCAAAAAAATAATAAAATACGCAAAAGAGACTTAATCCCTAACTTTCTTGGCAGCTTTCTTAATCTTGTTAGCAATCTTATTAAGTCCACTTGAAATCTTCTCTTTAACTTCTTTAACTTTTTTCCCTTCAGTGTATTTAATCTCAACTTCACCGAAATCTTTAGATTTTTTTTTGATATCCATGAAATAATTTATACCCTAAGAATATTTAAAGCTTTATCTAGCTCCCCCACCGCCGCCGCCATGTCCTCCTCCAAAGCCGCCATGTCCTCCTCCCATGCCATGGCCTGAACTGCTAGAGCTTCTCATGCTGCTGAAAATCAGGCTACTTTTAAAAGAAGAATAAAACATAGGAGAATAATAAACACCCCTTAAATTACTGCTGCTAATATCAGAAACTTTCAGCTTCATAACATTAATCACATTATCAGCAACGCCTAAAGCAATAGCATAAACCAAGAATCTCTCCCAAATAACAATGCTTTGAGGAGCATGCTCCTTAAGCATAGAATAATCATTCAAGTATTTTTTGAAAGCAGCCCATTTGCGCTCAAAAACCCTGCCCATGCCAGTCCATTTTCCAAGGCTTAAACTTCCAATAACATTCAAAAAAACAATTAATATGCATGAAAAAAACAAATAAAAACCCACATTATCATTAAAAAGAGGCATGTTTGCTGAAACTATATTCTTGTAAAAAAATGAGATTATAAAAAAAGACAAAATGCACCAAAAAGAATACTTCAAAAATTTCTTGTTACCCTCATTGTTATAGTATTCCTTTCGGTCAAACACTTTCATGACATTGCTGCTAAAAGCGCTAAGCCTCCTCTGGAAATCCAAGCTGTTATTGACTGACAAAAGCTTTGTTTTAAGCTCATTCCAATTAATGATTTTATTAACCTCATACTTTTTCAAAAACAAATAAACAACATTTTCGTAATCGTTCAAACCTTCAGGCTCTTTAAGGAGTTTTATCTCAACATTTTTTTCGCTGCCAGCTATTTCCAGATATTTTCTCCTAGCTAAATCAAAAAGGGTTGCAATGAAAGCATTAATATCAGGAGAGCTAAGAATTGCCTTAACAACTGCAGGAGAATCAGGAGTTGGAACATCGAAGATTGCGGAATTGAAATAATCAAGGTTTTCCTCCCTGCCATACCTGCTATAAATGTAAAAAAACAAAACAAGAGGAAGGCCTAAAAATATTATCAAACATAAAGTATCCCCTTCTTGAATAAGGGCATAGCCGTTTTCTTGATTGCTGATTAACTCTAAACTATTTCCTTGCTTTAAAGTGCTGTAAACATTATCATTAACTCTTTCAAAAAGAGCCATTGTTTCAATCCATTCTCCTGAATTCACACCTTCTTTTTCAAAAAAAAATCCGTAATCATTAGGCACAGAATAGCTTTTCTTTGAATTATGAATCCAATATTCAGTTAATTTATTCGGAAGAGTAATGTTTGCAGTTAACTTTGAAACATAAGGCCATTCAGGGCCCCAGAACATGAAATGAAGCGTGCTAAGATCATTATAAGAATCAATCACTTGGCTCATATTGTAATTGAGAATGACATTAGTTTTTTTGTCGCACTGGGGATTAATGAAATTGAACTCGTAATAATAATCACTGCTTCTTTGCTGCCTTAATTCCGAAAAAGAATCAGAAGCTGATGAAGTTAATCCGATCACGCTGGAAACGCCTGTAGGAATCTCCCTATAAACAGTATAGTAGCACCCTGTGAAATCGTAAGTCAAGTTTTCAGCAATGCTAACCAAACCCTGCTCATTGACAACTATGTCAATTCTTGCTTCGCTAATATAATAACTTTTAGCAAAAACTATGGGCAAGAGAAAAAAAAGCAGCAAAATCTTTCTCATAATTTAACCCCCAAATATTTTGAATCATTGCTGAAGCTTTCCTTAACCTTGAAGCCGAAGATTTTGGCAACAATGCTTGAAGGAAAAGACATTAAAAAATTGTTATACTTAAAGACAGCATCGTTGTAAAACTGCCTTTTGAAAGCAATATTTGACTCTAATGTAGAAAGCTCATTCTGAAGCCTTAAAAATGACTTATTAGCCATTAATTTAGGGTAGTTCTCAGCAACCATAAAAAAATTATTCATTGATTCAGTTATTTTTTGATTAATCAAAGCTTTTTTTTTAATGCTATCAGAGCTTTCTAAACTAGCCCTTAATTCAGCCAATTCCTTAAAAGTGTTTTTTTCATAGCTAGAGTACTGCTTAACAATGGAGACTATGAGAGGAATCAAATCATTCCTAAGCTTAATATTAATATCTATGCTTGCCCAAGCAGTGCCTGCAATATTCCTTGAAAAAATTAATCTGTTGTATATTAGAACTGAATAAATTAAAGCAAGAAAAGCAAACAATGCCCAAATCATTTAATAATCCTCTTTTTTGATTTTTTTAGAGGCATTAATCAAGTTCTCGCAATCAAGCTTCAAATTCCTTATCTCATTATCATTTAATCCCATTCTCTTCAAATCATTATTGTCTTTATAGCAAACCTCAGAAATTATAAGGATAGAGTTTTTGTTAAGTATTTCAAAAACCCTTTTTGAAACGCTAGGAAGCAAAGTTATGGGATACAACGCGTTTCTATCAATCAAATAAGACAAGCTCATGTTTCCCTTGTATTTCCAGCTCATTAAATTAATCTTCCAATACTTCGCATAATCTATTGAATCCTCTGAGAATTTAGTGTTGCTTACAACCCAAAAATTAGTGAAATTGTAGCCTTTTTTCTTGTTAGCATTCTTTAAGTCAAGAAACCTTGCATGAGAATACATGACATCTTTTATTCCAGTGTTTATTCCTCCGCTGTTATGGTATTTGCATTCAATAAAAAAATCTGCTCCAACAACATCCAATTCATGGGTAATGCAAAGGCTTGAATAAATCTGCCTAACCTTAACTTTATAACCTAAAAAAGTGAATATTTTTCCAATAAAATCCTCAAAAGAATAACCATCAGGACCCAGCCTTAAAATCGCATTCTTCAATGAATAAATGCTTGCGCTGTACTTATTCTCAAGCTTCTTAACCAAATCATAAATCATGCCGTAAAGCTTGTCAGTTGAAATTATTGAAAACTTTTTTTCATAAATATTCAAAAGCACTTTCTCAATAGTCTCATCGCTTACTCCGCTGCTTTTAAGGCTGTTAACAACCTTGCTTTCATCAAAATCAACAACAAAACCATCCCTTTTTCTAACCTTCATATTCATAATAACCAAAAATATAAATCAGACATTAATAAACATTTTCAACATTTTAACTTCATAAATTTTGACAAATGCTCCCTGCAAAAAGGCATCTCTTTGTTTTTTTTATAATACCTCAAACAATTGCCGTAATTAATCCTATTATCTCTTAAAATGCACACTTCATCAGTGCTGCAATGCCATAAATCAAACAAATGAGAGGCTTCATGCATTCCCAGCACCAAAAAAATATCTTCGTCATCCTGATAATTCGCATTAACAAAAACATTGCTCACAAAAGGAAGATTATTTTTAACAAGCACTTTATCAACAAAAGCTACAGTGCGAACTCTTATATCCTCATTATCAAAAATCATTAATCTATCCAGGTAAAAAATATTAACAGTCTCCTTGTTTACTGAAGAGCATGAAACGTATTCCCTGAAAGAATTCCTCATCTGTTCGCAGTCAATGCTCCTTTTATAAGGGTTATAATTTACCAAGTTTTCAATTTTAACATAAGGCATTATTTTTCTTTCCAATCCAAAATCTAACTTGCTTAAAAAGAATTCAACCCCTTGGGTGAATTTCTCCGAAGCATTTTCGCAGCTTTTTTCATGAAAATACTGGTTAATAATGTAATTCATCAATGCTAAACTACAGCATTTTATTTAAAAACGTTGTTGTAGCCAAAAAATAAAAACTTTTATTAAGCCCAATATTTTAAATAGTTTCCATGCTTGACGATGATAGCGAGAAAAAAATCCTGCAATTTTGGAAAAAAAACTCTATTTTTGAAAAATTAAAGGAAAAAAATGCTAAAAGCAAATTAAGATTCTCATACTTTGACGGCCCTCCAGGAGCAAACGGAAAACAGCACATAGGCCACGCATTCAACAGAGTATTAAAGGATATTTATATGAGATTTTATGCCTTAACAGGGCATAGGCAAAGAAGCCAGCCAGGATTTGACTGCATGGGACTGCCTGTAGAATTGCAGGTTCAAAAAGAGCTAGGATTTAGCAAAAAAGAAGATATAATAAAGCATGGTTTAAGAAAATTTGAAGAAGCCTGCATGAAAGCTGCAACAAAATACGTTGATGATTTCATAGTTGACAGCATAAGATTAGGAATGTGGATGAACTGGGACCAAACATACTACACTTACGAAAATGACTACATTATGACTCAATGGGGCTTTTTTAAAAAATGCCAAGAACAAGGGTTATTATACAAGGGGCTGAAAGTGGTTCCATGGTGCAGCAATTGCGAGTCCACTTGCTCGCAATTAGAAGTTAGCGAAGGATATGTGGAAGTAAGCGACCCGAGCGTTTACGTGAAATTTAAAATAAAAAATAAAAACGAATACTTGCTTGTTTGGACAACCACTCCCTGGAGCCTGCTAGGAAACACGGCAGTAGCCTTAAACCCTGAAATGGAGTATTCATTAATAGAGCATGAAGGGGAGAGGTTATGGATGGGAGCTTCCTTGGTTGAAAAAATAGAATCCAAACTAAAAGCCAAATTAAAGAAAATAATCAGCAAATCCGGGAAGGATTTAGTGGGAACAGAGTATGAATTCTACCTAGGAAGCAAGAAAAAGAGGCTTACAGTTCCGGAATCATTTGTCACATCAGAGGAGGGAACAGGGTTTGTTCATATAGCACCAGCCCACGGAGAGAATGATTATGAATGCGGAAGAAAGCACAAGCTGGAATCAATATGCGCAGTAGCCCAGAACGGATTAACAGATAATACTGAACTATTCAAAGGACTATACTTTAAGGATGCAAGCTTTGAAATAATGAAAGATTTGAAGGAAAAAAAATTATTATTCTTAAAAGAAAACATCAAACACCAATACCCTCATTGCTGGAGATGCAAAAACCCATTAGTTTACAGAACAGAGAATGAATGGTTCCTAAAAGTTGAGCCATTAAAAGAAAAATTCCTAAAAGAAGTTGAACAAATTGACTGGAATACTCCCCATGCAAAGAATTCAGCAGAGAACTGGTATTCAAACCTAAGGGACTGGTGCATAAGCAGGAAGAGGTATTATGACGGGGCATTGCCTTTCTGGGAATGCCCTAAATGCGGGGAACTGAAAGTAATAGGAAGCTATGAAGAGCTAAAGCAAGGCCAGGGACTTGAGAAGGACTATAAACTATTCAAATCATACATGGACAAAGTCACCTTCAAATGCCCTAAATGCCAAGGAACAATGACCAGAACCCCTGAAGTAGCTGATGTGTGGGCTGATTCAGCAGTAATGCCTTATGCAACACTAAAAGGAAAAGAATATTTTAATGAATGGTTCCCGGCAGATTTCATATTAGAGGCAAGGGAGCAGATAAGCCACTGGTTTTACACAATGATGTATGCAGGAATGGTCATGGAAAACAAGGCTCCATACAAATCAGTGGTGTGCACTGGAATGATAACAGACAACGAAGGGAACAAATTAAGCAAATCAAAAGGAAACGCATTAAGCCTAGAGGAGGCAGGGAAAAAATACGGAATAGACAATTTAAGATATTATTATTCAACACTCCCAACCTGGTTCAACCAGCCATTCGCAGAGGAATTATTAAGGGTTCCGAAAAACGAATTGTCAATATTGTGCAACAGCATTGCTTACTCAAAAACATATTTAGAACTATTAGACTACAAGAAATCATCAGTTAAAAAAATTGACGACTGCAGCTTATGGATAAAATCAAGGCTGAACAAGACAATTAAACTAGCAACTGAAAAATTAAGCTCCCATTATCACAGGGAAGCGATTGAGGCAATCAAGGAATTTTTCATAAATGATTTCTCAAGAACTTACATTAAGATAATAAGGCCGAAATTAAAGAAGAATTATTTTGGAAAAGACAAAGAATCAGCAATGCAGACGCTTTATGAAACAGGATTAAAAACCCTTCAAATGATGAGCCCTTTCACCCCGTTCGTTTCAGAGGAACTATACCAGTCATTTTACAAGAATTATGAAAATGAAAAAAGCGTGCACTTACTCTCTTGGCCTAAAGTTGAAGAGCAATCAATAAATGAAGAATTAGAAAACGAATTCAAAGAAGCATTAAGCAATGTTGAAACACTGCTTAACATGAGAGCTAAAGAGAATATAAAAATAAGATGGCCATTAAAGCAAGCATTTGTCTCCAATAAATTAAGGGGCTCAATGCTTGAATTAATAGGATTTTTGACAAATATAAAGGAGATAAAACTATCAGATAAGCCAATCAAAGGATTAATAGAGCAAAATAATGTTCAATTAGACAAATCATTAACTCCTGAGCTAAAAGAGGAGGCATTGTTATCAGAATTATCAAGGGCAATACAGGATTACAGGAAGCAGAAAAAATTCAACGTTGGAGACGCGAAGAAAATAACAGTCAAAACCAGCAACGCAGAGCTTATAAAACTTATAAATGACAAGTCAGAAGAATTGAAAGAATCAACAGACTCAATATTAACCATTAAAAAACAGGAAGCAAAGCAAGTAATACTTAACTCTTGGGAGACTAAATACGAGCTAAGCCTGGAATAGATTTTTTTTACCAAAAGCATTAATAATCAATAAAAAATTATTATTAATCATTCTCAACCCTGGGCGCCAAGATGAATATTAATGAAAGCTTGTCAACAGTTTTATACTCAACCTCTAATAAGTAGTCCTTCTTGAACTTAATAATAGTCTCTGCTGAAACTTTGTCTCCCCTGATGATTTTCTCCAAGTATTCCAGCGAGTACTTGCTTGACTCCTCATTTAAAACGCTTAGCTCTTTAAGGTAAGGCGAGTCCTTACCTAAGTCATGAACAACATTATTAAGATCACCTGCTGCAGTGATTGAGAATTTTTCAGGGCTTGCAGAGAAAGTTGCGCAATCACTAACCATTTGGCAGTTCTTAACAGCATCCCTTAAAACATTATTGTCTATTATTATTTGCCCGCTGAACTCAGGAGTTGGAACCTTTTGCTCCTTGTCAGGATTCTCAATTAACCCAATGCAAAACTCCCTGTTAAGATTGCCAACCATTGAAACCTTCAAATTGCCGGAATCAGCCATTAATTCAATAATGACCTTATCGCTAACCTTAGCTCTTTTCAAAACCTCTAATAAATAATCAAGATTAACAGTTAACTTAACATCCCCCTGCAAATCGTACTGGTCAAAGCATGAAGGCATCATTTTAAGAATAGTCATTGCAACAACTGCAGGATCAATTGCTTTCAGGCTTAACCCGTTGCTTGTGAACTCAAAAGTTGCCTCATTCACTAATCCACTAATAGCATCCAAGCTATCTCTAAGTAAGCTAACATCATTCATTACGATTTTCATAGTTCTCCCCCCGTTTCTAATTATGTTTTTAGAAAAAATCTTAGCTTAAAAAACTTTTTACTTGTAGATAAAAAATAAGCCTTTGAAAAATTTTTTAATCTTCTCAAAACTGCTGCCATAACCACCAACAAAGCCGTAAATGAAAGCATGCAATAAGTGGCATATTAAAAAGCCAGCAAGCAACAATAAGCCCGCACTCAACGGGTCGCTTGAAAACAGCTTTAAGGCGTTGTCATAAAAATTTGCCATACGTTAACTTAATTAAAGATTATTTATTAAGGTTTTGATAAAAGATTAATTAGATAATTCCAAGTACTTGTTATAATATTCAACATTAAGCCCTGTGAAATCCTGAACCAATTCGCCTTTTATTTCAATGCCTGAATCTCCTGCAATGACTAATCCTATTACTCTTAAGATTTTGCCAGCCTTTGCCTTATGAATTAACTGCTCATCCAATAAGATTACATTAACCTTCTTAGATGAATCATCTAATGTGAAAACAAAGTTTTTCTCATCAACATCAATGACTGTTCCAACAACTGCAACCCTAGAATCCTCGCTAGAAATGCTAGAAATCTTTTTGTTAAAAGCAACAGCTCTTTTCTTGAACTCCTTACTGGTTTCTTCAGCTTCCATTAGTCGTAATCCCTCCAAGTGTGCTCGCATGCAACGCATTTGAAGAACTTGGTAGGTGGCTCATCAGCTCCTCTTGTCTGAATAATCCAAAAACTAGCCTTCATTTTGCCGCATTTAGGGCATTTTACTCTAATCGTTTCCTCTTCCTTGTCTTTATCATCAACAAAGAATAATTTGCTCTTTTTAGTGTTAGAATCAACAATTTTCAGATCTTTATTCCTGCTTGACTGCCCGCATTTCCTGCAAGAAAATTTCACTTTTCCCTTTTCATCAGCTTCAGGAACCAATAAGCTTCCGCAACTCTTGCAAAACATAATAAGTAAAACACAATAACCACTTTAATTAAAAAGTTATCTATTCTTTAGCCCCTTATAATCCAGTAATTTTGTACATTAAATACCTAGGAAGCCCAAAGAAAGGAATTTTAAAAACTACTTTGCCATAAACCTCAGTAATGACTGTGTCAAAGATGAAACTAACAGCATTGTTATCCCCTTTCGTTCTTAAAGGCTCAATCTGCGCAACCCTATGGACTAATTTGTTTTCATAATAAGGGCTTTTGAAAACAATCACTTCACCAACTGAGTAATTCTCAACTTTTTTCACAAAAATGACATCCCCAATGTTCAAACCATTGTCAAAATCAAAAGAGTCAGGAGAGTAGCCGAGCTCTTCATAATAATCATAAAAATAAACTGATTCATTTCCAGAATGCTCCATGCTAGGAGTCATGATTGCCAAAACATCACTTAATCCAGTAACTAACAAGAAACCAGGATATAAAAAGTACTTGAAAGCCAAGTATGTGAAAACAATAAAGAATACATAACTAAGAAAACTGTTATCTTTCCAGTAAAACTTCCAAAACGACCTTAAAGCTTTTTTGACTTTCATAGGCTTAATTCTTTAAGTTCTGATACTAACTCATCAATAGCTTCCTTGAAAAGCTTTTTAGGATCTGCTTTAACTGTCCTTAAGACAAATATGCTCTCATTAACCAAAGGATGAGGCTTATTGTAACCTGCAAATGAAACCTCTTTATTGTCAACAAGCTTTCTTTTAATAAGGTTCAAGAAACTGTGGCTATCCCCATCAAACTTTAATTCAATGAAATTTTTTTCATCATTAACAATGCTTAAACTCATAACAGAATAATAACTAAAAGCGTTTTTTAAACCTTTTTATTGCTTTAAATTAAAGGATATTTAAAGACTTAGCTTAGAATTGATGCAACCTAAAAACTTTTTAAAGCTGTTTATATTATAAAATAGTATGAAAGTTAAAAATAAGCCTAATTATAACAGCAACAAAAACAATGCGCCAAATCATTTTAAGGGAGGCAATTATAATAAAAGCAATACTTCCAATTACAGCCAATATGGCAGTAAAAACAATACCTCAAAATTCAGCAATAACAAAAGAGATGACACTAATTATTCTATTCCAGAAGACACTACAGTGTTTAAGGAAAAAATCTATGACTTAAAAGAAATAATACCTTCAAAATACAAAACCCTTGACGAGTTCAAAAAGCAAATGCATGAAAAACTAATAAAGGAATCAATACAGAAAGTCAAAGAGAACATTACTGAACAGGACTTGGTGGGAATCTATGTAAGCTATATTGACATAATGGATGAGATAATAAACTCTTACTTTGAAAGAGTGTCAGAGCATTTCACAATCTATTACCCTGAAGCAAGCATTAAAGCCTCAATGCTTGACGATTTTTTGAAAATAAAAAATGTGACAAGGAAGGAATTAGCTAAATTATTCAATGTTTCAGAAGCATCAATGGGCTTAGATTTGAAAGCAGAAGACTTAACAATATTGAACCAAACAATAAACACATTAAAATCATTAATAGAGCAAAAGAAAATCTTTGAAGAAAGGGCAAAAGAAATGATTAAAGTAATAGCAAAGAATACTAGCGCTTTGGCAGGAGAATTAGTTGCAGCAAGGCTGCTGGCAGCAGCAGGAAGCATGAAAAGATTAATGCTAATGCCAAGCTCAACAATACAAGTACTCGGAGCAGAGAAAGCATTGTTCAGGCACTTAAGGACAAGGGCAAGCCCTCCAAAGCACGGAATAATATTCAACACAACATTTGTAAGCTCAGCGCCCCTTAAAAACAGGGGAAAAATAGCAAGAGCCTTAGCAAGCAAATTAGTCATAAGCATAAAAATGGATTATTTCAAAGGAAAAGATATAAGCAAAGACTTAATAGATGACTTGAACAAAAAAATAGCAGGTTTAAAGCAATGAAAAAAACTAACTACGAAAACGTTTACAAAGAAGGGGAAGAATATTACACTAAAAGCTTAATAAGCCCTAACAGGAGCGTGTACGGCGAGAAATTAATCAAAGAATACAGGGAATGGGTTGGAAAAAGAAGCAAATTAGGAGCAGCTCTTTACAAAAACTTAAGGACTTTTGCCTTCAAAAAGAATTCAATAGTGTTATATTTAGGCGCAAGCAGCGGAACAACCTGCAGCCACTTAAGTGATATAGTAACTGAAGGAATGATTTTCGGAGTAGACTTGGCTCCTAGGATTTTTTACAAATTCGTGGAATTATCAAAGGAAAGGAAAAACCTTTATCCAATACTCGCAGACGCCAACCACATGGAAGAGTACGCATTTGTCCCGAAATGCGACGTAGTCTTCCAAGACATTGCGCAAAAAGACCAAGTGAGGATTTTCATAAACAATTGCAACAGGTTTTTGAAGCAAGATGGTGTGGGATACTTATCAGTTAAGTCAAGAAGCATAGATGTGACAAAGAAACCAATGCAAATCTTTGAAATGGTAAGCAACCAGTTAAAGCAAAAATTTGTAGTATTAGAAGAAAGAGGGCTTCAGCCCTTTGAAAAAGACCACACATTCTTTGCAATAAGAAAAAAATAATAAGGAGATGAATTTAAAAAATGCCAAACGAAATGCAACCAATATATATAATGCCCGAGGATTCAAGCAGGAATTACGGAAGAACAGCGCAAAAAAACAACATAGCAGCAGGAATAGCAGTGGGAGAAACAGTCAGAACCACTTTAGGCCCGAAAGGAATGGACAAGATGCTAGTTGACAGCTTAGGAGATATAATAATCACCAATGACGGAGTGACAATACTTCAAGAGATGCAGATAAACCATCCGGCAGCTAAGATGCTGGTTGAGGTTGCAAAAACACAAGACCAGGAAGTAGGGGACGGAACAACAACTGCAGTAATACTTGCAGGAGAGCTGTTAAAGCAGGCAGAGCAACTGCTTGAAAAAAATATTCACCCAACAATAATCGTGAACGGCTACAGGATGGCAGCGCTTAAAGCCCAGGAAATACTTGAAAGCTTAGCGGATAAGATAGAATTAAATGACAAAAAAATGCTGGAAAAAATAGCAATGACTGCAATGACAGGAAAAAGCGCAGAGATGTCAATGAATACTTTGGCAAAAACAATAGTTAACGCAATAGGAAGCATTACTGAAGTGAAGGACAAAGCAGTTTTCATAGATAGGGAAGCCTTAAAGATTGAGAAAAAAACAGGAGGCCAAGTGGATGATTCCGAGCTCATACAGGGAATAATAATAGACAAGGAAAGAATACATCCGGACATGCCGAGAGTTGTAGAGAACGCGAAAATCTTATTACTAGACGCTGCTTTAGAGGTTAAGGAAACTGAATCTGACACGCAGATAAGAATCACAAGCCCAGACCAGCTTCAAGCCTTCCTTGAAAGGGAGGAAAAAAGCCTGAAAGAAATGGTTGAAAACGTTTCAAAAATCCAGGCAAATGTAATCTTTTGCGAAAAAGGAATAGATGATTCAATACAATACATGCTGGCTAAAAAAGGCTTATTCGCAGCTAGGCGCGTTAAAAGAAGCGACATGGAAAAATTAGCAAAAGCAACAGGCGCGAAAATAGTGAATGATTTAACAGAAGTATCAGCAGCTGACTTGGGCTTTGCAGGAATAGTTGAGCAGAAAAAAATCGGCGGAGAAGAAATGACTTTTGTCGAGAAATGCAAGCACCCAAAAAGCGTAACAATACTCTTAAGAGGCGGAACCGAGCACGTGATTGACGAAATAGAAAGGGCAGTGATTGACGCAATAGGTGACATTATAAGTGTAATCAAGGATGGAGGAAGAATACTTGCAGGAGGAGGAAGCGCTGAAATGGAGCTAAGTAAGCAGCTGATAAAATACAGCAACACCTTATCAGGCAGGGAGCAAATGGCAATAAAATCATACGCTTTAGCAATGGAAGTAATACCAAGAACATTGGCAGAGAATGCAGGAATAGACTCGCTTGATGTCTTGACAAACCTTAAAACTAAGCATGATGAAAAAGACGGCAAAAACTACGGGCTCAACGTGTTCACTGGCAAAATAACAGACATGAAAGAGCTTAATGTCATAGAGCCTTTGAAAATAAAAACTCAGGCAATAAGCGGAGCCACTGAAGCGGCAATGATGATACTCAGAATAGATGACGTGATTGCAAAAGGCCAGGAGAAGCCAAGCGGGCCAAGCGGAATGCCACAAGGAATGCCACCAATGGACATGTAAAAATGCCCAATACTTTTTTATTTTTTAAAAAAAGACAATTTTTTTAAATAAAATAAGGTACTAAATAGGCATGGATTTAGAAAAAAAATTAAAAGAATACAAAGAAAAAGATATTCATCCAGCACATGAAGTTCTTGACTATGTAATGCAAGGCTTAGAACTTTCACCTAAAGACATATTGCATGTAGCAGCATTAAGATTAAATGAAAACATTCAAAGGAGTGATAAAAAATGGAATACAAAGACTGAGTTGTTAAACATGAACAATTACAGGCCAGAAAACTATGAACAAGGAAGCTGGGAATCTTATGTTAAGGAGTTATCAAATCCTGACAAAGTCAAATTTGACTTTCAAATATTATTATATACAATAACTTCAGAAAAATTACTAAGAGAATATTTTTATAAAAAGTATATGGGTAAAAATAATAAAAGTTCTGCTGAAATGTTAAGAGATAGAAAATCTCATGCTGAGTTAGTTTCAAGTTTTGCTTCAGATATAGATAATCTTAGAAGACCTAATGGAAATAGTTTTCAAATTAAAAATTATGATCTTAGTGATTATTTAAACAGTTTAAAGGATAAAATGTGGGATGGAGCTGATGCTCAGGTACTTATTGATGATTTATTGAATAATCTTGCAGAATTTTATGTTTTCACAGAAGGCTATTCTTTTTAATTAAAAAAATTTATTTTTTTAATTGCTCTTTTATTCTAAAAGAATCGATTATTTTACCTATTTTTTTCATCTCGCTTAAATATTGAGTAATTGCCGGAAAAACCTCTTTTGTAAATTTTTCCATAACTTTTTTATTTAACCTTTGCTTGATTAATTATTATGAATGAAGGGCAAATCATAAATGAAAGCAGCATTCATGACTATTTTACAGCTAACCAAGTGACTGATGAGGAATTAATAATTGAATTATGCGAAGAGATAAGGAATGACAAGGGATGGAAAGAGATCAAGGGAGGATTTTTAAAAAACTATTTTGAAAACTCTTCAAGCTTTAAACTGCCAGTGCTTAAAAGGTATGAAGCTTATTTTGAAACAGTTGGATTCAAGCCAATGCCTGAATATGTTGAGAAAAATTTCTTGCTAAGCGCCAAGTTCAAAGACTACAAAACCACAGCTTACGAGCTTAAAGGAATAGTTTTCATTTACGCAAAGCATAATCCAAGCATTGAAAGCACTATTAAAAACGTGGCAGGCGAGCTGTCAAAACTATTAATGCCTGAATTGCAGGAATTAAAAGAGAAAATACAAAAAATTAACCCTGAAAAAAAAGAGGATAAGAAGCCTTTAGAGATAATAATGCTCAAATTCCCTTATTTGAACTGAAAACTTATTATTTAAAAAATTATATAAATACTCATCAACTTTTCTTTATTCATGGCTGCAAAGAAAAAAACTTCTAAAAAATCAGTGGATGTCAAGCAATCAAAACAAATAGAAGAATTAACCTCCCAAGTTGATTATTTCAAAAACCAAATAGTCTCATCATCAAATGCCCAGCTTGAAAGAAATGTCAATGAATTAAACGAGCAGCTAATGAAGCTTGTAAGCATTAACATTAACCTTCAGTCAAAAATGACTGAGCTATTGATTAAGATGACTGATTTAGTCAGGGAGAACAGGGAACTAATAAGCATACTTGAAGAATCAAGCGAAGAGGAATCGGATGAGAAGCAGGGAGCCAGCAATGAAAACGTGGTCTTCGAGCTTAAGAAAATAGAAAAAAACACTTCAGAAACAATGAAAAGCAACCTAGAATTAGGCCAGTTTTTGAAAAAAATGTACACTAAGAGCTTATTAACTCAAGAAATTGGCAATAAATTAGGAGAGATGCCAACCCCTGAAAATGAAGAAGAGATGAAACCTGTTGAGCCATAAATCAGTCAGCCCAATAATATCAACAATACTTTTAATACTTATAACAATCATTGCATCAACAAGCGCCTACTTTTGGATGATGAGTGTGCAAGATCAGCTGCAGCAGGACGCTGAGACAAACATTGATGAAAACGCAGCAAGCGACTTGACAGATTTCACAATATTAAGCGTTGCATGCAACGCAACAACTAATGCTGTTAATATTACTTTAGTGAATGACGGAATTGGGGCAATTAATTCAGGCTCAGCAATACTAGTCCTTACAAATGTTAACGGAGTTGAGCTATACACTAATATTAACTCAAGCTTTATGGGCTTAGCTGAAGGCCAGGCATTAATTTTGGATTACGTTTCAACCTATGATTTGGAAGCATCAGCAACCTATGTGGCAAGGATTACTTTAAGCAATTCAAAGACTAGAAGTAGAAGCTGCAGCGCAATATGAATTATTTTTTTATTCAAAACATTTACAATATTCTCATAAAGTATAAGTTGCATATTCAAAGATAATTTATTTAGGAAAGCTGGTGCTATTATGATTATAACGGAAATGTTTAAATAATATTGATTCTTAAAAAAATCATATGAATCAAATAAAAATCAATTACGAATTTGAAGTCTTATTAGCATTATTAAAAAAGGAGGCGCATGGCAGGGAATTAAGCAAACAATTAAAAATTTCGCTTACAAAAACTCAATCAATATTAAATGAATTAAGAAATATCAATGTTTTAGATTACAAAATTGAGGGCAAAAATCATGTTTATTTCATAAAAAAAAATCTTTCATCAAAATCATTTATTTTAAATGCTGAAAATTATAAATTAGCAAAATTATTGATTAATAATTCTTTTTTAGAACCATTATTTCATGATATTATAGAAAAAAGCAAATGCGAGCTAATAATACTTTTTGGAAGCTATGCAAAAGGAACATCAAAAGAAAATAGTGACATAGATGTTTATATAGAAACAAAGGATATTAAAATAAAAGAAAAACTTCAAAAATTATATGATTTAATAAGCGTCAAAATAGGCGCATTCAATCCTCAAGATTTGCTGATAAAAGAAATAATAAAAAATCATGTTATAATAAAAGGAGGAGAGAAATATTATGAAAAACTCGGATTTTTTTAATTAAAACACCAAATTCTTTATTTAACCTTTCAAAGTTATCAAAAAAGATAACTTTATAAGTAATAAATAAGATAAATTATTATGAAAGAGCTAGAAATCATTGAAAGTATTAAAGACAAACCTATATTTTCAATACAAACAATTCAAAGGATAGGCAATTTTTCAAAAGAATATTCTAAATTAATAATTAATAGGCTTATTAAACGAAAGTCAATTAAAAGGGTTGGAAAAAATAAATATACAACAAATAATGATATTTTTGTAATAGCAAGCAATATTCACACTCCAAGCTATATCTCTTTTTGGTCAGCATCATATTATTATGGTTTTTCAGAGCAAATATTAAGCACAATATTTGTGGCATCATCAAAAAAATTTAAAGAAATAGCATTCGAGGGATATATTATAAAATTTTTGCCAGCAAACATTTTTGGCTATAAAAAAATAGTGTCAAATAATGGCGAAATTTTTATTGCAGAGCATGAAAAATTGATAATAGACATATTTAAGCACTATAAAGCAATAGGCAATTTTGATGAAATAGAAAAAATTTTTAAAAAATCATTAATAAATAAAAAAAAAATAATAGATTACCTTAAAATAACAAATGAGAATTCAACAATTAAAAGGGTTGGATTCATGCTTGAAAAATATAAACAAATCGACATTCATGGCTATTTTAACCTAGACAGCAATTACTGCAATCTTAACCCCTTTTCAAAAAAATATAATACATTAAATTCAAAATGGAGGCTTAAAATATGATTTCAAGAAAAGAGCTTGAAGAATATGCAAAAAACAGGGGCTTAAAAAATATTGGCCAGGCAGAAAAAGACTATTTTCAAAATATAATACTTTTCATAATATACCAAAATTATGGAACTGAAATAATATTCAAAGGAGGAACAGCATTAGTAAAATGCTATGGTTTAAACAGGTTTTCAGAAGATTTGGATTTTAATTGCGAAGAAAAATTTGATATTAAAAAAATAGAAGAAGGATTAAAGCTTTTTAAAATAAACTATGAATGCGAATGCGAAGATAATCATGAAAGAAGCAAAACTTTTATTATAAGACTTCAGGGGCCTTTGTTTAATGGGGTTAAAAATAGCTTATGCAAAATAATTCTTGATTTAAGCTTTAGGGAAAAAACTTTTTTGATTCCTGAAGCAAAGATGTTGGGAAGGTTTTTGGAAGAAATACCTTCATTTGAGGTTTATGTCATGAAAAAAGAAGAAATATTTGCTGAAAAAATAAGGGCTATTATTTCAAGAAATAAGGCAAGGGATTTGTATGATTTATATTTTTTATTGTCTATTGGCGTAAAATGCGAGCAAGAATTAATTCAAAAAAAGCTTGAATATTACAAAATAATTTTCACTAAAAAATTATTTTATGAAAAATTGGAAGAAAAAAAGCATACATGGGATTCAGAGCTTAGCCCTTTAATGAAAAACATTCCTGATTTTAATGAGGTTTTAAAAAAAGCCAAGCAAATAAATTTTTAATATTTATATTAATAAAGGTAGTAAAAAATAACCTAATATTCCGCCAACTGCAATAACTCCAACTCCTATGGCAATTCTTTTTTTTTATAAGAATAATATGATTGCTGTGATTATGCCTGCAATGCCTATTCCTGAAATGATTATTGCAGCCTTATATTTTTTCATCCATTCTTTTATTTTGTTAATGTTTTCTTTTAAATCTTTAAAAAAGTTCTTGACTTTTTCAATTGCTCCTTTAATGCCTTGCTCTTCTTTTCCAGAACCCTCTGCTGTTTTTTCAATTAATTCTAATAATTTAAAAATCTCATCTAAATGTTTAATTCTTTCGTTATCAGCAAAGGATAATTGGTTATTAACTGATTGGAAAAAAGAAGGTTCAGGGTTTTGCTGAGATGTTCCGAAAAAAGTTTCAACATCCTCTGAAGGGTCTTGAATATCTGCATTTGCCATGATTAAATAATAAAGCATTTAATAATTTTTAAAGGATTTGATTAGGGGTTTATGTTCACAAAAAATTATTTATTTACTATATGGTAAATAATTGTTTTTTTGGCAAAAGTTTTTTAAATACAATTGCCCCTAATACTATTATGACTCTTGAAAATTGTTTTGATTTCACAAATTTTAATATAGTTGAAAAAAAGACTTATAATTATAATACTATGAAAAATAGTAATGATTTGAGTGCTGCTACTGTTTATGAGAATGCTAAGAAGGATTTGGGTTATTCTGATGAGGATATGCTTTCTGCATGCGCTCATTATTTAGGCCTTGATTTAAATAATTATCCTTCCAAGAATTTTGACACAAAAGACTTTGATGAGTATATGGAGGCTATGAAAGGGGATTTATCTTTAGATAGAAAGCTTTATTTCCAGATTGGTTTGCAAGCTGTAAAGTCTGAAAAAATATTAACAGAATATTTATCAATTAAAGCTTTAGAGAGAAAAAATAAAAATATTGTTAAAGAATATGAAAAGCATAATTATACTCATGCTCAATTAATTGAACATTTTATAGGCACTTTTTCTTTTAGTAAAGGATTTGCATCAAAAGATCTTGATTTAGGAGAGTACTTAAGTAATTTGCGTGAATTATCTAAGAATCCTGGCAATGCTGGTTTAATGATGAATGATTTGCTTACTACTTATTATAAAAGATTCAGGTTAGAGTAATTTTTTATTATTTTTTTAAATCATCGCTTCTTATTATTATTTTTTTAAGTATTTCAAAGATTTCTTTTAACGTATTAAAATATTTATTTATTTCTTTTTTTGCATCTTTTAATGTTTTTTCATTTACATCTTCAGGTTTATAAATCCCTTCTTTTTTATCGTTTAAATAATTTTTATAATTTTCAAGCTTTTTTATTTCATTTACTCTGTTTCCTAATGCTTTGTCTATGAATTCTTCAGATTTTTTATTTTTAGGATTATTAATTCCTTTTAAAAAAACTTTCAAATCATGAAAATACTTAACCTTGTTTAATTCATTAGATAATATGGATTCAACATTTTTATTTTTATCTCCAGGGTTAAATTTTGAAATATCATTAAAATTATCATTAGAATACTTTGACAATTCAACAAAAAATAAATTATTAAAACTTTTTAAGTTATCTAATACTTTTTTAGTTTCTTCTATGCTTTTTTCTTTTTCTTCACCTGATTTGAAAACGCCTCCCAATTTTGGCTCCAAATCCTTCCACACTTTATGGGCATCGGAAATCTTTTTATTAGCATCAGAATAGCTAATGGTGCTAATTAAATAATTATTAATATCTTTAAATTTGTTAAATAAATCTTCATTTTGTAGTTTATTTAATAAAGTATCATCAGGCAGTTTATAATTAAGATATTCATTAATTTTTTGAGTAATCTCAGGTATTTCTTGAGTAGTACTAGGATTAACTTTTTTAATTATGTTATTTTCTTGAGTATAAATTATATTAAAATTATTCAAATTTTTTTGGGTAACAAGTAATTCAGTTATTTCAAATAATTTAGTTAAATTTGAATAATTTTTTATTTCTTCAATATCTTTAATCCTTTTTAACAAAGTTTCTATTATTTTTTCATTGACAGTAATAATTCCGTTACCTAAATATTTTTTTTCATTATCTTTAATTTCATGATTTAAAATAATAAACTTTAGGCTTTTAACTTTGGATAATACTTCATTGAATGCCTGCTTTTTTGTTTCAAATTCAGGAGTGTTAATCGCTGATATTAAATTATCTATAGGCTGATTATTGTTGTCTTTTTGGCTGACTTCTTTAATCACTCTAAAAAGGAATCCAAGAATGCCTGCGCCATCTTCATCAATGCTAAGGAAAACTCTTACCTCTTTCTCCCGGTTTATAAAATAATTCTTATCCAAGATTATTATGTTTCTAATATCAGAATAATTAAAATCTAATTTATTATTCACTAATTCATTCTCTTTTCTTTGTAATTCCTCGGTGAATTGTTTAAATACATTTTTTGTATTACTGTCAGTTATTAAATTTTCAATATTTGTGGTGAATTTTAATTTTTTTATATTTTTTATCATTTCATCGTATCTTTTTATTGCAAGTTCCAAATGCTGTTTTGTGTTTATTAAATAATTATCATTAATTTCTAAAATCTTAATAATGCTTTGCATAAGAAGCCAAATATTTGTAAGTTCGTTTTCAAATTCAGCTTCATTTTCAGTAAACATTTTGCATTTATCATCAAGTTTTTTCATTGCCTCTAAAGGATTAAAGTTATTAAACTTATTATTTTTATAATATTCAATAGTTTCTTTTATTTTATTCTCCTGCTGAAGATTAAGAAATCCATATAAATCTGTCATGAAATCTGATGAATCAACTACCCATTCAATTATTTTAGGCAAATCAGTAATCTCAGTCATTTAACTTTCAACTCTTGTAATTTTTGTAATGCTGAATTTAATTTGTTGAAAACTTCAGGCTTAGCTAAGTATTCATTTATAGCCTGTTTTTTAAAAGTCTCACTTCTTATAACTTCTAAATCATTTTCATTGAAGTTGAATCTAGGAATTGCTAAAACGTCTTTTTCTATATTCTTAATGCCGTATTTTTCTTTCAAGCCAAACATTAAGTCAAAATTGTCAATGAACTTATTAACAGATTTTAAATTATTATCATAATAATTTATAATCTTTAAATGATAATTATTATGAAACTTTTTTAATTCCGAAATAACATTTGAATATTTAAGTTTTATCTCCTCAATACTTTTAAAATCCAAAGCTCCCGTGCCTTTGCTCCAATGCTCCTTAATTGAAGCAATAAAAGTATTCAAATCATTGATTATTTTCTTTTGAATATCATCAACAGTATCAAACAAGGCAATGCTGTTTTTGTCAATTAATTCAATGAATCCAAGCCTTTTAGAAATATCCGCATTAATTTCAGGAATTTGAAATTCCAAAGTAAGCTTTTTTATTTTATCATTCTGGTCAACATCAATTTGATTAAATTCATTGACTATTTTGCCAAATTCCAATATTTCTTCATTAATTTTCTGCTCCTCCTGATTGTTTGGAAGCTCAGAATTAACAATTGCAAGTATTAGTCTTTTAATCCCTTTCTTATTTTCATCCTCAATAGTGTCAAGTATTTTCTTATAATTGCCCAATATTTTCTTATAATTAACATGATAAATCTCTTCAAAATATTTCAATTTTTCTTCAATATATTTTTTAATATTATTCAGCTGATCAGGGTTGTAAAACTTTGCATATTTTTCATAAGTTTTTGCAAAATCCTCTCCCTTGTTTCCAATAACATCAGATAACTTTTTTGTTTCATCATTCTTATCAAGCTCCTGCTCCAATGTTTCATAAAAAATCATGGCATTCCAGTAAAAATTTAAAAGCTTGTTATAAACTGGCTTATATTTTGAATCAGTATAATCCTCAATAGTTTGTGCCAATTTTTCAAAACCTTGATGCGTTTGATTAAGCTCTTGCTCGAATTGCGAAGGCTCAATTAATCCTTTATCATTTTTAAAAACTTCAACAACTTCCTTGCCAGTAGTGTCTTTAAATAATTTCTTTATCCTATCAGGGTTTAATTTTTCATTAATAAATAAATTAAGATTAAGGGTTATTATGGAGCTTATCTTGTCAAGGCTTTGCAAAACCTTGTTTAATTCCTCTTTTTTGTTCTGAAAAGCAAGATTCTCAAGCCCCAAGAAAACCGCGTTAATGTTTGGCATGTTTTCAAACTTTTTAAGGGAAGTAACAACTTTATAGAATTCAGCAGGATGCTCTTTCTTCTTGCTGTCAAAAGACTTCTTAAAATCCTCCACTTCTTTCTTTAAAGGATTCTCAAGCATTTTAAACAATGAAGCATTAATGTTTTTTTTAAAATATTCATATGCTTCTTTTTTTATCTCATCATCAGGGAATTCGTTAATCTTTTTTTCCAAAGCCTCGATTTTTTTATCATAACCAAAGCCCTCATTAACCTTTTGGGCAAAAACCTGGGCATCTTTTAATAATTGATTTAAAGCGCTTTCAATGTCCCCTGTTTTTTCCATTAAAGCTCCAATGCTCCCTAAGTGCTCCACTAGCTTTTCAACATTATCGCTTAATTCAATAGGGGCTTCATCAAGCTTGTTAAGCTCATCTTTTAAAGTATTAATCTCTGTTTTAAAATTAGCAACAATTTTATCTTTATTAGTTATCATTTCATCAGCTTTATCAGCTATTTCCTTAGTTGGAGCCATATTTTAGTAAATATTGCTAATATATTATAAAACTTTTTAAAACAAGGATTTTACATGAAAAAAGAGGGTTTAATTATGGTAAATACTTTTGCCGGATGGATGGGCATAAAAAATGCGTTATTGGCATCAAGGGAATCAAAAGAAATGAGTTTTAAAACAGACACTGAATTGCTTTCTAATTTTTTATTGGCAGTTAATTATTATTCAATAACCCTTACTGACTGCAATATCCAGTCAATAACTTATTTTGAAAAAGCTCATGAAAAAAAGGGATTATCTTTTAGGATAAGCGAATATGAAGGATTGACAAGTGTAGTAATTGATGAGGTTAAATCTTGTGATGAGGATTTCTTATTTTTTGAAGATACAAGGGCTAAAGATTTAATGAATATTTTTTACAAAGAAAATAAGCAATTCATTGATTGTGAAATATATAACACTATTCCATTGAAAAACGCGGTTTTTAAGGGTGGTTTTTCAAAAAAATATGAAGAATTTGAAAAGATTAATTGGAAAGGGGACAAGAAATATTTTTCATCTCTTCTGAAAATGTACGGGTTAGTTAATAAGGGAGGAAAGCAGCATTATTTTCAAAAAAATCCAGGAGAATTTTATACAATAAGGCCTCATGAATTTTCAAAAAATGATGATTATTGCGATGAGCAATTAATGAACATGATAAAATCATTAAGCTTATTGGAGTCAGAATTATTCATGGAAAATGAAATAAAAGACTCTTTCTTGTTTTTCACAATGAATAATGATTCCGGAAAAAAATATTTAATCGCTGAATATAAGAAAAAATCTGAAGAAAATCCTTTGGAGTTTGACTCATTAGGGGTTGTGGTGAAAATTGTTGAAACAGATATGGGCGAATTATTGCCTAAAAAGATAGTGGAAATTAAGGAAGTTCTTTTAAATAATATTTACTCCTGGGATTATGAATAGTTATTATAAAACTTTTTAATTAATGGGTTATACAGTATTTATTTAATGATTAAGGGTCAAGTTAGCATTTTAGGGGTAGTTATTCTAATGGGCATTGTTATGGGATTAGTTAGCGCCACTTATGTGTGGGCAGGGCCATTAATAACTAAGAATCTTGACAAGGCTAATGTTAACAATGTGATTAATTTCATGAATGATTTAAACAATGATATCTTGTACGTTGCCAGCACTGGCTCCAGCAGGGTGGTTAATGCTAATTTAGGCGAATCAAGCTTTGTTGTAAACTCTGAGGATAACCAAATAATAGTTGAGCTAAGCTCAACAGTTCCAATGATTAACAGCGTGACTGAAGCGCCGATTAATTTTCATGAACTAGCAACTAAGACGGAGAATTTCAACATTAATGCCTCGAATTTGGATGAAAGCGTTTCAATACCAGGCTACGAGTCCACCTCTTACTACTCTGCACTGTCACTAGGAGGGATTAATTACAATGCCAGTTTGTTCAACAGCACTGAATCTAATAATTTTGAACTCTTATGCTTATGGAATGGCACAATCAATGAATCAGAGGATTGCGCTTTGGCTGGCCAAAGCATCTCTAAAGAAGGGACTGTTTACGAAGCAGTTTACATTAATGAGTCAGGAGCTAACGCGTTATTCATAGGAGGGTTGGTTGAAAACAAGGGAATCTTCGGCTTAGAGCCATCAGGCATTATTAGCGGAAAAGGATTTAACAGCAACAGCAAAGAGTACATAACCTTATTCTTGACTTACAGGGCTTTAGTTAGCGATGACAACGTGGAGTTCAAGATTTTTATTGATTGCTCCAATAATTGCGCTTTCACAAATGAAGCTAAGAGCTTCGTAATCTCCAGAACTAATATTATAAGAGGAAGCGGCTACGTTAATACTTACATAAACATTGAGGTTGATTAAAAATTGATTCTTAAAAACATTGGAAGAAAGCTCAGAAGGGCAAAGCAAGCAGGAGCCAATAATGAAGAAAATGAACCCTTAGTTGTCTCAAGATTCACAACTTTGCCAGTTAGCAACAAATTCACTGACTCTCCTTACATTCCTTACTCTCAGCAGTTCAAAGGAGGAAGCAATAAAGAGGTTTACATTGTTGACAAAGAAGTTTTGAAGCCTGAGGAGCCTAAAGATATTAACATTAACATAGAAGGCCAGGAAGGCATTGATGAAACAATTGATGAAGAGATTGCTAGAAAAATAAAGCAATCGCCGTTCCAGCTGAAATTCAAAACTTTAAACATTAATGAGATTAAAAGCCAGAACTTGGCAGCAACACCTGTTGAAAGAGATATCAGGAAAAGCTTTGCTGCAACGTTTGACAAAGCCTCCAATGAGAACTTAGAGGTTTTAAGGGCTGTTAAGAAAGTGGTTCCATTAGTCACTTTAAGCCAGAACAATGAAAGCAAAGTTGTTGCCTACGCAAATATTCAATGGAATGAGAAAGAGCAAACAATCACTTACTTAGTCACTGAGCCAGTGCTAAACGACAAGGAGAAAGAGCTGCTTGAAGAGATAAAAGAGATGCTTAGGGAGAAATTAAACATTGATTTTGAAAAGATAAAAAGCTCCCAAGCCTATGATTACATAATTGATGAGTTTAAAAAAATAGTGAAATTAATAGGAATAAAATTAACACCAGAAGAGGAACTAAAATTCAACTACTACGTTTACAGGGATTTCATTGGCTTAGGAGTGATTGAGCCATTAATGCATGACCCTGACATTGAGGATATTAGCTGCGTCGGAGCTAACATCCCAATCTTCATCTATCACAAGAATCCTTTGTTTAACCAGATTCCAACAAATATTATTTTTCCAACAGGCGATGAATTGGATGATTTTGCAATAATGCTCTCACAGAAATGCGGAAAAAGCTTAACCTTGGCAGACCCATTATTAGATGCTGCTTTGCCTGACGGAAGCCGTGTTCAGATAACTTACGGAAGCAAAGACATCTCAAGAAGAGGAAGCAACTTCACAATCCGTAAATTCACAGACAACCCTTTAACACCAACCGATTTAATGAACACTGAATCAATAGATGCCGACACTTTAGCCTATTTGTGGTACGTTATAGAGCATAACATGAGCCTGCTTGTAAGCGGAGCAACAGCAAGCGGAAAAACCACATTCCTTAATGCCTTAAGCTTGTTCATCCGCCCTGAGTTCAAAATAGTAAGCATTGAAGACACTGCAGAGCTAAGGCTGCCTCATCCTAACTGGATAGCCCAAACTTCAAGGCAGGGCTTTGGAAACAAGCAATACGGAGAGATAACAATGTATCAGCTGCTTAAAGCAGGATTAAGGCAAAGGCCTGATTATATCATATTAGGTGAAGTAAGAGGTGAAGAAGCAAGCGTGTTATTCCAGGGAATGGCTTCCATAAAAGGAGATGAAGAGTTATTTTTAATTGATGAAGAAAATAATCCAACATTTTTGCCTATCAATGAGTTGAAAAATGCTAAAAAATACAAAGCGCATTGTTACTCTAAACTCAGCAGCAGCTTATTATCAGTTAATGCATGGACTGAGCATAAAGTTAACAGCTTATATGAGATTGTGACAAAAAAAGGCAGAAAAATAACAGTAAGCCCTGAGCATTCATTATTGACCTTTGACGGAAAAACAATTATTCCTTTTTTTGCAAAAGAAGCCAAGAAAAATGACAAAATCATTATTCCAAGAGTAATAAAATCAGGATATAAAGATTTAGATTATTTTGATTTAACATCATTAAAAAACATCCGAGTTGTTGCACCACAACTGATAAAAAAAGCAGTTAAAAAGCTAGGTTTTGAAAATGCAGGAAAAATATGCAAAGTCAAATCAATAAAGGATTACTATAAAACCATTAATTGCAGCGCATTAAAATACGAGTCTTTTGAAAAACTAATGAAGGAATCAGATACAATATTTGATAAAAAAGATTTAACACTTAAATTTGATAGAAAAAGCAAGCAAATGAATGCAATGATTAAAATCACTCCTGAATTATTGAGACTATTGGGTTATTATGTAAGTGAAGGAAGCATAAACACTGCCTATAAAAATAATTCAATTAGTTTATATAATAAAAATGAAAAAGTCCTTGAAAGAATGAAAAAAAGCCTTAACCTTTTTTCAGGTACAATAAAAGAAAGAGAAACAAAAGGTTTTGGAACATGCACTGAATTGTCAATAAGCAACAAAGTGCTGTTTGAACTGCTGAATCAATTAATAGGGCAGGGTTCAAAAAACAAGAAAATACCCTCATTCATTTTCGGATTAAGCAAAAAAAAGATAGGATACTTCCTAGAGGCATTATATGAAGGAGATGGGACTCTAAGAAAGCAGCATTTTACTTACTATACTATAAGCAAAAAGTTAGCAAACACTTTGGCATTACTATTAAATGTTTATGGAATAGTGGCACAAATAAACTACAGGGAAGATAAAAAAATATTTGAAATAATTTTTTCAAAAAACAGGGACAAAAAAGAATTTTTAAAATATGCTACTCCTGAAAGCAAAATGATTCAGATTGCAGGTGATGAAAAGGAAGATGAAAACGAGATAGGTGACTTTTATTTAGATAGAATTGAGTCAATCAAGGTAATAAAAAAGGATTCAGTTAAAGTATATGATATCAGTGTTCCAGGAGCCCAGAATTTTGTAAGCGGATTCGGAGGAATAGTCCTTCATAATACAGGCCACCCAGCACTCGGCACCATCCACGCAGACAACATGCCAGCAGTAGTTGACAGGCTCACAAATAAGCCAATAGATTTGCCGAAAACAATGCTAGAAAACCTGGACATAATCGTGTTTTTAGAAAAATTCAAATCAGGAGGGAAATCAATCAGGAAAGTTAAAGAAGTAGTAGAAATAGTCGGTTATGACTACAAGAACAAGGAATTAATAAGCAACAGCGCTTTCAGATGGAACAACGCAACGCAAAAATTTGAATCTTTTGAAAGCGTAATCCTTGACAAGATTCAGCAAAAAAGCGGATTCGGAATAGAGGATTTAAAGCTGGATATGAACAGGAGAATAAAACTGCTCAAATACATGAAGGAGAAAAACATTAATGATTACAGGGCGTTCTCATTATACATCAGCAGGTTCTACACTAACCCTAGCTTTGTGGAAACATTAAAATAAATCCAGGCAAAACTCCTTAAATGCAGCAATCATTTCATTAAATGCGATGTCAGAAGAGCTTTTAAGACTAATAATAGGGGATATTGCCTCTAACCCGAACTATGGATTAGTCATGAAGAAATGGAGGGAAATGTTTGCAATAAAGCAAGGATTAATCTCTGATGAATTAAAAGTAAAGCAAAGCGTAATAAGCGATTATGAAAATGAAAGATGCAAGAATCCTGGAATAAAATTCGTAAGAGACTACTCTTTAGCACTAATAAAAATAGCAAAAATTAATAATTATACTGAATACTCCAAGGTTTTGAAAAGGCTGAAGCTTAAAGCTGTGCCTGAAATAATTGAAAAAATAAGCTTCAAAAAATATTATTCAAATCAGGATTTCCTGAAAATTTTTGGCGCAAGCCAACTAGTAATGCCTAATTCTGAATTAAAGGTTAACAATTGCGTATTCTTCATAGATAATGCTTCAAAATTGCTGACGAACAGGCCGAGCTATAAATTAATCACCAATTTCGGGAAAAAAGACACATTGTTCGTTTTCTTGAATGTTAAAAGCGGAAACTTTCCAGTAATCCTAATAAACCTGCTTTTAGGTAAAAACAAGGTTAATTCAAAAAAGATTTTATTGTTCCAAAGCGAGAAATTAAAGCTGTCATGGCTTGCCAAAAGGCTTGCAAAATCGAACAATTTGTCAATAATTTGGTCAAAGAAAAGCAAAGAAGAGCTGCTTAATTCCCTAAAAAATCTTTAAAAAAAAGAATAAGAAATTATTCCGCCTTTAAGAGCAAAGCAGGATTTGCCAATCAGGCTAAGCGCGGAGGAAAAAACTTTTATTTCCTAAGCTTTATCATCCATTTTTAATTGATTAAAGGCGGAACAATCCAAAGGTTTAATTTTTTTTGATAGGGGATGAGGATTATTTTTCATACATTGCAGGGAAAAAATTAAAATTCCCTCTTAGCAGTTCATTTAGCTGGTCTTTCATGTCAATTGAAATAATTTTATAATCATCGTAGTCAGCGCTTATTCTTCTCAAATAAACAGGCCTTCCAACATTAACATTGACTTTTCCCCTGAAGGGTTTAGTGTTCCCTATTAAGGCTATTGGTACATAAGGCACATTGTTTTCAATGCATATTCTAGCAGCTCCGGTGTGGAAATCAAGCAATTCTTTTGACTTATTCCTTGTTCCCTCAGGAAAAATGCCTAAAGCTTCATTTTTGCAAAAAACTTCCCTAATCCTCTCCTTAGTCTCTAAAGTCATTTTTTTATCTTTAGCTAAAGGTATCACTTGCCCTAATTCCATGAATTTGTTATAAAAACTGTTTTGGAAATTTTCAGCTTTGCTAATCCACCTTATCTTCGTGTAACCTTTCAAAGCGCAATTCAAATAAATAGGGTCAAGGCTTGATTTATGATTGGAAATTACAACATAAGCTGAATCTTTCAGCTCATCAAGGTTCTCTAAGCCGTTCACTTTGAAATTATTGCTTATTTTAAAAAAAGCATTAAGGATTTTTGCAGCCTTTTCATAGTTCCTGTTTAATTCTCCCTCTCTTAAGGAATAAGTGGCTTTATTTAAAGCAACTTTTGGCATTAATTCTTGCATCTCATATTTTATTAAAACTTCATTAATTGTCATGCTAATTAATGAATTTCTTAAAGGATTTAATTTTTTTACGTAAAAAAGCGAAATACTTCCCAATTTAGAAACCCTTTAAAAAAATCAAAGGGTTAATATTACTCATGTCTGATGAAGATGATTTCGGGTTATTTGCTTACAGAATTTTCAGAAATTATTCAAAAAAGAATGCAAAAATATTCTTCAGCAATATAAGGGCTGATTTGCATAAATCCGGATTAAAGGTTACTCTTGAGGAGTATTTCAGTACAATGCTCTTAATAGTCTTAATCATGTCCCCGTTGCTGTTCATTCTTGCAACTTTTTTTATAACAATCTTAACTGCAAACATCTTGTTCGGATTATTGTCTGGAGTGATTGCAGCAATAGTCTCAGCACTAGTGATTTTTGCATACTATTACTTAAGCCCCTCTAATTTGGTTGCTGAAAGAGCCAAAAAGATTGACAACGGAATTCATTTCGCATCCTTATACATGGCAACGCTTGCGAATACTGGAACTCCTGCTTTCGTGATTTTTAAAATAATGAGTGAATTCAAGGAGTTCGGAGAAATAGCAAAAGTTGCGCAAAAAATAACTGATGAGGTTGAACTATTCGGCTACAACTTGCCTGACAGCTTAGCAAAGCATGCAGAGCTAGTTCCAAGCAACAACTTAAGCGAATTGTTATGGGGCATCAGGGCAACAATTATTTCAGGAGGAGACTTGAATAATTATTTAACAGAAAAAAGCAAGACTTTTGTCAACGTATTCAAAAGAAGGCTTGAAGAGTACGTGCAAAGCATGAGCTTGTTTATGGAAATGTATATTACTGTAGTAATTGTCGGAACTATTTTTGTGATAGTTTTGTCAACAATAATGAGCATGGTGGGAGGGGTAATGGCTGATATTCAAACGCTTCAGGTTGGATTCGTTGCATTGCTTGTTCCTTTCGTAACAGTGGCTTTCATATTGTTCCTTAAAACAATAAGCCCAACAGAGGTGTGAATGAATGGTTAATTTGTTATTAAGCACGAAGCAATGGATACTGATAGTAAGCTTAATAGTAAGCATTTTGCTGACAATTGGCTATTTTTTATTTTTAGAATATAACACTATAAGCATAGCTTACTTAGGAGTCATAGTAATCTCTGTGATGCTTTTCCCAGTCTCTTTTTACGAATACTCTGTGAATTCAAAGCTTGCAATAATGGAAGAGCAGTTTCCAATCTTTCTGAAAGACTTGGCTGATAACCTGAAAGCAGGATTAAGCATCTCTGACTCGGTGAGAACAGTCTCAAAAAATGATTACAGAGCTTTCAATTCAGAGGTAAGAAAATTAAGCAACCAGATGAGCTGGGGAGTAAGCTTTGAAAAATCAATCTCTGACATAATGAAAAGGCTTAAGAATTCAGTTTTTATTTCAAGAGGGTTAGCAATACTTATTCAGGCTTTCAAAAGCGGAGGAGACATCAGCCCAATAATGAACAGTGTTGCTGACTCAACGCTGCTTTTGCAGAATGTCCAAAAAGACCAGGAAAACCAGATGCTTCAGCAAGTAAGCATTATTTACATGATTCAGCTAGTATTCATAGGAATAATAGTAATACTTTTCAAAGTTTTAGTGCCAATAACCACTAGCGGAGCATTTTCAACAGGGCTGGGCGCATCAGTTGCAGGAATTGGAGGAGCATCAGCAGCTTTAAGCACTGATTATTACAAAGGCTTTTTCTTTTTAACAATGGTCATTCAGAGCGTTTGCAATGGATTCGTTGCAGGATACACAAAAAACAACAACTTATTATCAGGAGTAAGGCATGTTGCAATAATGCTAGGATTCTCAATATTATTATTCAGCATCTTCATACTTCCAAGAACATTGAACATAACTGCAGCAAGCGAATCTTATTCAGTTGTTAAAGGAGAGCCTTTTAAGGTTGTTGGAACAATCAAATATGATGATTTGCCTATTAGCAGCCAAAGAGTTGAAGTAATACTTCAAAACGCTTCATTTTCAGGATTAAGCACAGCTTCAGGAGAATACACTATTAATGTAATCAGCCCCAATGAAAGAGGAAGGTTTGATGGAATAGCGAGGATTGAATATGATGGCCAAAAAGCAGAGACAGCATTCACTATTAATGTCAGGTAAAAAATCGCAAATGATGACTGTTGATTCAATAATCTCTTATTTGATTTTTGCATTCTTCTTATTTTACATGTCAAACTTTATACTTGATTTCATGAAGCCTTTCTCAAGAAACATAAACAATGACATGGTTTACAAGAGCTCTGAAGCAATCTCAGCAGAGTTTTACAAATCAAGCATTTCGCAAGAAGACTTGCTTAATTTTTGCAACTACTCCAAAGGGGACATTAATGCTGTAAGAAGCTACTACGAAGTAAAGTCAATATTAATGCCTTATTATGATTCTTCAGCAAACACTTCAAAGCAAGGCATTCATTTCCAGAGAAGGGGAAGCGAATTATTTCTGACCTTTAACACTAACTCAAGCGAAGCCCTTGACTTAATAATTTTCTCAAAAAACCAGGTTTATTTTTCAAACATTTCAACAAATGACTACGATTATTTTAACATAACCAAAAGCAATGAAAAAACATTGATAAGCATAGTTTCAAACACAACCAGCTCTTCCCACATTTACGAATTAAGGATTAATGGCACAGCAATAATATTTTTCAACACTTACAATTACACCAACATGTTTTTTGGACAGACTCCTTATTCTTATTCGTGCGGAGATTTCAAGGTTTTTGAGGAGAAAAGAAAAATAAGCTCAACAGCAAGCTTTGAAAACAAAAAAATGATTGTTAACTACGATGTTGAGGTGTGGTTTGAATGAACAATGCATTCATAAGAAGTGTTGAAGCAGTGATGGCAATACTGTTGTTCTTCTCTTTCTATTCAATAAAAACCCAAGACTATGAAACAAAAGCGAATTCTTATGACCCTTCAAGGCAAATGATTGGAATAATGGACTCCCTTGAAAGTAACAATGCCTTAAGCGACTATGTTCAAAGAAATGATTTGAAAGGAATATCTGACATAATCTCTTACTTTATGCCTCCATTAACAGGCTTCAAGATTGAATCAAGCTGCTTAGAAGAGATTAATGTTAAAAGCAGCAACAATTTCCAAACAACTGCTAATATTAGTTTTTTGAAATTCTTCCCAAAAACCGCTAATATTCAAAGCATTGAAGTCATTGACGCGGGTAATAATTTTTTGCCAGTTAGCATAAAAAACAATTTTTACATCTCCAAGCTTTCAATAATAGCAAATGATGAATTAATAAACCAAACAATTAATCTAGACAATGTAAGAATAGTTGTTGATGAATCCGAAAGCATAAACTCTTCATCAATGCATTTTTTCATAAATTCTGAGCCAGTGCCAATGAGCTTTGAATCCATTGACTACAATGCTGAGCCTTATGATGCGAATGTTTCAATAAAAATTTTAGTGCCCTACATGGAAAAAGGTTCAGTGGCGCAAGGAGCACTTTTTTATCAGGCGAATGAAACAAGCTTCATCCAAGATTATATAAGCCTAGGCTTAGGGTTAAACATTGAATACTATTCATCCCCTTCAGAAAAAAGCAATGCTTGTGAAGTAACATTTTCTGATACCTTAAACCCTAATGACGAAAAAAACTACGGCTTATACTATGAGCTTAACACAAACACTCAAAACCAATATGTTTCATTGCTTGCGAATTATTCAGGCATCGAAGTGGATGCTGTAAGCACATACTACGATGCTGACATAAGCCTAAAAACTTATGAAGCCCAATCTTATTATTCAATAAAAAGCTCTTACGTGCTTGACAGGAAGAATTGCATGATAACTTTGAAGGTGTGGAATTATGAATAATAAATCCCAATTCTTCATAGTGTCAATAGTGCTTTTTTCAATAGCTTTAACCTCAATAGTTTACTTGCTCACAATACCTAGCGAGCTCTCCCAAAAAGACATGCAAAGCCAGCTGAGAGATTATGATGATTTTTATTCATCATTAAAAACATTAAGGCAGCTGTCAATGTCCATTAATACTTATTGGCCAAAAAGCCAGACTAGCAGGCTAAGCTTTGAAGCAGTTAACACTAAAGGTGGCGAATCAAGCAACCAATTATACTTAATGAACTTAAACATTGATGATTCAGCCAACAGCGAAAGTTTTTACCTGTCAAACAACGGGAAAAAAATGAGCTTTTCAATAAGCCAATCAGGAGCTAAGGATTACTTGATAAGCTTTAAAGATTCAATACCTTTAGGCGAATCTGGCAAGTATTACTTGTTTTTCAACAAATTATCAGATCCAAAAACTTACCTAATGGATGAAAAAAAAATATCAGACTATTATGAAACTATTCAAGCAATAAATTATGAATCAAACTCTTACAAAGCAATGATTAACAAATCCTCAGGTGAACTATTATCAGTCAGATTAATCGAATCAGATTATGAACTAACAAGCTTAAAATCCAACTCAAACAATAACCCTCAATCAAGCTGCAGCGCGAACTATTCATTCATGTCTTATTCAAACAATGTCTTAAGTATTAACTTCACCTGCATGCTCGGCACAGTCACATTAACCCAAAAGTATGACTTTCATCCTGAGTTCATAATAGTCTCCCAAGAGTTCAACGTGTTATATTACAATGATTACAATCTTTCATTAATTGCTGAATCAAACCTTGATTCGCTTGCAACCTCAGTCAGCGTTAATGAATCATTAATTCAGCCAACATTAACAATGCATGATTCAAAATATGTCTCATTGTTCCACCAAGATTATGGGGTATTATTTATTGGAAACGACTCAATGCCTTATGTAATCACAAGCCCAAACATCACCCTTGACTACAGAATAAACTCTTCAATCCTTAGTCCCGGAACATACTACCAAAAAATAATCATAGTGCCATATTACAATAATTACAACTATTCATTAAGCATTGCAAATAACTATTTCTTTAACCCCCTAAATTCTTTTACATTAAGCAAGAATGAATTCTTGAACTATTTTAAAAGCTCATTCCTTAACATTTTAAGCAACTCTTTTAATAGCATGCTTTTTTTCATAAACAACACTTATTCAAACAATTATCTTGCCTCAACAAGCGCTGATTCAAAATACGCGATTGCTGAGTTCTCGCTTAAAAATCAGCAATTATTAAACAAGACATTAACTGATGAATCAGGCAGCAGCTTAAGATTCAGCTATATTACAAAGAATTACATGAGGAATTCAACCTTCCCAATTTATTTATGCAACAATGACTCAATGAATGTTCACAACACAACTTACGAGTTCATGAAAATGAACGGCTCAGAAATAATTGTTACAATAAACACTACTGGAGAAATAAACGCTAAGCTTTATGATTATTCAGGTCAATTATTAACACAGGATACTTTTTCTGTAAACTCCCAATTATCAGTTTCTAATGCTTTAAACGGTGTTTATAGGCTAGTAATAAGCAGTGATAATGCGTGCTTTAAGGTGAGCGTTAATTCCCCGTTGATTTCAGCTTTGTCCCCAATAATCTTGAACGCTTCAGAGAATATGCAGTTATTCTTCAGCTCAGACTCAAGCTTTCAGCTAACAAAAACTAACATAACCAACTCCCCTATGGTGACATTAAGCAACGCTTTAGGCACCTTAGTGAACAGCTCAAACAATTTCTCCTACAATGTCAGCAATGACTATTACTATCCAGTGAATTATTACTTAAACATTACAGCAGGAAAGTTTTACTTAAATAATGGGCTTAACTTTGGAGCACAAGAATCCTACTTACCTACAACTTATGATGTAAAAGGCTTAATTTTGAAGGACTACAACGCAGTGGAATATTATTACCTGAATGATTCCCAAATAATCAATTATTGCGTAATGAACTATTCAAGCAATGCAGTAAACAACACTGGCTACTCCATTGATTTTGACAGCAATGAATTTGTTAGGGATTCAAATAATTGGGCAAGCTCTGAGCTGTTTAACATAGATGGGTTGGCATTTGATTTCAAAGGATTAGTGCTTGATTCAGCGCTCCTAAAATCATACGAGCTTGATTCAGCGAATGCATCAATGATAATAAGCTTAATCAATGATTCCAACCTGATAATGATAGATTTTGAAAACGCTAAAAAAAGCTTTGACTTAAGAATTAACCTAAGGGTCAACGGGGATGCAGACAATTATTTGAACTTTAATTCAAATCCTGAATACTACGCTGTTTCAAAAAGCATTGATTCAGAAAGATTACTCAAAGGCTACAACTTCATTGCAAAGAATGACTCAGGCAATTACTTTGCAGCAATCTTTGATGCTGATGACTTGAAGCAATCAAGCAGCGCAATAATCATCCACAATGATTATTTGCAGCTATCGCTTTCAAAATACTGCAAAAAAATTTATTTATACTTCACAGATGATTACTCTGATTTACTCAAAACAGTTGACGGACTAAACAATAACATTATAATAAGCAATGAATTATTAACTTATGATTATTCTTACACTAGCCAGAATTTTAACTCAGCAGGAACTATTCTTGGATGAATTCAAGTATTTGCAAAAAGGCAAATACTCTTTTGTTGCCTTGCTTGATGAGCAATGGGTTGCCAAAGCCAACTCTTTGCCCATAGCCTTATTTTCAGCCCTTATTTTTGAATGCTTAGCCAAGCTTTTGAACCTCTGAGGAGGCGAATACCTTGAAAATTTTCTATACATCTCATCCTTGCTTAAACCAACTCCAATAGTTGCAAGCATTTTAGCATAATACATAAATCTCCAATGCATTCTCCTAGTAATCCTACCTAAAAACACATCAGCCATGCTTATGTAACTATAAGCCTCCTTTATCTCATGAGGCTTTTCATATTCATTAATGATGTTGCTACAAACCCATAAAACAACATCCTTGATTTCTAAATTTTTCAAATTATCAGCAGAGGTTAGCAAAGAATCAAAAGTTTTGCTTTTGAAAATTATCTTCAAAGCATCAAAAATGCTTGATTCCTTAGACCTTTCAAACAAATCATCAACATCTAAATCACAAGTAAGATTCCCTAAATCATTGAAAGCGCTCCTCACATCTCCCTGAGCCATGCTTGCAATCTTTTTAATGCTAACAGTGCTAAGTCCCTTATTTTCAGCATCATTAATTAATTTAACAAGCTTGTAAATATCCCAATACCCTCTTCTTTTGAACTTTATTACTGTTGAATTCTGCTTAATCCCCTCAAGTTTGGAGCTGTATTCATCATTGGCAGTCATGATTATTGGAAAACTGGTTGATTTAAGGATTAAATTAATCTCCCTAACTCCTCCCCTGTCGCTGTTGCCGCTTAAGCCGTCAACTTCATCAATAAGTATGATTTTGCTATTTGAAAACAAGCCTCTCTGCAAGCTTGCGCTTCCAACAATTGACTTAATATTTTCAGCATTCCTTTTATCGCTTGCATTAATCTCTAAAACATCAAAGCCTAAAGAATTAGCAATTGCGTAAACGCTGCTGGTTTTTCCGCTTCCTTCAGGGCCGATTAACAGCAAGGCTTTCTTTTTATAATTCTTGAAATTTTTCAAAAAATCACTGATTTTTTCAACATTCTCATCAATTCCAACAAGGTCTTTTATTGACTTTGAGGAATACTTTTCAAAAATATTCATGATTATTCACGCTTGAAAAACTGGGCCAAAAAACTTTCTAGCTGCACGAACTCATCGCTGCCTTCAGTCATCCTAAATTCGTACTCTCCAGCAAGGGCAATCAGCTCCATCTTGGATTTAGCGCTAAGCTCTAAGCTTAAGATTTCAGACTGAATTTGCTTAACAGTGTCAAGTCCGCTTAATCCATGCTTATAAACTGCATCAAAAAGCATTTCTTTAGCTCCAACAAAATCCCCCTTAATGCAAAGCTCTAAAGCTTTTTTTATCTCTTCAGGCCTTGCTAAGCTGGCAATTTCATAAACTAACTCGGAAGTAACTTTAGGGTTTAATACGCTGCAAGACTGCAAAATATTAGTGCTTTTTCTTAAATCTCCTTTGCTTAAATCGCAAATCAAGGACAAAACATTGTCCGTAGCGTCAATTTTTTCACAGTTGCAAATAATTTTCAAATAATTAAGCACATCAATTTTTTCCAAAGACTTAAACCTGAAAAGCACGCACCTTGACTGAATAGGGTCAATGATTTTGCTCGGATAATTGCAGTCTAAAATGAACCTGCAAGTATTGCTATATCTTTCCATAGTCCTTCTCAAAGCCTGCTGAGCATCACTTGTCAATGCATCGCTCTCGCCTAAAAATATTATCTTGAAATTAACATTCCCTATTGACTTGCTTCTTGCAAAATTCTTAACCTTAACCCTAATAGTATCAATTCCTCTTTCATCGCTGGCATTTAATTCCAAAAAATTCTCCTTAACTCCATCTTTAAAAATATCATTAGCCAATGCCAAAGAGCAAGTGGTTTTTCCAGTTCCAGGAGGCCCGGCAAACAATAAATGAGGCATTGAGTCAGATAAAGTGAAAGCAATCAGCCTTTTTACAATATTTTCCTGGCCAATAACATCCTTTAAGTGCTTAGGCCTGTATTTTTCAGTCCAAATTTCCATTACAATTAGTGAATTTTCAAAGTTTTAAAAAACTTGCCCAACAATGAAAAACTTCAAAAGGTTTAAAAACACTTTTTTAGAGTATAAGAATTCACTCTATTAAGTTAAACTTCTGTAACCTTTTAATAATGCCTTTAGCTTCAAGCACTATTTTTTCTTTGCTGACTTTTTTTGACTTAGCTGAGTTATTAACCAAATAATCATAGAATTCATTAGCTATTTCTTCTTCAGTTTTTTTGCCATCGCAAAGCAGCCAAACCTTTAAATAAGCTTCATTAAGCTCAAAAAACTTCTCGCTCTCCTTGTCAGCAACCCCGATTTTTTTGCCATTCTTTGCAGGAACCAAACCTTTCCTCTTAACAGGCTTAAACATAAATTAACAATAATATCCAAATGTTTTTAAAATTAATG
>JBAZFK010000010.1:0-38785 GCA_041653395.1 Candidatus Nanoarchaeia archaeon
CAAATACTCCTTTAGAAGAAATAAAAAAATATAAACCTAAATATTTTGAAAAATATTTCGGATTAACAATAGAAAACAACCAAATAACAAAACTACAAATACAACAATATGGATTAACAAAAATACCCTACTTAGAAACACTAACAAAACTACAAACACTAAACTTAGGAAATAATCAAATAAAAGAAATAACAGGACTAGACAAACTAACAAACCTACAAAAACTAAACTTAGCATATAATGAAATAAAAGAAATAACAGGACTAGACAAACTAACAAACCTACAAGAACTACACTTATCATATAATCAAATAACAGAAATAAAAGGACTAGACAAACTAACAAACCTACAAAAACTATCTTTATGGAATAATCAAATAAAAGAAATAACAGGACTAGACAAACTAACAAACCTACAAAAACTAAACTTAGGAAATAATCAAATAAAAGAAATAACAGGACTAGACAAACTAACAAACCTACAAAAACTACACTTATCATATAATCAAATAAAAGAAATAAAAGGACTAGACAAACTAACAAACCTACAAAAACTAAACTTAGCATATAATCAAATAAAAGAAATAACAGGACTAGACAAACTAACAAACCTACAAGAACTACACTTAGGAGATAATCAAATAAAAGAAATAAAAGGACTAGACAAACTAACAAACCTACAAACACTAGAATTAGGAAATAATCAAATAATAAATTCTGATGAAAACAAAAAAGCAATAAGTGAATTAAAGCAAAGAGGAGTTGGAGTTGTGTTATGAACATTCATGATTTAATACCTGGACTTGAAGATAAAGACTTAGAAGCTAATATAAAAGAAAAATATGAAACTGATTTCAACGCAAAAAATCCTTTAACCACCATAACAATAGAAGGAACCGCCTACGAACTCTTTACCCCTCAATACAATAACTTAATGCAAATAATAACAGAAACAAATACTCCTTTAGAAGAAATAAAAAAATATAAACCTAAATATTTTGAAAAATATTTCGGATTAACAATAGAAAACAACCAAATAACAAAACTACAAATACAACAATATGGATTAACAAAAATACCATACTTAGAAACACTAACAACACTACAAACACTAAACTTAGGAAATAATCCAATAAAAGAAATAAAAGGACTAGACAAACTAACAACACTACAAACACTAGAATTATGGACTAATCAAATAAAAGAAATAACAGGACTAGACAAACTAACAAACCTACAAGAACTACACTTAGGAGATAATCAAATAAAAGAAATAACAGGACTAGACAAACTAACAACACTACAAGAACTACACTTAGGAAATAATCAAATAAAAGAAATAACAGGACTAGACAAACTAACAAAACTACAAAAACTATACTTAGGAGAGAATAAAATAGAAAAAATAACAGGACTAGACAAACTAACAAACCTACAAACACTATACTTAGGAAATAATCAAATAAAAGAAATAACAGGACTAGAACAAAACAAACAACTACAAGAACTACAATTATCATATAATCAAATAAAAGAAATAACAGGACTAGACAAACTAACAACACTACAAACACTAGAATTAATAGATAATCAAATAAAAGAAATAACAGGACTAGACAAACTAACAAACCTACAAACACTAGAATTAATAGATAATCAAATAAAAGAAATAAAAGGACTAGACAAACTAACAAACCTACAAAAACTAAACTTAGCATATAATCAAATAATAAATTCTGATGAAAAAAAAAAAGCAATAAGTGAATTAAAGCAAAGAATAAAAAGAATAATTATTTAATGATATTACGGCAAATAATATAGTATGAAATACTCTGAAGGAAAAGCAGTTGTTAATGCTGAAAATAAGATTATCCCAAGCAAAAAAGATGAAGTCTTCCTTAATGAGCATAAACTTTTTGACAGGGATATTCATGTGCTATTGCTTAATTCTTTGGGCTGGAAGAACAAGGTTTATTTGGATTTAATGAGCGCTTCAGGAATTAGGGCTTTGAGGATTTGTAAGGAAACTAAATGCTTTTCAAAGATTATTTTAAATGATTCTAAGAAATCAGCTGTTAAGAATATTAAAAAAAATATTGAGCTGAATCTTGCTAAAAATTGCACTATTTACAATCTTGATGCTTATGAGTTATTGCACAGCCTTGAAAGAGGGGTTGATGCTATAGATATTGACCCTTTCGGAAGCCCGATTTATTTTATAACCTCAGCTATTAAGAAATTGTCAAGGAATGGGATTTTAAGCATTTGCGCTACTGACACTGCTGCGTTAAGCGGGACTTGCCCTAAAACTTGCATAAGAAGGTATCATTCCAAAAGCTTTTTGTCAGAGTTTTATTATGAGAGCGGTTTAAGGATACTTGTTAAGGAGTGCATTAATTTGGCAAGCGCGTACGATGTTGCTTTAGAGCCAATTTTTGCTCATGCAACAAGGCATTATTTCAGGGTTTATTTTAGGAAGGTTAAGGGCGCAAAAAAAGCGGATGAGTTAATGAAGCAGATAAATTATATTTCTTATTGCCCTAAATGCCTTAACAGGGTTATTGGAGTTAAGGATGCTTGCGAGTGCAAAAATAGGTTTGAATTAATCGGGCCTTTGTTTATTGGCCAACTCTATGATGAAAAAATTGCGGGAAAAATGAAAAGCTTCGGAAAATATCCTGATTTTTTTCAAAAAATCGAGAATGAATTAAAATCTAATGTTCCTTGGTTTTATGTGACTGATTTAATTGCTAAAAGGCATAGGTTAGGCTTTGAGCCTAGGATTGAAAAACTTGGATTTTTAAGGACTTATATTAACCCTAAAGGCTTTAAGACTGATAAAAATATTAAAGAGATTTTAAAGATTTTTAATAAAAATAAATGATTTTATTAAAGAAAAGGTTTTTATATTAAAATATTTAACAGATTATTTTATGGATGATGAAAATTTGGAAAAAATTATTGGAACTCCTAGAATGAATAATTGCATTGCTAATCGCGCTCTTACTGAAACAATTAATAGTGCAGTAATGGTTTATTTGGATGGCTTTCAAAGTAAAACTAATTATGTTAATTTTTCAATAGATAGCTCCAATTCAAAGGCTTATAAGGGCATGCATAGTGCTTGCAGTTTGAGTAGAACAATAGAAGCTTATGGCAGTTATACTAAAGGGAATAATACTATTAAAATTGAAACCCTTATTGTGAAGTACTAAGTTATTCTTTTTCTACATCACCGAGCTTTAATTTGTCTATTAGTTCTTTGTACCTGTTCCTGATTGTTACTTTAGGTTTCGCTTAATTCATCAAGTGTTCTTGAAAAGTTTTGTCATAAAAAAGTAGATAGTTTGAATCATTTAATATATTCAATCAAGATAGAATAAGCTTTGCCTGCATCCTTCTCTTCAATTAGTAAGATAGTATCTTCATAAGTTGATATAATATCAATCATGTTAATATTCTCATGGAAGATTAAATTAACAAGGAAAGCTACAAAACCTTTAATAAAACTAACCTCTGAAGGAGTATTAATTATTACAGCACTAAGTCCCGCATTAATCTCTAAAACACTTCTGAAATTCTTAATACACTCTTCATCATTTTTCTTGATAATAATAGTGGTTGCTTTATTCCCTTTAAACACATTAGTTTCAGGGCTCTTGCTCATTAGTTCCAGAAGTCTCTCATTATTACTTTGGCTTGTACTAACTTTAAAACTGATTAAGCCAGAAGTAATGCTAATAGTGCTCTTTTTCAGCATTTTTTTAATTATTTCCTGAATCTTACTCTTTTCTTTAACTAATATTTCAGCTTCTCTGCGAAGAGCTGAATGGACAGCGTAAAAACTAGCTCCTTTAATCTCATTCATAAAGTATTCAGCAACCTTGCTGAGATTAGCAATATTAAGAATGATTGACTCTTCAATAAACGGCTTCTCTTTAAGTAATTCCTTTACTTGCTTGGCAATGCTTTTATCCATTACTAACAAAATAGAACAATGACTATTTTTAAGCATTTCTAACAAATATTGATATAATCTTGCCGAATTATTTATAAGTATAAATAGTTAATAATATGTTCTGTGATTTAAAAAATGAAATCGAACAATATTGAAAACTTACTGAAAAATAATTTGAGCTACAAAACTTATGAGATAAGCATTGTGCCTAATTATTGCCAAGAATGCAATAATAGTTTTGATAATCATAAAGAGAATTATGAGGAATTAAGTGATTTTTACTGCAGCAATTGCGGAGCTTATTACACAATAGAAAAAAGCAATGCTGAAAATATTAAATTTGCAGGTGTTGAAAAAAAATTATTAAATAAAATTATCAAACAGTATGTGAATTCTTTAATGTATAAAGAAAATATATTAAAAAAATACAAATTAATAGATTTAGAAAAAGAAATAATAGATTACCATAATAAAATCAAAATATTAGAGGGAAAAAGTTCTGAATTAGAAAAAGAAACCCTGTATTGGAAAGGTTATACTAAGTTAAACAAGTCATATTTTAAATCCGAATACAAATCACTATTCAAAAAAAGCAAGAAAATAAAAAAACAGATAAAAGAAGTATGCAAAAATGTTGAAAAAAAACAACAATTAATTTACAAATTTAATGAGATTAAAAACTTGGAAAAGATAGTGAAGGAGAATATTAGTGCTGAAGCGTTTGAACTGCTTAACAAGAAAATATTCCAAAAAATAAAAGAAAAAAATATTAAAAAAAACCAGTCTGTAAAAAATAATACACAATCTTACAAAAATTATTATGGTTCGGGAGTGGTTCATGTATGACAAGTGATGAAATGCCTTTTTTCCCTTTTCCCAACCAGGACTATTTTTGGTTCAAAAACACTGTTGATACAGTTCACAAGAAAATAAAAGTAAAAGATGCATTATTTGCAGGTGGAGTGTTATATGCAGCAATGTACAAGGGATTATACCCTAAAGCAAATGTTACTGCTATAGATATTAACCCACACACCATTTTATGCCAGTCTTATTTAATACACCTTATTAAGAATAATAATTACAATGATTGTCTAAAGTTTTTATTAATAGACAAGTTTGATAGTTATTCAAAAGAAGTTTTTTATTCCAAAGAAGAGGTAAAAAAAGCTTATGATAGTTTTGCCGAATTCATATTTTTAAAAGAGAATTTAAAAATACATCAAAGTTATTTTAACAAAATATTTAACTTGGATGAAAAAAAAGACGTGTTTGCAAAAAAAGTAAGCTTAAGTGATGGCATAAATTTAATTGAAGAAATATACAAGTATAATATTCCATTAAAACAACCAGATAATGTTTACTTAAGCGATATCTTATGCCATTCAGATTCATACGATTTTGTTTCAACCAACAATATTATTGACTGGGTAAAGCAGCCAAAAGATTTTGTTGAAAAAACATCTTCACTATTAAACCCAAAAGGTATAATTGAAATATCCTTATTAATGGGATATATTACTAAAAATCCGAAGTTCGTAAAAAAAATCCAGGCACAACCCAACATGAAAAAATTAAAAATGAAAAACCAAATTTATGGTTGGGTTCAATTCAGTGATCCAAAAATATTTCCCTACTTTGAGATTAAACCAAAACAATTAATATTATTGCAAAAAATTGAGGATATGCAATAAATTATAAAAAAAGGTTCAAACTTTGAGAATTTGTCAAAAATTTATATTTCAGCATTGGACAGAAAAAAAGAAGTAATTTAGATAGTTTAAATCTTGTCTCAGAGGTTCAGATTATCAAGTAAAAGATTTATTCTTTTTCTACATCGCCGAGCTTTAATTTGTCTATTAGTTCTTTGTACCTGTTCCTGATTGTTACTTCTGTCACTCCTGCCACGTCAGCCACTTCTCTTTGGGTTTTTCTCTCATTGCATAAGAGTGTTGCCACGTAGAGCGCAGCTGCTGCAACTCCCATTGGGCCTTTTCCGCTTGTGATTTCTACATCTTGGGCTTTGTTGATTATTTCAACAGATTTGCTGATTGTTTTTGGGCTTAATTTAAGCTCGCTTGCGAACCTGTAAACGTAGTCTAGAGGGAATGTTGGCAGTATTCTGATGCCTAACTCTCTGCAGATAAACCTGTAGGTCTTGCCTATCTCTTTTTTGTCTATTGAGAAGGTTTCGCTTATCTCATCTAGGGTTCTTGGGAATTTTTGCCTTCTGCATGCCGCATATAATGCTCCTGCAACAACTGATTCCATGCTTCTTCCCCTGACTAATCCCTTCTCTGCTGCGTTTCTGTAAATCTTTGCTGCTTCTTCCATTGCTACATGAGGAATATTTAGAAAGCTTCCAACCCTTCTAAGTTCAGCTAATGCGTATTTGACGTTTCTTTCTAACGCAGTGCTTATTCTTGATTGCCATTTTCTTAATCTATAAATCCTTTTTTTCTCGCTTCCGCCAATCCTGTTAAGGTCTCCTGCTCCTCCAATCTTGGTGCTTACACCTTTGTCATGTTTAATATAAGTTAAGGGGTTTCCTGTTCTTCTTTTGCTTTGCCCTGCATCTCCTGAGAATTCTCTCCATTCCTGGCCGAAATCAATATTTTCCTCCTCAATTACTGAGCCGCATTTCTTGCAAACAGTCTCTCCTGCTTGCCTGTCTATTAAAAACTCAGTTGAGCCGCAGTTAGAACATTTTTTAGTATTTTTTTCATCCATTTTAAAAACCCCCTACAAAAACTTTATAAATATTTCGCATTACTTATTTATAAATGTTTTTAAACTAATTTTTTTAGGCTTTCATAGTAATCAAAATAAATTTTTGTAAGCTCATCTGCTATTATTAGCCCAATATTTCCATTAGGATGATGTAAAGAAATGAATGACAAATAAGAGTTATCGCTGAATTTTAAAAACATTCCGTCAATTTTTGTGAAATCCTTTTCACTTGGAATGGATATTATATTAGTAACAAAAATCTTTTTAAAAATGTTTCTCTTATTATTGATTTATTTTTGAATTAATAAATGATTCCAATTTTTTGCCTGCAATGCTTAAATCAGGGCTTGAAGTGTCTATTATTATGTCTGGATTAACATTTATCCCCTGCTTTGCCCTTTCAACCCTTTTAATTATCTCTTCAGTGCTTTCCCTTTTTCTTTCAGCCAATCTTTGCTTGATTATTTCAACTGGCACAGAGAATTCAACTATGTAACTTTTATCCCATAATTTCTTGGCTTGGCCAATCACATCCCTACTAATGTTTAAAACAATGCTTGTGCCATTGATTAAATGAATTATAACATCCTCTTTTTTTACGCCGTAGAATTTGTCATAAGATTCCCACCAAAGCGCGTAGTCTTTTTTTTTAAACTCCTCTTTTTTTAGGCTTACAAAATCTTCAGTGCTTGAAGCTTCTCTTGTAATGTATCTTTTTGCTTTTGTTAAATTACTAATTTTTGATAATGCATAATTTATTGCTGTGTCTTTTCCGCTTGCACTGTTTCCAACAATTAAGAATAATGAAGCATTCATAGCTCAAATATTGCCCCTTTTTTGCCTAAATTTAGTAATTTGGTTTTTCCTAAATAATCAGTCAAGCCAAAGGTTTCATGAATATGGCCTGATAAAACCAGATCAGGTTTGTAGTTTAAGATGAACTCCCTTAGCTTAGTGCTCCCAACATGGTCCCATCCAATATTGTCAAGTTTTGTGTTAAATGGAGGCTCATGAGTTAGTAGTATTTTTTTCTTGTTTTTGAATTTAAAGAAATCTTTCTTTAGCTTGCTGACAAGTTCTTTGTCGCTGAATCCGAAAGGGCTAAAATCAGTGCCTCCTACTCCAAAAACTACGAAGTTTTCAAATTCCCTGTAGTATGAATGAAGATTATAGACTTCTTTCCCGTATTGCTCTGATAAAAAATCAATATCACTAGGTGAGTCATGGTTGCCGTGAACCATCATTACTGGAATATTGGCTTTCTTGAAAGGCCCGATTATGCCTTCAATATTTCCACCCCATTCAATAATATCTCCTCCAAGCAGCACCATATCCACCTTGTTTTTTTTCGCTTTCTCAGCTAATCTCTCTGATGCTGCCCTGTCTGAATGCAAGTCGCTTGCTGCTAAGATTTTCATATTAGTAACTATTAGTCTTTTCTTTTTAAAAAAATTGCCAATTAAAAAGATTTACTTTAAAGTAGTAACATTTATAAAAGGAGTTTTTTCACAGTATCTTCATGGAAAAAATAATTAAGCCTTCTCCAGAATTTGTATATGATTCCCTAAAAGGATTGGATGAAATGCTAAAAGGAAAAGAATTAACTATTACCTTATTTGGTTCTGGAGCTGTTGGAATTTACTGCTCTTTAAAAAACTATATTAAATCAAGATTTGATAAAGGAAATTATGACTCCTTAAAGGGCTCAGAGTTTGGCATAAAAGAATTAGTAGATTATTTGAAAAAAGACAAAGACAACTCTAAAAAAATCTATGATTTGCTTCGTGACACTAAAGATTTGGATTTTATTGTGCAAGAAGATGAGATTTTCAAGTTAAGCAAGAATCTTAACCTCCCTATTAATGTCGCTTTTTTGGAAAATGAAAAGTATATCCAGCAAGTTCTTGCGCCAATAAATGGAGTTGAATTGAAATTTTTTCAGGATTCAAATTAAAGAATAAGCCTTTGTATATGGGAAATGTTGGAAACATAAAATTAAACATAATGGATGTAGATGAATTGTATCTTCTTAAAAAGTCATTGTCAAAAAAAGAGGATGCGCATTCAAGAAGCCATGACTATGACACAAAGCTTCTGGAAGATTCAATAAGCTATATTAAAGCAGGAATTGAAGAGCAACCCTGCAGCAATGATGAAGATGAGGATTAATTTATTTTAATATTACTTTTTCCCCGTTTTTGAGCAGTTTTATATTTGCAGGTTTATAACCTTCTTCTTTTGCTAGTTCTGCTCCGCTTTTCAGCTTCTCTGGAGTTCCATGGCTGGGCATGTAGAATTTGGGCTTAACCATTTTTATCAAATCCCTGTGGTCTTCCCTTGCTGCGTGGCCGCTTGCATGAAAGTCCAAATAAATCCTTACGCCTTTATTTTTCAACTGCTTTTCCAGATTCGCTCTGTTAGTCATGCATTCAGGCACTGGAATTGTTTCGCTGCAGAATACTACTATGTCATCTTGCTCGAATTTTAGGGGCAATTCATCTTTTGCCATTCTTGAAAGCATTGAGTTTGGCTCCCCTTGGTTTCCTGTCATTACTAGCAAGAATTTGTCTTTTCCCACCCTTTTAATCCTATTGAAGGCTTCGGCGACTTCAGCATTAAAAGATGCTATTTTTGCCTTTGAAAAATCTATTAATTTGGCGTTAGTGCTTGCTTGCAGATAGTTCTTCATGCTTCTTCCGAAAATTATTGGAGTTCTTCCCATTTTTTTAGAGATTTCTATGATGTTATTAATCCTTATGCAGTGGCTTGCGAAAGTTGTGAGCACAACTAATTTTTTCTTTGATTTAAGGTTAAGCAATAAATCTTTTATCATTTCACGCACTATTGACTCGCTGAAAGTTCTGCCAGGATTATCTATCCTTGTGGAGTCATCAAGCAATGCAAGCACTCCCTGGTTTCCTAATTGCTTAAGCCTATCATAATTAGTTTTTGAGCCATAAGTAGGATTGTCATCAAATTTGAAATCATTGGTGTAAATTATTATCCCTTCTGGAGTATGGATTGCAATTATTACTGACTGAAGAGTTGAGTGCGTTGTGTAAATGAATTCTATCTTGAAATTTTTGCTAACACTGAAGGATTTTCCAGCATTAAGCCTTATAATCTTGTTTTTTATCTTTTCTTTCTGGTTTTTTTCCAAGTTTTTTAATACTTCATAAGAAAAAGGAGTTATTATAATAGGGCATGAATACTTGTTAGAAATCTTTGCAACTGCACCTAAATGATCTAAGTGAGCATGGCTGCAAGTTATTGCTTTAACTATTGGGCCTAATTTTTTAAATACTTCCCTATCATCAGGTAAAACTTCCAGTTCCAGTAACTTATTATTGCTTAATTCTGAGCTTTCGCCTTCATAATCCATTAATTTGCTAACATCAATACCCATATCAATGATTATTGCTTCATTGCCGCACTTTATTGCAGTCATATTCTTGCCAATGCCAGAATAACCTCCAACTGCATAGATTTCTATCATTTATTAAACACGTCTCTGTTAATTTATTAAGTTTTGGTAAAGAATTTTTTGATTATCTAAAAAATTTCCCTAACAATTTTTTAATAAGCTTATTAGGAAAGTTAATCTTTTTAAAGATTGCCTATTAATAAAAAAAGATTTATATAGTATTAAGCGATATATATTTGAGAAAAGGTTTTGTGGTATCATGATTTTAGTAGTAAATAATGGGTCAAGATATATGAAGACTCTTTTGGTTAGGCTAAGAGAGTTCAGGATTAAGTTTAGGGTAAGCGATTATTATAATACTTTGCCCAAATTCTCAAGATATAATGGGATAATTCTTTCAGGAGGAACTAATTTTATAAAAGAAAGATATGATTTCATTAAGGGAATTATTGAAAACACTAATATCCCTGTTCTTGGAATCTGCATTGGAAGCGAATACATTGTAAACACTTTTGGAGGCAAAACAATTCATGATATTCCTGAAAATGAAGGCTTCTATGATGTAATGGTGCTAAAGCCTAACAAATTAACTGGCGAACTGAAAATTCTTAGGGGAATGGATTGCCATCAGCATAAAATTATTGAGCTGCCTAAGAATTTTGAAACCTTGGCAGCAAGCATGTATTCAAGGTTTGACATAATCAAGCACAAAGATAAAGAGATTTACGGGGTTCAGTTCCATCCTGAAAACAACGAGGTTGGAAGGGCCTTGATGGAGAATTTCCTCAAAAAAATCTGCAAAGAAACGCAATAAAAACCTTTAAAAATAATAAGTAATCTAATTATCCTTGTTAGCGGCCATAGATTAGGGGGAAACACCTGTTCCCGTTTCGATCACAGAAGTTAAGCCCTTAACCGTTATCAAATAGTACTCCGGAATACGGGGGAACTTGGTAAGCTGCTAACATCCTCTTTTTTATGATTAAATCAAAAATTTTAAAATACCTTTAAGTATTTAGTTTATTTATGGCTAATGGTTTTTTTGAAGGTTTGAAAGGATTTTTTTCTAGGCTTTTTGGAAAGCAAAAGCAGATAAGACTCGGATGCTATGGCAGTCCTAATGCAGGAAAAACCACTTTGGCCAATAATATTTCTAAAGAATTTTTAGGCAAAGAGGTTGGAAAAGTAAGCAATATTCCTCATGAAACAAGGGAAGTCACTGAAGTTGAGCATATTGAATTAAGCAATAACGGGAAAAAACTAGTGATTAATTTAGTTGACACACCTGGAATCGCGACAAAGATTGATTTCGAGGACTTTATCAAGCATGGAGTTAAGAAGAAAGATGCAAAGATTAGGGCAAAGGAAGCCACTAAAGGAATAATTGAAGCAATAAAATGGCTGGATAAAATGGATATTGTTTTGGTTGTTATTGATTCAACTCTTGACCCCTACAATCAGGTTAATCTAACAATTTTAGGGAACTTGGAAGCCAGGAAGATTCCTGTAATAATTGTCGCAAACAAGATTGACTTAAAAAATTCTAATATTGAAAGGGTAAAAGAGATGTTTCCTCAGTACGAAATTGTCGGAATAAGCGCAAAAACCGGAAAAAATATGGACGAACTATACAAGACTATTTTTAAGGTGGCAAAATGAATAGCATGAATAATATGAAGGTTGATTTGGAATTCATACCTTTTGAAATATTGAAAACAATGGATTTGGAGCAGCAGGTTAAGTTTATAATCAAAAAAACTAAAGACAGCAAGATTTTAATCTTTGACTCCCAGTTAACCCCTCAGGAAGAGGCTAAGCTTATAAGCGAGACAATGAAGCATATTGACAAAAAGTTTTCAGGAATAGAGATTTGCTCGCTTCACATGGATAAGTCTGAAACCTGGATTGACAAGACTAAATCTTTCATTTTTAAGACTCTGACCGGCAAGATGAGAGGAACCAGCATTATTGGGCCTGCTAAGATTATTAAGCAGATTAAAAGGGATCCTGAAAGTATTAGCATCTTAATGAAGTAACACCCTCCTAGTGGTAGATAAGGCTTTATAAAACCAAATGACTATTTTTTAGCATGAATAAGCAACTCATTGGGCTTGAAAATTATTTTAAGAATAATAAGGAAACTTCAATAAGGGATTATGTTTTAAAATTGGATGACAAAATAAATATTGACAAGTATTCTAATGATCAGCTAAAGCAATATATTGAAAGCAATTATAACATCACTTTTTCAAAAAGAAACAGCAAAGGAAAAGATTATGTTAATTATAACACTTTCAGAAAAATTACCGGAGAAGTTAGGACTAAAAAAAAGATTTATGTTGATATTCAAAAATTGTTTTTGGAAAAAAAAGACCAGCAAAGAGCAAAAACTTATGAAGAAATCAAGCAATTATTATTTGACCATAAATTAAAATATGGATTAGAGTCCCTTTGGAAAACTGCAGATACTGAAGAATTATGCGGAAACTTAGGGTATTCTGTTGAAGAATTAAGTGATAGGATAAATTTGGACATGAGCTCAATTTTAGAAAAATATTACTTGCTTGATGAAAAAAGAATTGATGACTATATGTTTAATGCAAAAAAAGCCTTGAGAGAGAATAATTTATCGCAAGTGTATAAACTAAATGAAGAGATAAACAATGAGATTTTTTCAAAAATTGGATACAAAAATTTGGAGAATTTAATAAACGCTTCAAATGTTTACACTGGGAAAAATAAGATAATCCTAAAGAAAGCTAATTCGAATCAGCTTGAAACCATGCTTAAAAATAATAAATTAACTTTAATTAAGCAGGTACAAAAAGAGCTTGATTTAACCATTGACCCTAATGATATTAATGGGCAAATGTCTAAACTTATGGTTTTAAGCGACGGAGAAAAAATGGTTACAGGAAGCTTTGATGCAAATGGAGCTTTTAGAACTGAAATAAAGGATTATTTTGCAGTGAATGATGAATCAATTTTTAATAATATAATAAAGTATGAATCAGCTAATTTAAAAAAGATGAGCTCTGCTTTTGATCCGAAAGTTTTGGTTTTGGCGCTTAAAGAAAACTATGCATTAGTAATGCAAGGAAACCATAATGTTAGCTTTGAAGATTTAGTTGATAAATATTCAAAGAAAATATTCAAAATTTAATTAATTTTTCTTTCTCTGCAACTTTTATATCTTGGTTAACATAAATAGTGTTCTCATTGGTTTTCAGGAAATCCAAGGTTTTGCTCACGCTTGAAACCTCTGGGAATGCTTGCCTTAAAAAATATTCTAAAAATAATCTGTGGGGCTCTCCGACAATTATGGTAACTATTTCAGGATTAAATGACTCTTTGACTTTATAATAGGTTTTATTGAATGTTAAAGGATTAATGTACAATTTTTCGTCTTTAGTGTATTCAAAGCTTACATTTATCATGTCTTCCAATACCTCTTTTGAAATGCTTGGTTTTGTTTGCTGCAGCTCAGATCCGGAGTAAAGAAAATAATAGGTCAGCACTTCCTCTAAAAATTTTAGCTTATTGCCTTGGGAGTAAATTTTTTTTAAATACTTTATCTTGCTTAATTTTTTAAACAGCTCATCCATTTTTATAACCCTAAAATCAATAGTTCCTTGGTAATCTCTTAAAATTTTTAGGGCATTATTTGTTATTGCTACACTCCTATTAAATCTCACTAAATCATCAACTTCGCCGTTTTTGTAGCTAAACTCATCAATGCACCCTATGGGGAGGCAATAAACATAATTATCTTTTATCTTGTAAATCATTTTAAGTATCATGGGGTTAACCCTGAATCCTAGGTTAGTATTGAAGTAGTTGTTAACATATTCTGTGAATTGGTTTTCCGTTGAAAAATAATCCTCATACCTATTATTTAAAATGTTGTAGATTAGATTATTTGTGTCTTTTTTTACTGGCAGCTCTATTAATAAGTAAGAGCTTTTGCCAAGGTTTTGTATCCAAAGAGGAACGTTTTCGCACCTGTCGTTTATTCCATTAATATGGATTTTCATGAGTTTATTGTAAAGAAATTGTTTTTAAAAATATTGCCTTAGGGGAAGTTTTATTTATAATCTTATTTTGCCTAAAATTTTGGATTAACTGATGAATGATTGGATTGATTTTGAGAAGTTTGTATCACAAGTGTTGGAATTGCATAATTTTAAGTCTTTTTGGAATGTGAATTTAACCCTTAATGGGCTTAGGCGACAGTTTGATGTGGTTGCAAGAAAGGGAGGTGTGGTTATTGGAATTGACTGCAAAGCTTGGAATAATAAGAGGACTAAAAAGAGCGGGCTTGTCAGCAGCGCAATAAAGCAGAAAGAACGTTGCTTATTGCTTAATGATGTGTTTGGAGTAAGGGCTATTCCCTTAATTGTAACTAATAAAGAGGATTTATGCGGCAGCTTTGAAGATATTAATATAGTGCCTTTAGATAGGCTAAACAGCTATTTATTGGATAATTATTGACTATTAAGTAGTAACAAAATGGCAAGGTTTTTAAAGAGATTTTCTTCATAATAAGAGTATGAAAAGCAACTCAATGAAAAATTACTTTCAAAATTTGAATAAAGAAGAGGTATCAAAAATAAAGGCAACTATAAATACAACTTCAAAGCAATTGCAAGAAATATATGATTTTATTCCCGGAATTAAGGATGTGAAAGGAGATTATTATTCAAAACTTTCAAAAATAGTTGATCTTATGATTTCATATGCAAAAACTAATGGTTTAATAGATGAAGAGGAGTACAAAACTTGTATTTCATTAAAAAATGGAAGCTATGAAGGTTTACAGGGGACACTTGGAGATATAACTATGATTATTAATGAAAAAGATTTTATGCAAGCTGAACAATTTGAAACTTTAGACCCTTACAATCCCTTACATACAGATATTGTTAATACATTAAATGAACAATTAAGTTCCATATTTGTAGGAGATCCTGACTCAGAAAATTTAGAAGAATTAGTTAAGGATCAAAAATAAGCAAGGTTCATTATTAATCCTTTAAGATTTTTTTTGATGAAGTCAGGCCTCATATAATCATATGCATGTATTTTACCAGACAAACATACAATATCCGAATAACTGTTAGTTTCAAAGTTATCATTAATGTCACTTAAAAAAGAAATAAAATATTCTTTTATGAGCTTTCTTCTTTTTGCTACTTTTTCAAACCAAGGGCAATTTTTAAAAAAATCATTTGTTTTAAAAGCATAGGGTATTACATAAGAGGGATTAAAATTAATTAATTGACTTATATTTTTTTCAGCATAAGATTGAGGATTTGGCAAAAAATTATTTTTATTACTCAATAAATCATAATAAGATTTATTGTCTAATTCAACCAAAAATAAGCTATTGTCTTTTATTTTACCATTTAACATGAAATTATTTTGCAATTTTTCATTATGATATCTAATTTGATTATAAGATTTTATTAAATGCAGTTTTGAATTAAAATCAAAAGCTTCATAATCAACATAACCTATCATCCATAAAATCTTATTTTCAAGGTTAGTAAGCATGATTGAAATATAAGTAAGTCTATTAAAAAAGCTATTTATTTGCCATATTGTAAATAAATGTTTGTGTGCAGCTAAAAACTTATAATGCTAAATACCTGATTTAAAAATTAAGGAAGTAAGCCTTGATGAACTTATTCAAGGACTGCCTTAATCCTTCTGACTCCTGCTGCAATCCCTTCTTCCTTAAGTATCCTGAATCTTCCCAGCTCTTTAGTGTTAGAGACGTGCGGCCCTCCGCAAACCTCTTTAGAAAAATCACCTATAGAATAAACGAATACTTTTTGCCCATACTTGCCTTCGAACTCTGCTTGCGCTCCTGAACTCTTGGCGTCTTCAAAGCTCATTTCATTTTTTTTAACCTCAAGGGAGTTATTTATTATTTCATTCACTAACTCTTCAACTTTTTTCAGCTCTTTTGCAGTCATTTTTCTATCCAGATTAAAATCAAATCTCAGCCTTTCAGGAGTGATGTTTGAGCCTTTCTGCTTAATATTCTTATCAACCGCTTCCCTTAATGCTTGTGCTAGCAAATGCGTGGCAGTGTGCAGCTTAGTTGTCTGCTCTGAAACATTGCTTAATCCTCCCTTGAATTTCTGCTCAGCTCCCAGCTTTGAAAGCTCCTGATGCTTCTTTAGCTCCTCATTAAATCCTGATTCATCAACATTAATGCCTTTCTCTTTTGCCAGTTCTTTGGTTATTTCTATTGGAAAACCATATGATTGAAATAGTAAGAATGCAGTTTTTCCTGACAACTCATTTGATGAAACTTTTTCAAACTCTTTTATCCCTTTTTCCAATGTTTCATTGAATCTATCATATTCTTTCTTTAGCTCATTAAGAATTAGTTCTTGTTTTTTTATTAAGATAGGATATCTTTTAGAGTAAATCCCTATTGTTTTTTTTGCCAATGCCTCAAAAGAATTATAGTCTAGCCCTATTGTTCTTGCATGCCTAATAGCCCTCCTAATAAGCCTTCTTAAAATATAGCCTTGGTCAACTTTTGAGGGAGTGACTCCTCTTTCATCCCCTAAAATCATTGTTGCTGCCTTTATGTGGTCAGCGATTATTCTTGCAGATTTTTCATTATAATTTTTTGCGTCTTCTTTCACAGTCTCCATTAATGGAACGAATAGGTCGGTTTCGTAGACTGATTTCTTGCCTGACAGCATTGCTGTAGTTCTTTCAACACCCATTCCAGTGTCAACATTCCTGCTGGACAATGGAACATAAACTCCTTCCCTGACCTTGTTATACTGCATGAAGACATTGTTCCATATTTCAACATATTTTCCGCATTTACATCCTGGCTTGCAGTCTTTTGAGCAAGCAGTTTTTCCCGTGTCAAAGAAGATTTCGCTGTCAGGTCCGCATGGCCCTGTCTCTAATTCCCACCAATTATCCTCTTTAGGTAGCGCAAAAATCTTTTCTTTTGGCAACCCTAGTTTCAGCCAAATATTTATTGACTCCTCATCCCGTGAAGCATCTTTGTTGCCTTCAAAAACTGTGACGCTCAGCTTTTCTTTAGGTATTCTTAGTTCCTTTGTCAAAAATTCAAAGCTCCATGCCAAGGATTCTTGCTTGAAATAATCCCCTAAGCTCCAGTTGCCTAGCATTTCAAAAAAAGTGTTATGAGTATTATCTCCAACATCATCAATATCATTTGTTCTTATGCATTTTTGAACATTTGTCAGTCTTTTTCCTAAAGGGTGGGGCTGGCCCATTAAATAAGGGGTGAGAGGGAACATTCCTGCTGTTGTAAAAAGCACTGAGGCATTGTTTTCAGGTATTAAGGGCTCGCTTTTTAGTATAATATGCCCTTTTTTTTCAAAAAAGTTTAGGTATTTTTTGATTAATTCGCTTGATTCCATTAAGGTAATTGTTATCTTTATTCTTTTTTAAATATTCTTTTAGGGGATAATTTTTAAAGCAGTTGAGCATTACAATTATTTATGCCTCACCAATGCGTTAAATGCGGGAAAGTTTATGACGATGCGAGCAAGGAGTTGCTCACAGGATGCAGCAATTGCAATGCAAAATTCTTCTTTTTTATTAAAAAAGAGAAGCTGAAGAGTGATTTTATTGAAAAGCTAAAAAAAGAGGATGTTGAAAAGATGGAGCAGGACATTAGAAGCCTTATTCCTGAGCTAAAGAGCACTGAGCCAGTTATTCTTGACCTAGAAACTATTAGGGTTTTAGGACCAGGCAAATACGAAATCGATATTGGGAGATTAATGCGCGGAAAGCCAGTGATTATTCAGGCAGGAGAGGGCAAGTACTACATTGACTTATCAACTGCCATGAAGAAATAAAGGAACTTTTATCTAAAATAACTTAACAAAACAAATAATTACTATTTTATGAGAATTAAACTTATAAAAGGAAAACAAAAAAAACTTATTAGAATTGCTAAAAATATTAATACTTGGAAAAATCTTGCTACAAAATTAACCATTAATCAAGATTACTTAAGAAACGAATTATTTAACGAAAAAAGAACATTGGATGAAAAAATATTTAATAAATTAATTAAAATTACTAATCTTAATTATTCAGTTTTTATAGATAAAAAAATAAATGATAATTGGGGTAAAAAAATTGGAGGAATAAATTCAAAAGGAAATTTGAAAATAATTAAAAAAATTAACAAATCTAAAGAACTTGCAGAATTAATAGGTATAATATTAGGAGATGGTTGTTTATATTTTAATTCAATAGGTTCTTATTCTGTTAAAATTGCAGGACACTTAATATTAGAAAAAGATTATTTAATTAATTTTGTTAAACCTTTAATTGATAAATTATTTAATATTAAATCAAATATTGAAATAAAAACTCATGAAATGCTTGTAAGTGTTTATAGTAAAGAATTAATATTAAAATTAGAAGAATTCGGTTTAAAAAGAGGAAATAAAGTAAAAAATAATATAGGAATTCCAGAATGGATAATGAATGAAAATGAATTTCTTAAACCTTGTATAAGAGGTTTAATTGACACAGATGGAAGTATTTTTAAAATGTCTAATAAAAATCCAAATTTATTAAGAATTGGATTTAAAAATCACTCAATAAAGTTATTAAATGATACTAGAGAAGGTTTAATACAATTAGGATTTAACCCTTCAAAAATAATAACTAATTCTCATTTTTTTATTTCGAGACAAAATGAAATAAAAAAATATATAAAAACAATAACATTTAATAACATAAAACATACTAATAGATATCTAAATAGCCCTGTAGTCTAGTGGTTAAGGACTGATGGCTCTGAACCATCGAACCCAGGTTCGAATCCTGGCAGGGCTAACTATTTTAATTCTTAATCCAAAATCATTAAAAATGGGAGAGAACTAATAATAATAAAGTTTATTTTTTAAATATTAAATTTTTTTTTTAATGTTATAATTTCTTCTTCTGCTTTCTTGAATTCTTTCTCTATTTGGTTAATACTTGTTTCAAAATGTTCTGGATTGTGATTAATAGTATCTATAAGCATTTTTTGTTTTTCTTCTTCGGATAATAATTTGAATAAAAAACTTTTTACATATCTATTATTTTCTGTTTTTTCCTTGCCTTCTTTTAAAATATCTTGATATTTTTTTACAATATCTCTGAATTCCAAAATATTTCTTGGAAAATAAGATATTTCTTTCAGTGCATCTGAAACTGCTTTATTCATATCTGTTTTTGTTTTTTTAATTCCTGATTCTATTTTTTTAATTTGTTCTATTATTTCACTAAAACTACTTTTAGATGCATATTTTGGATATTTTTCAAGATATTCTCTCATAGTATCATATCTTGCTTCTTCTATGTCTGAATCTTTAAATTTTTGATTTATAATAATAGATTTTACTTTTTTACCTTTTTGAGAGAGTTTTAACATTTTTTCTTCAAAATCTGTTTCTTTTGATAGCATATTTTGTAAACTGTTGTATAAATTTGCCCTTTCTTCTTGATTAGCTTCAATGTCTGAAGCAAATTTTTGAATATCACCAAGTGCAGATTTTAACTTATGATTCATTTTATAAACAAAATGTCTTTTGTCTCCTATTACTTTATGTTGTTGATTTAGTTTTTCTTGATATCTTTTTTTTAGATACATAGCATCTTTTTTTCCTGTTATATCCATCATTTGAAATACTCCTCTTTTTTCACATTATCAGGTGTTATGGTTGCTTTAAAATAAGCTAACATTTTTTTGATTGCTTCCTGTTTTGTTTTTAAATTATTAACTATTTTGTAAACTTCTACAATTTTGTCCTCTTCTTTTGACAAGTCTAATTGTATTTTTACCATATAACACCTTGATATACTATGATATATCTTAATATATAAATGTTTTGGTTTTAATTGGTTAGCTTAATAAATCACTTTTTCTTAAGTTTTTTAAACAAAAAAAGCTCTTTTTAACTCATGAACAGCCTAGATAATTACCTAGAAAAAAGCATGAAACAGAGAACTAAACTTAATCTTAATGAGATCTGCAAATGTATAATAGGCAAAGATTTTAAGAAATATGACCCTAAAAGTTATATTACTCCTGAGGATATTATGCTGGCTGAGCAGATGAAGCTTTATAAAGAAGAGCTAGAAAAAGCTGAACAGACAAAAAGATACAAAAACAATAACGTTTTTTGATACAATGATTAATTAGCTTTTGATTCTATACTTAAGGCTATAGTATTTTATGCGGAGAAGATAATTAGTTTTTCAAAATATTTTTAACCAAGCTCGTTTATAGTATTTATCATGAGCATTGAGGAGGTTTTCAGCAAGATTTCGGATGCTGATGAGAAATTAGAAACTGCAAAGAGTTATTATAGCAGCAAGAAAATCAGTAAAGAATATTTTGTTCAGTTAGCAACAAGTATTGCAAAGCAATACATCTCAAATTTAGAGTATAATAAAGCAATTGATGTTTTAGAGCTATTAAAAAAATAAATATTGATTCAGACTAGTAAAAAACTTATTAAATGATTAGTTTTAATTATTATTTTATGATTCCTGAACTTTGCCAGAAATGCAACAATAAAATGTATGGCTCAATTGACTGCTGCACCTCCCCTTTCATTAATTATCCTGGATTCTTGATCACTTTAAGCGATGTTAACAGGATTATAAAAAACACTAAATACGAAATTGATGATTTTTCTAAGATAATAAAAGTTGAGGATGATGACATGAAAAAAGAAAGCGATAATTACTTTAAGGATTTGGGGTTTAACAATAAGTTTTTGTATATGTATGGCACTGGCAAGTGCCCTTTTAAAAGAAAGTCGGGATGCATGATTTATGAGTACAGGCCTATGATGTGCAGATTGTTTCCGTTCTGGTTCAAGAAAAACAGGAATGGAGAGTTTGAAATAATTGTTGAATGGGGCTCTGATGCCAAGAGCGAGAAGTGCCTGATTTGCAAAAAATACTACAAATCAAGCGATATTGAGTTCTTGCTTGGCTTAATTGAGGAAACTAAGAAATCAATGCTTGAAACTATAAAAAAATTCAATGAAGAGATTAAGATTCACAAGAAATTGAAATATGAAATTGAAAAGAAAGAATTAAAGAAGGTTGTTTATGAAAATTTTTGAAAACATGAATCTGCTTTTAATAGGCGATTTTCATGGAAAAACTCCCAAGCTAAAAAAGGGGCATGAAAAGTTTGATGCAATCTTATGCACTGGAGATTTGCCTTATAGCAAGGAATTAACTCATTTGGCGTTTAAGTATTCAAAAGAAATTCATGAGGGCAAAGAATTGCATGAGCTTATAAACAAGAAGAAGTATGTGCAATTGTATAAGAAAGCCTTGGAAAGCCAAACAATACTACTTGAATGGCTTAATAAATGGAATAAGCCTGTTTTCTTTGTTTATGGCAACCATGACTATGATTATTTGACAATAAAATCTATTAAGTATTTCCCACATATTATTTCATTAAACAAGGTTATTGAAAAATACTCCAATATTCATTTATTGACTAATAAAATTGTTAAATTTAATGGAGTTAGCATTATTGGATTTAGCGATTCTTTCAGCAGGCACCATAAGAGCAATAAATTCAAGAAAATGTGGAATAGTCGCTTGACAAAGCTTTTCAAGAAAACGAACAAGAAAGAGTTCAACATTTTTTTAACACATGACCCTCCTAGCGGAGTTCTTGATTTAGTGAGGAACAAGAAAAGCTTTGCTTACGGAGAGCATTATGGGGATAATATAATGACAAAATATGTTAAAAAATACGCGCCTGAAATAATGGTCTGCGGGCACATGCATGAGAATCAGGGCAAAAAAATGCTGGGAACTACATTAGTGGTTAATGCTGGCTATGCTCATGATGGAAATTATGCTTTTTTAAAATTAAAGAATAATAAATTTAAAGTTGAAATTATAAAAAAAAGTTCAGGATTTCCATAATCCATGAACATTACAGTATTCTCTTACAATAATGTTGCTTGCAGTTATAAAAAATTCCGCTTCAGGCTTTTGTCCGGGCTTCAAGTATTGCTTGTAAGATTTTTTGTCAGCTATTATTTCTATCCATTCAATGTAATGTTTCTCCTCCATAGGGTGAGGTGTTGAGCCAATTTTTACAATTACTTTGCCGTTTTTTATTTCAACCACTGGAACATGCTTTTCTTTCCCTTCATCTTTCAAGGTTTTTTCTTTTAATAGTTCCATGGGCTGGCCGCAGCATACAAGAGTTCCTGTTGATGCATGCACTAGTTCTACTATGTTTCCGCATACATTGCATTTATAGACTTCATTCAATTTAGTCATTTTAGTATTCCTCGCATTTTCTTTGGTAGAACGCTTTTGCGTGCCCGCAGCTAGGGCATTCCATTGGAGGCTCTTTGCCAAAGTGAGCGTATCCGCATTCCCTGCATACCCACCAAATCTTTTCAGATTTTTTGAAAAATGTTCCTGCTTCCAATTGCTCTATTAATTTTTTGTATCTTTCTTCATGATGCTCTTCAGATTTCATTATAGCCCTTATTCTTAAAGCTATCTCTTTGAGCCCTTCTTTTTCAGCAGTGTCAGCGAATTCAGGGTACAGTTCAGAGTATTCATGATGCTCTCCTTTTACTGCATTTTTTAAGTTTTCAAGAGTTGTGCTTCTGATTACTGGCCCTCCTGTTTCTACACTCATTTCTTCATCCTTTATTCCTTCCTTTTTTTTAAGCTCTATTAGCATTTTGTAAAACCAGCTCGCGTGCTCTCTTTCATTATCTGCTGTTATTAAGAATATTTCAGCTATTTGTTCATAGCCTTCCTTTTTTGCTGTGCTTGCAAAGAAAGAATACCTGTTTCTTGCTTGGCTTTCTCCAATAAAAGCCTTCATTAAGTTATTTAGTGTTTGTTTCATAAATATTATTAAAATCAAGGTATTATAAAAATTATTGTCTTGTACAAAAAGTGTTTTATTCAGTATATAAAAGGCAGCAATCTCTTGGTTTTTTTCATGTATTCTTTGTATCCTTTCAGCTCTTTAGATAATAATAATTCTTCAAAGTTAATCTTTAATATCATTATGGGGATAAAAGGTATTAAAAAAAGGAGCGAAATCATTGATGATGAAAGCATTGGAAGTCCAATCATGAATAATATTTCAGCCAAGTCCATTGGGTTTCTTATATACTTATACACACTAGTTTTTACCAAAGTGTGTCCTTTTCTTATCCTTATTTGAATTGAATAATTATCACCTAATGCTTTGAATGCAAGGTAAGTTATTAAAACACTTATTAATACCAAAGCTAATCCTATTAAGTTATAATAAGTGCTTATTTTTGTGTAAAGCAATGAATCTATTAAACAAGTTATTGTCATTAGCCATTGGCAAATAAATAAAGTCAATGTTGTCCAATGCAGCCTTTTTTTCTTGTCAATATTGTCTTGCTTAATTGGAATTTTTGAGATTATTAGGATTGACTGAAGCAAAAACAATGCTCCTAATGCGAATAAAAAGTGGACATTCATTAATTAAAAAATATTTTCTGATTATTTAATAAGGTTTTGATTAGTTTTTTGTGCGGAGATAGTTCAAGAGAAGTATTGAATATCCAGTCATGCAATAACCAGACACTGGTATAGTTAACAGCATTGCGGGAATCGTTAATATTAATGCCATGGAAAATCCGCTTAAAATCATGGAGCTTAATGAAGCAATTGTTGAAAATATGAAGATCTTAAGTGCTGTTTTCCACCACTTGTTCTTTACCAACTCTTTGCTGAATTTTATTGCATTAATCCCTGATTTATTGTTAACAAGAGGGATGTAAATTGAAAAAAACCAGTAATAAGTATTTTTTATCATTAAAAACAGTGAAGGAATTAATAAAATCATGAAAGCTCCGCTTATTAATGAAAGCAGCATAGTGATTATGAAAGGTGCAGAAATTAATAAAACCATTATAATGCTTGTGAGTAATGATTTTGGTAGCTTAGAAAGAACCTGCTTTACAACCTGCTTCACGTTTAAAGGATTATTTTCATAGTAATTGTTTATTACTGAAAAAATATACAATGACAAAAAAAGCGAGGTTAATAAGACTATGAAAAATACTGCTACTAAGATAAAATAGCTATAAACTGAGTCTGATAAAAGGATTAAAAAAGAAATCACTACTGCAAAAATCATTATTGCTGGAAAATATATTAACAAAGGTATTAGTAGTTCTTTGAAGTTTTTTTTATACACAATATAAGTTTCTTTTAGCAGCTCTTCAATATCTAATTCCTTGTTTAAAGTGTCTTTTTTCATGGTGTTAGTAAGATTTTGCAACGAATAATTCCTCATGGCTTGGCTTTGAGCAGTTCAAGCATTTGCCTGTTCCTTTTGAATCAGTGCTTGTTCCAAAACCTTCATAGCCTTCTCCTAATCCAACTATTTTGTCATAGCAGTTTTTATTGCCGCACCAATAAACCTTTGCAATTTTTTTTGACTCAATTACATTTATTAGGTCTTTTGAAGAATTGGCATAAATTATTGATTCATTTAGTCTCTTGCTTGAAGCTTTAAGCATTTTAGAATGAATATTCTCAAGCACTTTGGTTAAGTTTTTTAATTCGCCAAATTTTATTTTAAGCTTTTCATTTCCAAACCTGGCAGTTAAAGGGTAGTTCTTGCTTTCAATATCTCTTGGACCTACTTCAATCCTTATTGGCACTCCTTTTACTTCAGAGTCATAATATTTTCTTCCGGGGCTTATTTCCCTAGAATCAACTTCGAACCTTATTTTTTGCTTTGATAGTTCTTCTTTTATTTTTTCAATCTCATCAAAAACGATTTTTTCTTTTCCTTTGAAAACTATTGGTATAAGCATTACTTGTATTGGCGCTATTTTTGGTGGAAGGATTAAGCCTAATTCATCCCCGAATTCAGAGATTGCTGCAGCTAAGAATCTTGCCCCATTTCCAGTGCATAGCATCCATGCATATTCATCTGTTCCTTTTTCATTCTTGTATTTTATTTCAAATTTTTTGGCATATGCTTGCCCTAAATTGTTTGCGCTTCCGTTTTCCATCACTTTCCCATCAGGCATTAGTGAGTAGAATTCGTATGCTCCAACTGAGCCTGGAAAGCAGTCCCATATTGGCTTATTGACCATGAATGCCGGCAATGCAAGCATTTCTTCATACAAATAATTCATTATTTTAACATGATTGCTTAGTTCATGCTCTGCTTCAGATTTTGTTGCATGAACTGTGTGAATTTCAAACCAGTTAGTAATCTCCCTGTCTCTTATTAGGGGCCTTGTTTGCTTGGTTTCATACCTGAAGCTGCTTACTGTTTCGTACATCTTGATTGGCAAATCATTCTTGCTTCTGACCCATCTTGAATACATTGGATAAATTGCTGGCTCGCCTGTTGGCCTGAGAGCTCCTTGGACTTTGTTGTCAGAGCCAGCCACAACTTTATAGCCTTCATCTTTGAATCCTTCCCACCAAGATTCATTGATTTCGCAGTAATTTATTGGAACAATTTGCGGAAAATACGCTTTTTGTATTCCGTTCTTTTCAAATAATTCATCCCATTTCTTTATCAAAGAATCCATTAATCTTAATCCATATGGAAGCCATACAAACATTCCTTTCAAATCATATGAGAAATCTAATATTCCTGCAGCGCTTAATACATCATTGTACCAATCGCTGTAATTTTCCTTAGGAGTGATTTTTTCATAAGTACTGTCCTGCTTTACCATAATAGTATTAAAAAACAATGTTGAGTTTTATAAAAGTTTTCAAAATTTTAATTCAAGCAATTTCTTGCCTGTTAAGTCAATTATTTCGCAATTTTTTGCTAATTTTTCCTGGAATATGAACCCTAATAGTTCATTCTTGTTTTTATAAACATCCGGGCCCATGCATGCCTCATTGAAAGGCGGCAAGATTATGAATTCTTTTCCATTTTTAAGAGTGCCTTTTAAGAAAACGGGCTTTCCTTTATAGAATGGATGCGTGTGTCCTAATACTAAATTTTTGTCAATCAAGTAGTCAATGTCTCCATGGCAAAAACAATAATTAGTTGTAACTAGAACTGGCTCAAAGAATTCAGGCTCATGATTTCCCTGCATTAACTCAACAGTCACTGTTTTTGAAAGCTCAAAATCAAACAAATCCAAGCTTTGGCCTCCTAAGTGAAAATTAAGCATGTCTCCATTCACTATTAGTATTTTAGGCTTATACTTTTTCACCAAATTCTTGGCTTTTTTTATCAAATCATGGACTAAATCATCCTCATCAGAGAGGTGCAAATCAGAGATAACTAAGATTTTTATGCTATCATCCTCCACTAACACTGCCCTATCAGGCCATAATGCTTTTAATACCATAAAGGTATTTATAGTAAAGAAATATTTAAGAATATTGTTTTTATTACTAAAAGCATGGAAAATGACTATGATTTATTGATTATTGGCGCAAGCTTTGAAGGGTTATGCATAGCGCATTATTTTGCATTAAACGGCAAAAAAGTGGCAGTTGTTGAGCTAAACCCAATTAAAAAAATTAGCGATGAGGATAAAAGCATTGTTTTAAGCGATAAAAATGTTGACCTGCTTAAGGATTTTTTTAAAATAAGGATACCTTCCAAGTTCATTGAGAACAGTTTTGATTCTTTTAATGTAATTTTTGGGGAAAAGCAAGAGATGATTGAATCAAAATCTTATTTAATTAATGAGAAAATGCTGCTATATTACATTATTGGTAAAATTATAGAGCTTGACAATGTCAGCTTTTTTGAAAAGACTGAATTCATTGACTTATTAACTGACAATAAAAGGATTATTGGCGCAAAGATTAAATCTTCAAATGTTGAAGAGCTAAAGGCTAAGATAATAATTGATGCCTCTGAAACTAAGTCAGCAGCAAGGATAATGCTTAAGGATAATTCTTATTTTTCAAAATTTGTTGATGAAAAATTGATGTACCCTTATTATGAAGAGCTTGTCACAGATATTGATGCCCATGGATTGAGTTTCATAATTGAGCCTGAAAAGAAAGATTCCGGATTTTTTTCAATAATTCCAAAAAATAACGGCAAAGCAGTCTTAAGGTTGAACTTGTTTGATAAAATAATAGACCCTGTCAAGTACTTGCAGGAATATAAGGAAAAGAATTTTGGCAATTGCAAAGTGTTAGATTCAAAGAAAGGAGAATATTCAATTATTAATCCTTTTTTCGGTTTCTGCTACCAAAACTTTTTGCTTGTTGGCTCAAGTGCTTTCCAGCTTAACCCTTTCTTGAATGAGGATTCCAACCTTAAAATTAATGCTTGCGTTTCAGTATGCAAAGAGTTAAATGATGCTTTTTCTTTGAACGAAATCTACACAAATGATTTGTGGAATTATAATATTTCATTTATGAGAAAATATGGCTACAAGCTTAATTTTTTCAGTGAAATTAAAAACTTGATAATTGAGCTGAGCGAAGAAGAGATGGGTTACTTGTTTGATTCAGGCAATTTGAATGAGTGGATTATAAAACCTCTTACTAGTGAAATTAGCAAAAGTTCATTGATTTTTTCAATGATTTTAAAGCCAAAGTTAGTTTCAAAAGTATTGAGGTTCAACTCAAGAATTGATAAATTGAAGAAGCTTTATTCAAAATACCCTGAGTATGATGATTTCATAGTTTGGAAGAATAACATAAAAGAGCTAGTTTAATTTTTTTCTAAGCTCTATTACTTCCTCACATTTTGTGCATTTAAATTTTTCAATGACATTAGAAAAAATCTCCTCTTTTTCAGCATAATCATCTTGAAGATTAATAAACCCAATAGGGGTCATTTCATTGCCACATTTGTTGCATATCATATTAAAATTAATATTTTTTTTTGCTTTTAAATATTTGTATTCACTATTAAGGTATTATTTCCCTCTTTGCAAGATAAATGCCCAATTCAGCCTTTAAAACCGCTTTTTTTGGAATTTTATGATTGATTAATAATTCTCCTTTGCTGTTTGTGTAACCTTCCAAATGGTTGTTTAAATAAATTTTTGCCATGTTTATCCCTCTTTTTTTGAAATCAAAAACTTTGACTTCCAAGTAGTTATTTCTCTTTCTGTAGGAGATATAAAGATCACTTTCCTCTTTTAGTGCCTTGTTTAGCGAATAAAGAAAGTCTATCATAATTAAATAGTAAATACATCAGGATTTATAAATAATAATATCTTATTAATTATTCATGTTTGATGCAAAAAAATTCATCTTAAAAGCCAAACCTTTGCTGTTTAAATTGTCAAAAAAATCAAAGGCAATTGTAAGAAATTTGGTTAAAAAAATGAAGGAAGGAAAAATCAGCAGGCAAAAAATAAAAAACGTTATTAATGCCCTAGATGAGTCAAAAGCCACACGGAATTGGTTAAGGCTTACAATATTGTTGATTCTTGGAGGATTATTTGCCAAAAAAATTGCAGAAGTTTATGATGAAGAAAAAACTTTTGATGAAAACCTGAAAGAATTGAAGGTTTATGTTAAAAAACTGAAAAAAAGGATGAAGACTCATGGATGTTAATTCATTAATAAAAGAAAGAAAGAAGAATAATTTAATTGAATCGCTTGAAAGCATCAGGGATGAGTTGAAGATTATCACTTTGCCTGTTAAAAGAAGCTTTAATGAAAAGGGCAGACAAAAAAAAGCGCTGCTTAACAAGGTTAATGAACTGACTTTAGAAGTTGAAGCCATGATGAAATCAATAAATGAAAGAAAAGATATTGAGTCTGTTAAGCTTTTCACCAAAAGAGTTAGGGAAATTGTTGATGAAAAAGAAAAAATATCTGCTGAGTTATTGAAGTTTAAAGATCAGGCATGAACTCTTTAAGCAAATCTTTTGATTTCTTTCTTCTTTCTTGATGCTCGCTTAAAATCTTGCTTAATTTATCAACAAGTATTTGCTTTAATTCTCCTGTAAGCATTTTTCCGCTTTTGTATTCATCATAATATTTTTTTAGTTTAATATCATCTTCTTCGAAGAATCTTAGCCATTGATAGCTTACATCAATGTCAGGATTGCCTCCGAGCCTTCTGTGCTCCTCAACAGTCTCTTTTCCTCCGCTATAAGCATATTTCATGACTTTATTTTTTACTGTTTTCTCATTGTCGGTTAAATAAATCGCGCTTGACTTGTCGCTTGCGCTCATTTTTCCTCTTGGACCTGTAAGGGGAGGAAGAAAAACTGAGTGAATTGCTGCAGGCTTAAAGTAGCCGAGCTTTGGCAAGACATCCCTTGTTATTCTGAAATGAGGATCCTGGTCAATAGCATAAGGTATTAAGCATGGAATATTTTTCTTAGCAAGATAAGAGGGTAACATTGCCGGAACTGACTGCATTGCTGTGTAAAAAATTTGCCCAATGTTGTAGCTGTTGTCAAAGCCGAAAACTGCTTTAACTGTTGAGAAAGTGATTTTTTTCGCAATCATGCATGCAGGTTTATACATTTTATCAATATATTTTGTGTCAACCAAAAACTTTGTTTTTTTAGGATTAAATCCCATTGCAATAATGTCAAGCATGTTCTCATAAGTATAATTTTCAACATCCTTAAAGTTCAAAGAATCTTTAAACAAAAATTTCTCATCATCAGTGAACTGAATCAATAATTCAACTCCGAATTTATCCTGAAGCCACTTGGTAAACATAAGAGGAATAAAATGCCCTAAATGCATATCCGCTGAAGGCCCCCTTCCAGTGTATAAGTAAAACTTGTTGCCTTTCTCGTACTCATTTAATACCCAGTTCATGTCACGGTGCGAGAAAAATATGCCTCTTTTCAGGAAGTGGTGAAGTTCTCCTGTGTGCTTCTTGATTCTGTCCAATAATTTATTGTCAATCTTTTCAGTCCCGAACTCTTTGATTAATTTATCATAGTCAATCTCTCCAGATACATTCCAAGGGTCAACTTTCATAGTAATTAAACCAATATTGCCTTATTTTATAAATATTAATAATGTTTAAAAACAGAAATAGTTATTCTTAAATCTCATGATTGAAAAAATTGTTAACTATGAGGAATTAGTCAAAAAAGGCTGCTTGTTTGCTCCTCAGGCAGGGTTTGCCTACAGTCATTTAAATGATAAACCTGTTGGAACCCTGTATATTTTTTCATGTTTAGGGGTGTATTTGAAGCAAAAGGAGGTCCAAATTGTCGCCCACTTAGATTTTGATAAAAGAATTCATTTAAGCCAAATGCTTGATTATTTGTACAAAAAAAAGGTTATAACAAATGGTTCTTTTGACAAAGCTTGCCTGATTAAAAGCGAAAAAACTAATGAGTTAACTTTCCAAAAATCTTTTGATTATTTGACAAGTTTCATTGATGATGTACAAGTGCTGCAGAAAAATTACTCCCCTGTTAATTTCGCATTTGATGAATTTGGCAAATTTTATAAGATTAATATGGCAGAAGGAAAAATGTATTCAATCATGGAAGTTGTTGATTTATTGATGAAAAGGCTATCAAGGCATGAATTGATTTGCGCAAATGAAGCCATAGAACATAAAAGTTTCCCATCAAACTTTTTAAAAAAACTTGAATAAAAAATAAGTGTTGAACTCCTGTATTTAAAATATTATAACTAATAAAGAAAAAGTTTAAAAATACAATGTTTTAATTTCATAAATATGGAAGTTCAGTTTGGAGAAGAAAACAGGGTAAGCAATTTAGAAGATATACTACAAAATCTTATGTCTTTTAAAGAAATTGATTCTTTAGTTATGGAAGTTTTTACAGATTACATTACTAATGCAGGATTAGAAAAAGATTATGACAATGAGTTTACAGCATCAGTTAATAAACAGATTTGCAAGTTAAGCTATAAGGATAGAGTTACATGCGCAAGAAACACTATTAGGTATCACGAGTATGGCAATCAAAAAATATTGGAATTTTATTATTTGAAAGATGATGAAAAAAATGGTAAAACGTTTAAAGACTTCGCCTTTGATATCGCTAAATTGGATGCTGATATTTTAAATGGAAAAATAGGAGTAAAATCTGATCACACATATCATGATTACAGCTACTCAATAATGGGAGATTATAATGAGCGCGCTCTTTTTCAAAGATTATTGCTTGAAAAAGCCTTTGAGATTGACAATATTTTTATTCATGAAAAATAAGATTGTTATCATACAGGATATTTTAAGTTTTATAGCTTCAGGGGAGAATTGAACTCCCGACCTCTTGCTTACAAGGCAAGCGCTCTACCGGTGAGCTACTGAAGCGGTAAATAAAATTAGATTTTCTATTGTTTTTAAATTTATTTATATGAATTTATTATCAGACCTAGGAAAAAAATAATTAAGGAGTAGTGAATTAGGTTTAAAAACCTTAAAATTTTAAAAAAAGGTATGGAAAAAAATGTTGTTTACGCTAATACTTTTGATGATTCAGTGAAAAAAGTGGATTTTAAGACAGCTTTATTCAAAGGTCAGCCTGAAAATGGGGAATTATACTTTCCTGATTCGTTCCCAAAGGTTTCATTAGATGAAATCCTAGAGTTAAAAGGAAGAAACTATTATGAAGTGGCTGCAACTATTATGGAAAAATTCATAACTGATATTCCTTACAAAGACCTTGTTTCTATATGCAAAAAAGTCTACACTTTTGAGCATCCTGTTGAAAAATTACAAGATAATCAATATATCTTAAGGCTTGACAGGGGTCCAACTGCTAGTTTTAAAGACAATGCTGCTGTGTTAATGGCTGCTTTAATGGATTATTATATTTCAAAATCGGAAAAAAGCAAAAAGCTGCAAATATTAACCGCAACTAGCGGCGACACTGGGAGCGCTGTGGCTAATGCTTATTTTGGTTTTAAAAATGTGGATGTTGTTGTTTTGTTTCCTGAAAAAGATATTTCTATAAATCAAAGGCTGCAGATGACAACTCTTGGAGAGAATATTTATCCTATTGCAATAAAGGGCAATTTTGACGCTTGCCAGGACTTGGTGACAAAAGCGTTTTCGCAATTAGAAGGGAAATTATTGCTTGGCAGTGCTAACTCAATAAATATAGGGAGATTGCTGCCTCAAATGATTTATTATTTTGATAGTTTCTTAAAATCTTATGAACACAACAATATTGTTTTCAGTGTTCCAAGCGGTAACTTTGGCAACTTGACTGCAGGATTAATCTCCAAAAATATGGGCCTTCCTGTTAAATTCATTACAGGAACAAATGCTAATTCATATTTTCCAGAGTTTTTAGAGACAGGAAATGTTTCTGTTAAAAAAAGCGCTAATTGCTCATCAAGCGCTATGTCAGTAACAAAACCTAGCAATATGAGAAGGATAGCATATATGTATGGCGGCAAATTAAACAAAGAGCATATACTGTCAAAGAATCTTAATTTTAACGAGTTGCATAATGATATCTTAATGGCTAATGTAATCAGCGAAAACGAAGTTGATGAGGTAATAAAAAAAGTTTACAATGATTTTAACACATTACTTGAGCCTCATGGTGCTGTTGCTGTTGCTGAGATGCTGAAGTTTTCAGAGAATGTTGATAAAGATTTTGCAATTATTGCGCATGAGACTGCTCATCCTGCAAAGTTCCCTGAAAAGATTAATTCATTGTTAGGGTTTGAGCCAAAGCCTTTGCCTAATTTGCAGAAATTTTTGGACAATAAGGAAAAAGAAAAATTTGAGATAATGGGCTATGATTATGAAGAGTTCGAAAAATTCCTTTTAACTAATTTCAAGTAAGCATAATACTTTTTGGACTTGCCGGGAATTGAACCCGGACCCCCTGCCTGCCAGGCAGGAACCCTACCGTTGGACCACAAGCCCGATTTATAATTTAACAAAGCTTGACAACCCTTTTAATAAAACTATTATGAATGCGAAATTCAAAAACAATCCCAAAGGTATGCCTATTAATGTTATGAAAAATGCTGCTGAAGCCACTACATCAATTAATCCTAAAGGATCAAAAAGGTTAGCTGCCATTATTAAAGAATATAATCCTTTAAGCAATAAAATTGAAGCAAATATTAAGGATAAATTCATGTTAAAATTGAAGATGCAGAAAATTGCGGCCAAGATATCAATTAAGCCTAGGATAACAACTATCATTTTTTCTTTTTCACCGAATAATATGAAATGAATCCGAAGATTACTGCTTCAAGCAGAAAGATTTTAAAGTCATTCAATTCTAAATTGTTCACAAACAGTTGCTTTGATACAACAAAAGCCATTATGTTTAGGAACTCAAAGGATAAGATTAATGCAAAAAATACTAAAAAAAAGTTGGCTTTATTCATGAGTTATTAAAAATTAATAATTATTAATAAAGCTTTACATATACATTGAGTCATCAGTTTTTTTCCTTTTTTTAATTGCTGAGTACAATACTTCAAAGTTTTCATCAAGCTCCTTCCTTTCCTCATCATCCATCAATGAATAGCTGCATAAAACATTGCATAATGTGAAGTATTCGCAAGCTTTGGCATCAGGGCTTGATTCAATGTTTGGATCGCAGTCAACTATTTTTTTTGGGCAAAATCCCTTGATTACCTCAATGACTTCATCCTTTTCATTTTTTACATCATTGAGCAAGTCATTGAGAAACAATACTTTTTCTTTTGTGAACTTCATTGAATTATTGCCTCATTCAGCCTTTCTTTTGCCAGCATCAAAAGCTCTTTGGTGCTTGGAAGCTTTTCTCCGCATATTAACCTAGAATAAGCGTAGCTTGCTGCGCTTACAATATCTTTAGAGTTTATTGATTTGCTTATTATCAAATCCCCTGCATTTGACGCATAAGCATAACCTTCTTTGGTTTCATGAGTAGAGACATAGGTTATTGTCTGGACTGTTTCCCATAAAGTGCTGTTTTTTGGAGAGTATTTTTCAAAAGCTTTGTTGATTAATTTATCATTATATGATAATGAGTTAATTATCATTGCCAATTGAACTCCCTTGTTTAATTCAATTTCCCTTGAAGAATCAATTAAGTTCACTAAATTTCCTAAATTTTGGCTGACATTCATTAATTTTTTTTCAATCTCTAAATCGCTTAATCTGTGTATTATTCTTTGGCTTACTTTTCCGTCATTAAGTATTAAGCCATTTGAGCAAACTCTTGCATTGTGATATAAGCCGATTTTTACAGCCATATTCCCTAAATTTGATGGATATACTACTAAGGGAGTAATTTTTCCGAATTCGTTCTCTATTCCTTTTTCATAAATCCTAATGATGCCTTCCTTGTATGTTTTCTCAGTGTATTCGCTTCCGAATTCACTTGAGCATTTTTCCGCAATATCCCTTACGCTTATTTCGCTGAATTGGTCCGACACTACAGTGACTATTTTATTGCCATAAATTCCTACCAATTTCTGGTTTTTTAATCTGCTGTACTTCGCTTTTGCATCACCAGTTATTGAGTAATCTTTTAAATTTATTGAATCGGCATTGTGCCATTCAATTTTGTCCTCGAATTTTATTAATTCATCTAAGTTATTGAATTTCATATTTTTATCACCTTAAAAGTAATTAAAGGCAAAAATAATATTTATAAACTTGCTACAACTAAACATGGTTGTAATGATGGATTTTTTAAGGAAATTAGGGCTTAATAAATACGAGTGCTTGTCTTACCTTGCCTTGTTAAAAGAGGGAGCTATGAGTGCTTACAACATTAGCTCTAAAAGCCAAGTCCCTTTTGGAAGGATTTATGACTCCCTTAAAGTGCTGGAAAACAGGGGACTAATTGAAGTGATTCCCGGAAAGCCCAAGAAATACTTATCAAGAAACCCCAAGAATTCAATAAGCACGCTATTGGATGAAAAAGCAAACGATGTTGAAAGTTTAAGGAAAGAGATTAACTCATTTTCTGAGCTTTTTAAAAAAAGCACTAAGGCTGATTATGAAATCACATTGTTAAATGGCAAGCACAATTTCGCCAAATGCTTGGCTGAGCATTTTGATTACAAAAAAGAGTTCTACGCAACAAGCGAAGCTTTCAAGCTTGAGAAATGGTTCCCAACAATCCAGAGGTATGCGACCCAGCAACCGAATAAAAGATTCGTGCTCTTGGATAAAAATAAAGCTGATGCAAAAAGGATAAAGGAATTAAAAGACTTCGGGATAAACTTAAGGCATTACCCTTTAGAGAATGTGAGAATATTAGTCAGCGATGAAGAATTGGTGACTATTTCAGTCCAAGAAAATAATGAGTTTACAACAATCCATGCAAAGAACAAATCACTAGGCAAAGCAATGACCAAAATAATCAATGACATCTGGGACAAGGCTGAAAAATTATAATAATGACATCACTGCATTAATTCCAAATTTTGCTGCAAAATATAATAATATTAAACCTGCTGCTAAAGAAAAATACCTCAGGATTTTATCATTAAGGAATTTTTTCTTGAAAAAATGAATTAAGGTTAGCAATATTATAAACCATAATATAACTCCTATTTCTATTGTTAAGCTTAATAATAAGGTTACTAAATTAAGGTTTCCTTGAATTTGGCTGATTATTGAGCCAAAAACCCCAATCCACCAAAAAATAGTCATAGGATTAGATATGCATATTAAATAGCCTGTAAAAAATGAATTTTTTTCCTGCTTTGTTTTTTTGTCTTCAAGCTTTAAATTCTTATAATCCTTAATGCTTAAATAAGCAAGCCTGCTTAGCATAAAAGCACCAATACTATAAAGAATAGTTTTAACAAAAGGAAATTGGATTATGCTTGAGAGTCCAAAATAAACCAATAATAAATAAGTTATGTCTGCGCATACTGCACCCAATATTATTAAGAATGCTGTTTTGAAATTGTTTTTCAATGCTGATTTGACTGCAGCAATAGTGACTCCTCCAATTGGAATTGCTAGCGAAAAACCTAAGATTATGTTTTGAAAAATAATATCAAGCATTTTTATTATAATATTTTTATTGTTTATTAATTTATTTAAAATAAATTAAAAAATTTGTCGGTGGGGAGATTTGAACTCCCGACCTCTACGTTTCCCTAGTTATTTTGTTAGTTAAACGCTAATATTCATCATCCCCTAATAAAGAGTCAGCGCTCACAAGTTTAATCATTAGCTTATGAGCGTAGCGCTCTACCAGTCTGAGCTACACCGACTTAACAGATAAAAGTAATCATTTTTGGTTTTAAAAAATTAATTGTTTAGAATAAAAAATAAAAAGAAGAAAAATTATTATTCTTCCTCTTCTTTTTGCAGTTTCTTCTTTTTAAAAACCATTGCACCCTTGCTGAGCCCTGCTGCTGCTAATTCCGCGCCTTTTCCCTGCATCATCTCCCAAGGCAGTGCAAAGACTAAAGTATTGCTCTCATCCTGGCTTACATCGCTGATTGTTGAAAGAACCCTTAGCTGCATGGCTCCCTTGCTTTTGTTGAGCTCATCAGCTGCGAGTTTAAGCTTCTTTGAAGCTTCTAATTCCCCTTGGGCTGAAATAATAACTGCCCTTTTCTCCCTTTCAGCTTCTGCTTGCCTTGCCATAACTCTTTTAAGTGACTCAGGCAATTCAATATTTTGAAGCTTCACCTGGTCAATATCTATTCCCCAAGAGTCAACTTTCTTGTCAACATTATCCTTGATTGATTTTGCAATAACTTCTTTCTTGCTTAATAATTCATCCAGCTCTTTCTCGCCAACAACATCCCTTAAGGCTGCAAGCGATTGCTGCTCAATATTTCTTAAATAATTCCCAACCCCAATTATTGCTTTTTTTACATCAATTATTTTGTAAAAAACCACTGCGTCAACATAGCATGAAATATTATCCTTTGTTATTACTTCCTGCCTTTTGATGTCCATAGTCATTAATCTCATGTCAACTTTTATGTAATTATCAATAAAGGGTATTTTAAAATTTAATCCAGAGCCAGTCATTCTTGAGAACTTTCCAAGCCTGAAAATTATTGCTTTCTCCCACTCCTTGTTAATGAACAAGAATGTCGGGGAAAAAAGCAATGCAACAAATAATAATATTATCCACTCAATCATGCTTTAAGAACAATCATGCAAAGTATTTAAGCTTTTCATAAAGGCAGAAAAAGTTCTTAAAAACTAGTTATTACTTCTTTAAAAAAATAGTTGTCAAGAAATGTGATAAATATTTTAAAGCAATGAATTAATACAAAAGGTTATGGCTTACAAAGCAGCAATTATAGGTTGCCATGGTGTTGGCAAGACAACTCTTGTAAAGAGATTGTCCAACAATTTCAAGGTTTTCGGAGAAGTCGCGATTAACAGCTTCATGGGCCATGACAGCTTCCTTTCAGAGGTTAAAATCTTAGTTGATAACATATTATTGAACAAAAAAGTTGCAGAAACAAGGGCAGATTGCATAAGCGACAGGTTCGCATTCCTTGATGCAATAATTTACTCTGAAGCATTTTACAGGATTGGATGGATTAATGCAGAGCAATTAAAGGCGATTTATTCAATTGTCAATAACAGCAAGCATGAATGGGTTTATCCTGAAAAAATAATAGTAATGAATGATTCAAAAGACTTGATTATGAGAAATATTGCAAAAAGGGCAAGAAACAAAAAATTGAACGAGACTGACGAGGAATTCTTGGGAATGACCCTTCAAATGTTCAATGACTTCTACACAGGGCATATTAATTTCCAGTACTTAAAGCCTGAAATCAAAAAAAAGATTGACTCAATCCCTAAATATGAAATCAAATGCTACGAAGACATAAGGAATGTATTAGATATCTTGAATAATTAATTTTAATTAACTCTTATTCGCTTGTTTGTTTTTCTAATTTATAAGTTACTATTTTTTTGAAAAGGTAATTATTATTTAATATTATGTCTCCATCCCCATTGGTTCTAAAGTAATTGCTGTATTCGTGGTTTGAAAGCTTTGAAAGCTTGACAAGCCCTTCCTTGCTGCACATTGAATCAGGCAAGCAGGTAAGGTTATTATAGCTTATGTCAAAATCTTCAAGCTGTTCAGCATTGAGTTCTGGCAATTCTTTCAAATCATTAAGTTTAAAGCTAAAATATTTTAATTTTAATTTAGTGATGCTTTCAGGCAAAGATTTCATACCCATCTCTTCCAATACTAATTTTTCTAAAGCTCCTAATTCGCCTACATTCGAAGGCAAGATAAAGGGGGGATAATATGAGCCTTTTAAATAAGCAGGAAGGGGTAAGTTAACATAGAGTTCTTTAATGTTTCCTTCCTTAGTAACCACAACATATGCAATATTGGCTCCTTTTTTTGTTTCCTGTACCTCATTATAAAACTGCAATTCTACATTTTTGTATCTTCTTATTTGCTTATCCAGCTCCTGCAGAAATTCAAATTGGGTTTTAGGCACATTATAAATGTTCTTTAGGGTTTGCTCAACTACTAGTTCCATGACTTTTAAAATTAAATCATACTTAAAAATGTTTGTCACCATTGTAGAGTAAAATAATTGAGCTCTTTTAAGATTTAAACAGTATCCAATAAACAGTAAAAAAATATTTAGAAAATATAAAAAATGAGCCCGGTGGGATTTGAACCCATGACCCTCTGCTTAAGAGGCAGATGCTCTACCAAACTGAGCTACGGACCCGTAATGCTGAATAACTTAATTAAGAATTATTTCTTTTAAAAAAGTTTACTTTT
>JBAZFK010000011.1:0-33633 GCA_041653395.1 Candidatus Nanoarchaeia archaeon
CTGATGAAGTTTCAAAAAAATATTTCATCCATCCTCCTGAGTTTGAATTAAGCGATGAAGAGTATGAATTATTAAGCTCTGCTAGGGAAGTTTTGGCAAAGCATAAGCCGAAAAAGGAGGAGTTCACCGACCCTGTCAGGATGAGGGATATTTTTTATAAAATTAGCAGGGATTTAATTGAGGAGGTTGCGAAAGCAAGAAACATGAAGATTACTTTTTCTAATGTTGAGAAGATTGCAAGAATGCTGGTGAGGCTCACTGTCGGATTTGGCATGATTGAAATCTTATTAGAGGATGAGAAAGTGGAAGACATCTATATTAATGCCCCTATTGGTTCGGTTCCCATTATTTTAAAGCATGCTGATTATGGGGAGTTAAGGACTAATATTATTCCAAGTGTTAGGGATAGTTTTGGATGGGCTTCAAGGTTCAGGATGATGAGCGGAAGGCCGTTAGATGATGCTAATCCTGTGCTTGACACTGAGCTTGAAACTCCTGTTTTTAGGTCAAGGGTTAGCATTGTTCAGGAGCCGTTAAGCCCTAGGGGTTTAAGTTTTGTTTTCAGGAGGCACAGGGAGAGGCCTTTTACTTTGCCCTTGCTTATTAATTGGAAATCTTTGACTCCTTTGGCTGCAGGGCTTATATGGTTTTTGGTTGATGGAGGAAGGGCTATGATGGTTGCTGGAACAAGGGGAAGCGGAAAAAGCAGCATCTTAGGAGCATTAATGGTTAGCATTATGAGAAAATTCAGGATTATCACTGTTGAGGATACTTTAGAGCTTCCTGTTAATTATCTGAAAAATCTTAGCTTTAACATTATGGGTTTAAAGGTTGGCAGCGCTCTTGCAAGCACTAGCAGCGAAATGGATGCAACAAAAGGAATAAGAACAACGTTAAGGCTTGGTGACAGCGCCTTAATAGTTGGTGAGGTAAGAAGCACTGAAGCTGTTGCTTTGTATGAAGCAATGAGGGTTGGAGCGCTGGCAAATGTTGTTGCAGGAACAATCCATGGTGATAGCGCTTACGGAGTCTTTGATAGGGTAGTGCATGATTTAGGAGTTCCAGTAACCAGCTTCAAGGCAACAGATATTATCATAATTGCCCAGAAAATCAAGACTCCTGATGGATTGAATGAGATTAGAAGAATAACTAACATTGTTGAGGTTAGGAAGCTATGGGAAAAAGACCCTTTTTTGGAGAAAGGTTTCCTGAATCTTATGAGCTATGATGCAAAGGAGGATAAATTAAAGCCTGAAAGGGCTTTAATTGAAGGGCAAAGCGAAGTAATCAAAAGCATTGCAGGTAATGTCAGGGAGTGGGCTGGGAAGTGGGAACTAGTTTGGGATGAAATAGTGACTCGTTCAAAAGCCTATGAATTATTAGTAAAATACGCGAATGAGAATAAGAAGCCTGAAATGTTTGAAAGCGATTTCGTTGTGCTTGCTAATGATAGTTATCATAAATTTTTTGAAAAATTAAAGAATGAGCAAGGCTATCCTGAAAGCAAGGATTTATTGTTCTTATTTGAGGAATGGCTTAAAAGTGCGGTGAAAAAGTTTGGCAAAAGCGCTGTCTAAATTAACAAGGGATGATTTGAAAAAGGAAGTTGAGGATAATTTAGCCTCTGAAAGCTATGAGTATTCCAGCTTTAAAAGCGAAAAAGCTGTAAGGAAAGGCTGGTATGAGAAGGCCTGCAAAAGCGCAGGTAAATTTTTCCCGATGAAACTCACAAGCAAAGAAGAGCTTAAATTAGAGGATAGCATAAGAAAATCCGACTTAAATATTTTGCCTTCTGAAGTTTCAGGTTTCAGCATGATTGTTTTATTATTTGGGGTTATTTTTTCATTGCTTGCAATAGTTATTTCAACTTCGCTTGTGACATTAATGTTTTTGCCAGTTTCATTTTATGCCTACATTTATATAAGCAGCTATCCTGAAAGGGTTGCAAGAAAAAAAAGAATGGACGAAACCAGCGAAATGGTTTTGTCAATACTTTACATTGTCACTTACATGAGGCATACTCCAAACTTAGAATCTGCAATAAAGTTCGCAGCCAATAATCTCCAAAGCCAGCTAGGCAATGATTTCAAGCAAGTGCTTTGGAATATTCAGACGAAGAAATTCAGGGATATTTATGAATCAATCAATTCTTTCTTGGCTGACTGGACTACTGAGAGCAACGGCTTTGCTGAAGCAATGAGCTTAATCATGAGCGCATTAAGCCAGTCAAGTGAGAAAAAAAGGGATGAAACTTTAGACATAGCTGTTGACACAATACTTAACAATACCTATGATTCAATGGTTAAATACGCCAACAGTTTAAGAACTCCAGTTCAGGCAGTAAGCCTGCTTGGAATCACTTTGCCAATTTTAGGATTAGTCATGCTTCCAATGGTCAGCGCGTTCTTGTCGGATTTAATCACCACTGACATGATTTTCATATTTTATGACTTGATATTGCCAGTTATAGTTTTTTTCAGCATAAACGCTGCGCTGTCAAAAAGGCCCACTGGCTTTGCAATACCTAATGTTGATTCCCATCCTGATGTTCCTTTAAAGAACACTTTTTATTTGATGAATAAGGGCAAAAAAGTTTACCTTAGCGTTTTCATCTTTCCAGTGATTGCATTGTTAATATTCGTTTTCTTGTATATTTCCTACATTCTCAGCGTGCAAGGCTTTCCTCCCAGCCAAGATGATGTTTTCGGAAGCCTGGCAATAGTCATAGGAATAGCATTAGCTTTAGTTCTTTATTTTTACTTTAACAGCTTTCAAAAAACAAAGGTCCGAAACAAGATTGCAAGCGTTGAAAGCGAGTTCTCAAATGCTGCGTATATTTTGAGCAATGTGTTAAGCGAAGGCAAGCCTTTAGAGATTGCAATAATAAGGACTGGTGAGAAGATGAAAAACAGCGCTATTCATGATTTTTTTGAAACCATTGAAAGCAATGTTAAGAATTTAGGGCTAAGCATTAAGGATGCAATCTTTGACCCTGCTGAGGGAGCAATGAGGCTTTATCCTTCAATGCTTGTTCATAGCATAATGAGGATACTTATTTCAACAAGCGAGGAGTCAACTATTGCTGCAAGCGTAAGCATGGCTCATGTGGGTAGGTACACTAAATCAGTTCATGCTATTAATGAAAAAATCAATGACATATTAAGTGACACTGTAAGCAGCGTTGGATTTCAGGCAAACTTTATAGCGCCATTAATAACTGGAGTTGTTGTCGGATTGTCAACAATGATATTTTTAATAATTTACAATTTAAGCGAACAGTTAGGCTCAATCTCAAGCTCTGGCTCAGGGCTTGGAGGAGCAACAGGCATGAATCTTGATTTCGTGCTCGGATTCTTAAACATGAGCACTAACATTGAGATTTGGGCTTTCCAGCCAATAGTTGGAGTTTACTTAATAATAGTTGTCTTATTAATGGTTTACTTGATTAACAAGATTGAATTTGCAGGTGACTTTATTTATTTCATGAACAAGGCTTCAAAAACCTTAATAATGTCAATTGTTTTATACTTAGTTGTTGTTTCAATAACTACATTGATATTTAATGGTTTAGCAGGTGTGGCAATAATGGTGGGGAAATGAAGAAAACGCAGATAGCTTTTGAGGATTTCATAGTTGGATTTTTGATGTTTTTCGGATTGGCTTCCACAGTTTTTTTGTTCATAAACAGCGGAGGAGGCTCAGAGATTGATTTCTTCAACACTTCAATTTATCAGGAGGAAAAATTCGAGCTAGATTTTGTTTACTTGACAATTTATGAAGACAACCAAGTTAATATATCCAAATACAGTTTTGATCCTAGCAATTTAGTCCTTAATTTTTCTTTAAGGAGAACTAACCTTCCTTCAGGGGAGTACTTGGTTCAGTATTCAAACATGCCTGTTAAAGTCATTGTTAGCTGGAAGAACTGCACAATAACTGATGGCTGCTGGATTGAAAAGGATGAAAGAATAATACCTTACACTTTCAGGCTGAATGATAACTTAATTGAAGGAACTATTTTAAAGGGCGATGAGGTTAATTATTCCTACAGCTTCAATGACTCATTTAAAAACATTAAATACAGTGGCTGCAGCTCGAGTATTACTTTCAGGCTTGAGATTGTTTCAGAATACTTTAATGAAACAGCTTTAGCAAACAATGAATATACAATGCTTGTGCCTTTCTGCTTTTATGAGCCTGTTGATTTAAAGGTTATTTCAGCAGGAGTTCCGCAATATCCAGGCTCAACAGGTTCATATAAACAAACTCCTTTAGAGTTCAACACTTCTATGAATTATCCAGTAATGACTCTTAACACTGAAAATACTAATTGTTGGGGATTTAGCGGGGAGTGCAAGGATTGCTTCACAACATCTGATTCATCCTATGTTCAGGGAGAGGGCATAAGCTGCTCAGCTTCAGCGAACTGCCCAGTAAGCACTTGCTATATAAACAATACTAAATGCTCAGCTTCAAGCGACACTAACTGCTACTATGTTTCAAACAGTGTTGACAGGTACAGCTGCGCTTCTAGCAGCAGCTGCGCATACTGCGCAGGTAGTCTTAATTGTGTTGCCTGCGGCACAACAGATTTTCATATGTGTGTTTTTAATCAGTGTATGGATTTACCTTCAGAGTGCCATGTTGCTTCAACTTTATGCACAGAAGAGGACAATTATTATATGTGGTTTGATAGGTGCGTTGATAATACCCAAAGTTCATGTTCATTACTCACAACAGAAAGTGATTGCTCTAATCACGCGTGCGCGAATTGCGCATGGAATGATACGGGATATATTTGGGAAAAAACTGAGCCTTACCTAGGCACTTGCTATACAAGCAAGCAGCAATGCCAATGGTATCAGGGTTTCTCATTTGATATTTACAGTCCTTATATTATTAAAATCATGCTAAAAAATGATTATAATGCTCCTTTAAATTACCGCTTGTCTTTCAGCATTAAAAAGGATGGAAAATATTATCGCCTTTTAACAGACCAATTAATTGTAATCCAAGGAGAGTTGAAGGATTATTTTTATGAAGATTATATCACAATACCTTCCCTTTCATACCAGTATGCGCTTATTGATTTGAGAATGACAAGGGTTGAATTGATTGATGAAGTCACTGAAGAGCTCGTTTATGTTAATCCTGTCACAACCGGAATGTTCAAAACTTCTTCATGCAGCAATCAATTTTTTAAAATAACAGCAACATTGCTTGATGTATATGACACTGATGTTTCAAACAATGAGATTGAAAGATTTATTGGGTGGTGCATTTGAAGATTAACATTACAATGATGTTTATCATAGCAGGAATCATCTTCATACTTGTTTTGATTATGGTTGTTTTCGGCTCAGCTGACAGCTTTTCAGAATGGGTTTTTAGCTTTTTAAAAAAAGCGCATTTAATGATTACTACGTGATGAACTATGAAAGAAGAAACAAAAGAAATACTACTTGGGGCAATATTTTTTATAGGAGTGCTTGCAATTATTTCTTTAATATTTTTCGCAAGGACTAATGCCATAAACAATTTTTTTTGCCAGCAAACAGGAAGCATAAGAAGCATGCTTTCCAATTACTTGGGCGACTTTATGACAGGACTTATCAATGATGTTTTTAACAATGATGTTTTTAACACAGTGCCTTTGCTATGCTCGCAGAATGTTATTGAAATTGATGCCTCAAAAGAGGATGCGGATACAGTGATAGCCAATGAAATAATAAGCTGCTGGGAAAAGTTCGGAGCAGGCACGCAGGATCCAATCTATCCGTCCAGCAATTTCTTATGCTCAATCATAACCTATAATTCAACGAATCCGAAAAATTATGTTGATTTGATGAGGGTTTACTCAATTGTTTACAACAGGACTGACATGCAAAACTATGAATCCTTTAGCACTGAAAAAAGGTACCCTTTAGACAAAGCAAACCCTTTCAAATTCTGCTTAGAGGATAATTATAACATTTTTTTAACCCAAGAAATCCTGACAAGAGGCATTATTTTAGGGGAATTCAAAAACGGAAACTTGATTGGAAACAACACTAGGCATCAGCTAAGCGGAGAAAGCAACCTGAACATTTTTTCTTCCTCAATGTTAAGCTATCCCACATGCTTTTCATTGAAAGAAGGGGCGCTTAATCTTTTCAGGCTAAACTATTCAGTATACAATTATGATTATAATTCAGTTTCAGGCTTTTTTGTGTCGTTAAACCTTATTACTGCTATTAAAATGAATTACAGGCTTTCTAATGACAAAATAGGTCCAATAGTTACTCCTTTGCCTATCAGCAGTTCAGCTGAGTTTAACCAAAGCTCAAAAATTTATCAGGGAACATTTTATGTGAAATTTTTTGATTATTCTTACTGGTGGCATGACAAATTAAACTATGATTTTTTCTTGTTTTCAGAGATGAATGACATGCTTTTTCCAGCAACTTTTTTAGATAGATTAACACTGCCTGATGAAAACCAGCATGACTATGTTGCTTTAGGCTACTCTCCTGAACTAAAGGAGGTTGAAATCTGATGGCTTCAATCTTTGACTTAATACAGAAAATCTTTGAAATATTGTTAGGAATTTTAATGATAGTTTTATTGTTCAACATTTTTTCATCAGTAACACAGTCATCCTGCGTGCCTTCTGAAATCTATGCGCATGATGAGCTGACAGGCTTTAGGACTGGAATCTTTGACAATGTTTATGACAATGTATGCAATACTTTCCTTACAATGAATAGCGGAGTATGGCAGATGAACAAGAAATACTTCGCAAGGCAATATTTGTCAAACATTTTAAACACTGTCTCAAACACTATATGGAATAGCGCGAAGCCTTTCTGCAAAACCCACACAAACCTTGATTACGCATCAAGCGAATCAAGCGACGCAATAACTGACCCCAGCATTCTTTTGGAGCTGATTCTGTACGAATCAGAGAGATGTTGGAATATCTTTGAAGGCAGAAGCCTTGAAGGGCAGTCATTAGATAACAGGGACCCACTCCCTCTTCAGGCATATTTTCATTGTGCTGAAATAATCTATGATTTCCCAAAAGATATTTACCTTAACATGTCTGACATCTTTGAAAGAATAGAAGGCCAAAACTCTTGCGGACAGCCATCCAATATCCCTAAAGTTTTTAGCAGCAATGAAGACTCTTTATTTTGGTGCATTCCTAAGGATTTAACTGAAGATTTCTGGTTTGACAATTTCAAAAAAGTTGGAACTTATTATTCAGGCCAATGCATTGTAGGGGACTCGCCATCTGCGAGTTCTGATTACTGCTTTTCTTCACAAAGGGCATTATGCTCTTTAGATTACAGTTATGTTTACGAATCAGCTTTTAATTCATTGGCAGTTATTGAAGGCGCAGGAAAAATAACAATCTCTTATTTTGACTATTATGACTGGAATAAATATGATAAATCTTTTAACATTGATAGCTCTATTGTTAACAAGGCCTGCAAAGGAAGCAAGTTCAATGTGTATAGTTATCCAAGGGATTCTTTGATATTCTGCTATGAAAGATACGACACTCCTCCTTATGCTTGCACAGGCTCCATTGACTGCTCGCAGTTTGGCACAACTAATTGGGGCAATTGGTTAGAAATGACTGAATGCGAGTACGCAGCTGCCTGCGAGGAATCATTTTTTTTCATACCTTCGACATGCGTCTTAAAAAACAATGCTGAATGCTCGGATTATACAACAAAAGCGAAATGCCTAAGCAATAATTGCGATTTCGGAATAAGCGGAAACTGCGTCGGAACATTAAGCTGCTCAAGCTGCAAAAAATATTTATTAGACACCAATTCTCCATGTGACAGGTCATATGCTTGCTATGAACATTATAGTGGCTTTTCAAGCTCGTGCGATAAGTCAAGCGGAATCAATTCATGCTCTGACATTACATCAGAATATAACTGCAACAAAGCAGGCTGCGCAGGATGCGAATGGGTGCCGAATGCAATATGATGAAAAAATCAGCTCTTGAAATGAATACATTAATCTATGTAATTATTGGAGCAGTAATACTTGCTCTTCTGATTATTTTAGCCATTGGATTAAACAGCGCAGGCTCAGGGATTTTTGGGCAATTTGATGAGATTTTAAAATAATTTTATAAATAACTGGATAATCATGTTAAACTAATGAAAAAAGCAGACATAGAGATTGAAAATTCAGTTGAGCTTATCTTAATAATAGTTGGGCTTATTCTTCTTATAATCCTGGTGAGTGCAATCCTATTAAACATTGATTCCTTAGGCAATTATTTAAAATCATCAATAGGTGAATTGTTTTGAAAAAAGCAATAGAGTTCGGTTTTGAAAAAGTGGCAGTAATAGTGATAGTTCTCGTTTTTTTGGCAATAGTTCTTTTTTTCATCTTCAGCCAAGGTGGGCCTAAAGACATGATTTATGCAGTGATTAATTTTTTGAATTCAACCTCTGAAATGATACCTGATAAGTAATATTTAAAAACAATCAAGGATTTCTTTTTTTTATGAAAAAATCGCAAGAGTTATCATTGAACATGATAGTTATTGGAGCTCTCGCATTATTAGTATTCTTAATTATTGGAGGAGTTCTTATTTTCAGCGGAGGGGATATTTTAGGAAGCTTGCAGGGAATGGGAGCAAGCCAGGATGAAGTTGCGGTCACTACTTTCAAAAGCACTTGCGCAAGCAAATGCAGGATTTTGCAGCAATTAGCGCCTCCAACAAGCGGAACAATTGACGAAAACCAAATGAACCAAATAAAAGCTTACTGCTGCGAGAACTATGACTTAAATTCTAATTCAAATATTGAAGATTCAACAACTTTAGGGCCGGAGTATTGCGCAAAAGCCTACACTGAATGCAAGATTTCTGGAAAAACTCCATCGCAATTTTGCAAAGGAAAATATTATAAAACAATTTATAATCCGGTTTGCCCAACTTGCGAGCCTACTTATGATGAAACAAAATTTGATTTTACTGTAACTGCACAGTCTTACACTGATACATCATTTGACATAGTTGAAGGTTGCGGTATTTAAAGAGGAATAAAAAAATGACAAATAATAAATCGCAAGAGATGAGCATACAAACAGTTGTTGTATTAATACTTATAATGATTGTATTAGTTATAGTGATAGCTTTCGCTGTTCCTCAATTGACAGGAATGTTCGGCGGAATAGATGAGATAGGAGACAGCGTATTAAACCAGACTAATACTACAGTGAATTTAACAGTTTAAGGTGAAACAAAATGACAAATAATAAATCGCAAGAGATGAGCATACAAACAGTTGTTGTATTAATACTTATAATGATTGTTTTAGTTGTAGTGATAGCTTTCGCTGTTCCACAATTAACAGGAATGTTTGGCGGTTTAAGCCAATTAAGCAATTCAACCAGCAGCCAGATAAACACTGATATTGATTTAAACCCAAAAGCATGCTATTCAGTTACTCCTTTACCTTCAGATTGTGCATTGCAAGCAGCATGCGCTTCAGTGCATAATGAGCAGGATTGCTTAGCTGTAAAAACTACTGCTGCTACAGATGCTATAGTTGGTCCTCCAGCTATTCCTGCATATCCTGTAGGTTCTAATTGCTGCACATGGAGAAATACTAATTAATACTTATGAGTCTTAAATCTCAGGAGATGAGTATTCAGACAGTTGTTGTCTTGATTTTGATAATGATTGTCTTGGTTGTAGTTATAGCTTTCGTTGTTCCTCAATTGACTGGAATGTTTGGCGGCTTAAGCCAGTTAGGAAACAGCACAATGACTCAGCTTAACACTTCTATTGATTTAAACATTAATTGAATTAGTTAACTTTTTTAATAACCAAATCTTTTTTAATTATTAAATGGCAGCTGATGTTTTCGGAACTTATTTAGTATTATCAATGGGTTTATTCACAGTTGCATCTATAATTATTGGATACTTTCTTCTTAACAGCGCAGTTATTAATGCTGCAAGGTCAAGCGCTTACTATGCTTACATAAGGCTTTCTGAAGGATTAAGCTCTTCAATAAAATCCGGCTCATCAAGCATCACTAATATTAACATTTATCCTAAGTACTTGATATTTTCAGCATATTTTCGCTCAGAAAGCCAGATTTATTACAACACTCCTGACGGATTAAAAGTTTTTTTTTATGGAATACCCAGAAACGATATTGACATGTTTACTGACATAAAAAATTCCATCCAATCCTCTTACAGCAATGAAGGCATACCTTCAAGAGAGGAGCTTAAAAAATGCGTGGGACAGCCCTGCTTATGCTTTGCAGAGCTTGATGTGGAGCTTAATTTAGCACCTGATTATTTCAAGCCTCTTGCTTGCGTTGATCTTTGCTGGGGAGAAAATATTGTAACTTATAATAATAATCTAAATTATGCTAATTTTTCGCAGGAGGTAAAAACAATTGTAACTAGTCTGAACAATCAAATGTCGTTTTCTAACTCCAAATGCAAAGCCTGCAGGGATTATGTTAACTCCATGAACTATAAACTGCTCCAAAACAAAGATTATTCAGTTTTAGTAACTGATTTTAACCCTTATTTAAGCAATACATTAAATCTTGACAGGCTTGCTGATTTTTCAGAAAAAACAAAATTCTCATTTTTGACAAACATTATTGAATGCAAAAGCTTTAATGAATTAATAGATAGTTCGGGCAAAAGCATGGATTCATTAGTGTTTGTTTTCAACAACTTAACTGACAATGGAACTTTTATTTTAATGAATGCGAATTATAATACAATATTTAAATTAATCAGCTTTGATTATGAGGATAATGATCAGCCAATTAATCCTACAATAAGCTACACAATGAATTCTTTGGTTAAGTCTGAAAAGCTTAAAAATGACATAATCTTTGGAGGGCAATAATTATGGGATTGTTTGAATTGATTTTTCAGCCCCTGAATTTCTTGTTCTTGATACCTACAATTATTATGCTTCTTTTTTTGATTAATTCTTTCACAATAACTAACCAGAGCATTATCTCTGCATTCAATGCAGTATGCGAAGGAGAAATTGAGCAGTTCTTGTTTTCAGGCTACACTGTTGATACTAAGACCGTTTTTTTTCAGTTTGTTTATCCTGAAAACAAAGTGAATGACAACTTTGATTTAATGCTTGAGTATAATGATAAATCCTTCAAAATACTTGATGCCATGCAGGACTCCGCAGCTAATCTAAAAAATATTGTTATAAATGAAAAAGGCAAGAAAGTGGTTAGGAAAAATTTCGGGCTTTTAAGGCAATGCAGCGATGAAACCTGCCTATGCGTTGCTGACACCGGAATAAACAATTTCAATTTTTCATACCTAGGACAGTACGCATGCTTTTCTTTGCTTTATGCTTATAAGCCTTCAATGGATGCTTTTGATACTTACGTGAAAACTTCTGATAGCTCAAAAAGTGATTACGAGATTTTTAACGAAGCAGTTGCAAGCGCTGTATCATCCCTTAATCCGACAGAAGCTCAGGCAAACAAAATAAAAAACTGCTATGATTACATAAATTCAGCAGAGATAAAATTGGATTCTTTAAAGTATGAGCAATTCCTGTACAAGCAAAGCGTTCCGGGCTCAAACAATGAAATCTTCACTTTCCTGAATGATTTTTATTTCAACACCCAAGCATCATTGTTGTTTGACATAAAGGAATGCTCAAAAATACCTAATGAAGATAATTGCATACACACCTCTGATATAAGAAGCAATTATCTTATTTTGTCAGGAGATTACAAGTTTAGCTATGAAAAGGAATCAATAAGCGCAGGTAAATATTCTGCATGCAGGATATTTAAAACAGCCTCTGGAGCAATATGCTGGGGAAACAATTATCATGGAGAATTGGGTAATGATTTAGTGGAAAGCATTAATCCAGTGCTTGTAAGCGGGAATTACAATTTTTCAAGTATTAGCATAGGAGATTCCCATGCTTGCGCCATAAAAACTGATAACTCAGTTGTTTGCTGGGGAAGCAATGAGTACGGCCAATTAGGAAATGAGCTAACAAGAAGCAATGTGCCTGTTTCAATCACTAAAGAATATGATTCAAGCACTGTTGACGGCAGAAACTACAATTTTTCAAGCATTAGCGCAGGAGGAAAGCATACTTGTGGAATCTTAACAAATGGAAGCGCTGTTTGCTGGGGCAATAATGAGTACGGCCAATTAGGCAATGGAAGCATTGGAGGCTATAGTAATTCGCTTAAATTTGTAGGCAATAATTTCTCAATTATTAGCGCAGGAGACTCCCACACTTGCGGAATACTGACTAATGGAAGCGCTGTTTGCTGGGGACTTGGACAATGGGGAAAGCTAGGGAATAATAATGATATTAGCAGCGGAACGCCGGTTTTTGTAAGCGGGAATTATAATTTTTCAAGTATTAGCATAGGAACAGCTTTTAGCTGCGGAATTCTTAACACCTCAAAAGCAATGTGTTGGGGAGCAAATAACCAAGGAGGAGCTATTTCTTATCCAATTGCTGTGTCTGGAAACTACAACTTTTCAATGATTAATGTTGGAGCTTGGCATGCTTGCGGAATACTGACTAATGGAAGCGTTGTTTGCTGGGGAGAAAATGGGAATGGAGAATTAGGCAATGGCTTAAGCCAGGATAGTTCAGTTCCTGTTTTTGTTTATGGAGACTACAAATTTTCAAGCATTAGTGCAGGAGCATCCTTCAGCTGCGGAATATTAACCTCAGGAACATCATTGTGCTGGGGGAACGGCCAAAGCGGCCAATTAGGAGATGGGCAAAAGCAGATAAAAAAGATTCCTGTTTTTGTCAAAGAATTAATAAATGAAAAGCCTTTTTCAGTCTTTTCAAGGAATAATTTCAACATCTTTATAGCTATGAATCCGAATCTTGAGACAGTAGGGCTGAAAGCAAACATCTTCAAAGAGGAAAACCTTCTAATAATCTCATCTTCAAATACTTGAAATAAAAGCTGTAATAACTCTTATAAAACTGGAAACATTAATTCTTACTATGCCTGTTGAAGGAATTTCCATGACTACTGTATTTTCTTTGCTAGCAGTAGGCATAGCACTTGCACTGTCAACCTATATAGGCAGCTATTATTTAAGGCCTATTTTTGATATTGATGCCTTGCTGACTTCAGTTGCTTACGATATTGCCACATTATATGATTTGGCATACACTTTGCCCGGAGAAGTTACTATGCAATACTTCGGGCCATCAGCCTGCAAATGGAACTACAATAAGGCAGGGAATGATGTTTCATCTTTTTATTGCATTGACCCTTCAAGTGTTGTAATAAAAACTGTCAATGTCAACAAGCAATACCTGATAGTTTATGATGACATCTATCTTAACTATGATTCCCATAATTCTGAAATAAACAACTGGATTTTTAATTACATGAATTTATCATCAATGGCTAAAGCAATAGGCTATCCGAGGATTTCTTACTTAGTGATTGAGCTGCCTTACTATAACAGGAGGATTTCAAAGCAAACAGATTTTGAAAGCGGAAAAATAGGCTACGGCTCATTGGCAGTTGCGCCTTTTGCAGGAAGCTACACTGACAACGCAATGACTGCTGCAGCAACTCCTTACCCTGTTGAAATAGTTAACCACTCATTTGTTGTGAGCAAGACAAAAGTCGGGAGCTATTACTACACTTTGTCAAATTACCAGTATACTCCAATAGAGCTAAGCACTTTTGCAAATTATCTAACAGGTGTTTATAATACCATCTGCAATACTGTGAATGCAACATCGGGTTATTACATTTTTCCAGTCTATACTCCTAAGCTAGTTTTAAACGCAACAGCCAATAAAATATATGATGGAATAAACGAGATTCCTTTAATTGACAATAGCCAAGCAGCAACTGCCCATGATTACTTGAAGCAAATGAAGGCTTTCTTGATGATTTCAAAAGGCAATAAAATAAACGCTTATGACAGCGCAGTATCTTATGAAAAAATTTATGATGCATGGACGTTTGACAACGGACCATACAGCTCTTTAAACAATAATGACTTGACAGTTCATGGAGCAACACTTATAGACAGCTTGTTTGGCAAAGCGTATTATTTTAATGGAAACTCTTACCTTGAAGTTTTGAATTCAGGTGCAGTTTCTCAAAAATTCATGAATAATGAGTTTTCAGTAAGCGCTTGGGTGAATCTTGAAAAAACCACTAATGATAATTCAACTATTATTTCAAAATCCAGCCAATTGGTAAACGGTTACACATTATATCTTGGTAAGGATGACAACCTTTTCAGGTTCTGCATTTTTGATTTGCCTGACAAAAAATATTGCGCAATCTCTGATGAGCCAGCAATAAAAAACAGATGGTATCACCTTACAGGAGTCTTTAACGGCACCCATGCATTATTATATGTTGATTCTGAGCTGAACTTAGCAGTTTCTGGAACTATTTATCCTCACGTTGCTGATAATTTTATGATAGGGAAAGGTTCAAATTCAGGATATTTTAATGGACTAATTGACGATGTCAAATATTTTGATTCAGCATTATCACAATTAGATGTAAATATGCTTTATTCTTCAATGTCAAAAAGCAACCTTTGCAGCGAGAATGTGATGCTAACCCTTGACGGAAGCGAGCTTTACAATGAACTATATGGCTATTGGAATTTTAACTTTGATAACGGAGGATTAGAGGTCTTAAGCTCTATTGGGAAAGACAATTTGCACAAAAATGCTGCTGCTTTAATAGATAATCAGAATAATAATTTCTTAATGTTAGGGAAAAATGGTGGAAGTAATATTAATTCTCATTTGTCAAGCAGTATTAAACCTTCATTTAGTGAATTTTCAATAAGCTTTTACATTAAGCCTACAACAACTGGCAAATACCAATACATTGTTTCAACAAATAATGGCTCTTGCAATGATGAATGCAGCGAAATAATAGGTTATTCTATAAGGTTTAATCCTGAAAATAAGATAGAATTCATTTTTGCCAACTCTTTTTACGAGCAAGACATAATAACTTCTAACTACCAATTTGATCCCTTATCATGGACTCAGGTTATAGTAACTTTTAACCAAGGCATTGCGAGAATCTATATAAATGGCGAGCTTGACTCTGAAAAATCAACCTCTGTTTATTACATACCTGAGCCGTTCTTTAACCTAACAATCGGGGCTTTAGCTTATGATGCTCCAAATTATTATCCTTACAATGGCTGGCTTGATGAGATTAAAATTTTCAGCAAAGAATTAAGCAGCGCCGAAGCCAATTATGTCTACTCTAATCCTGAATCTTTAGTGATAAACGAGTTTTTGGAAACTATTAAAATTAATGATTATTTTATTAATTACTGCTTTGATATTAATGAATTAACAAGAATGAAGCAATGCGAAAACATTAAAGATGTGGAGATGAGCGCTGATTTTATTGACACAATAAACTCTGAAACTAACTATTATGCAGGATGGAATTCATGCATTTATCCCTACCTTTTCTATGATTCAGTCTCAAAAAAACTGGTGCTGAAAGCAATCAATTCTGACTACAACATTATTGCAGGAGGTTGCATACTAAATGAATAATAAAAGCCAGATGGAAATAACTAACCTCATGTTCATGCACTTAGTTGGAATGATTGGAATAATACTTTTCACACTGCTTTTCATTTCATTAATGACTGGCTCGCAAACAAGGGCATCAGCATTAAAGGAAGAAACAGTCTATTACAACTATGCAAGAAGGCTGATAACTTCAACTGACTGCTTGGCGTACGAATACATTGAAACTTATTATGACGGCCAGAATTCCCAGATAAAATCCTTCTCAAAGCCAATACCTGGATTAGTTGACATGTCAAAATTGTTCGATTTCAACCACTTAAACTGCATAAGGTATGATTTTGTAAGCGGAGCAATAAGCAATGACCCTAAAAATAATAAACAGCCTTTCCCAGTGCTTATCTACGAAATAAGCGTGCTAGATACTGAGCTAGACAAAGAGTACTCTTTTGTAAGCACTGCGTTTAAATCAAAAGGTGCAGGGCAGCTAAAGCAAATCTGCTATGCTGGCCAGGCAATCTCAGGCTACCCTGAAGGCTGCCTTATAGACTGCCAAGATGTAAGGGATTACAAGATATTAAATGACTCTTTCAGGTTTGAAGGCTCATCAATGGAAGGATTGAAAAACTCAAACATCCCAATACCTTCATCAGCTAATCCGGGTGTTAATTGCTGGGAAGAAGGATTCAATGATGCGGCAAGAGCTGTTGTTCCTTACTTCGGCTTGAACTGCTCAAACATAAAAAAAGGATTCTTGGATGAATACGATTACGGCAACGTTTTTGAAACCAGCAACCAATACTTTTCAAAATTAAGATACACTTTAAAAGATAACTCATTCGTTGACCATAATGGAATAATAAACATAAAGTTTTGCGTAATAAATATTCCAACAATGTGCGACCCTTACTTTGAAGGCACAGAAATGCCAGATGCTTTAAACGCTTTAATTTCAAGTATGGGAATAAACACTGGAGCAATCTATGATGAACAAACATGCAAAGATTTGGAGTTGCCATTAATATGAACAAAAACTCCAGCGCAATCTCTTTTTCAATACTAATTTTATTATTAGTCTTAGGGGTCTTATTAGGTTTCACTGCAATGTATGTTGACCAAGCAACAGTGAGGCCTATAATACTTATGAGGGATTCAGAGGTTGACATGAGATGCTTCTTAACCCTTATAAGGATTCAGGGAAATGATTACATAAGGACTGGCCAAACCCCTCCTGAAAACTCATTAAGGCAAAAACTCTTAGACACTTACAACATCTCAGGCACTGCCTCTTCAACAAAAGAATATAAAAATCTTGAACTATTAGGATATAAAGGAGTATATGTTGGCAATGAGGCGGAGTTCAGGAACGAATTATCCAGCAGTGACAAGCTTTTTTACTGCTACCTTAGAAGCTACGGGCCTGTTGAAAAAGGATTCATAGCAATTTATGGTGAAAACAAATGAAAAAAACAGCGATTCCAGTTGAAGCATTTTACATACTTGCATACTTAATCCTTATGAGCTTAGCTGGAGCAACCCTTTATTTTTACATAGAATCCCAAAGCTTAGGTCCTAATTACAGGATTTCAGCAGCTTCAATAATAGAGGAAAGCGAGTCAATAAAAAAATTAGTGGACCAGGAAAGATTATTCGTCCTTGAAACAGTTATTTTTTTCCTAGGAAGCCAAGGAGGAGTTGTAAATCTTAACGAGTACAATGATTATAATATTTCATTAATACCTGCAAGCGATTCAGCAACCCTTTCTTGCCTGAATAATCTTAAAAGCTTGAACAACAACCAGTACCCAACAAAAGAAATCTCCTCAAGATGCATAACTAACCTGGATTATTACCTTAACCCTGAAAGCATAGGCGCATGGAAATGCGATGACAAAACCAGGTACTACGCAACCTGCAGCAATATTGGAAATTTCAAAGTTTGCTGCGAATCATTTAACATAGCAAACCAAGGATTTAACTGTCATGAAGCTTGCTTGTCAGCTTTGGATTTTGATGTTTCAAATTGCCAGGACAAAACATTTTGCGGAGCACTATGGTGCAAGGAAAACAATTTAGAAATACCAGAATCATTCCAAGGAGTGCAGTACTATTATAAGATAAGCCAGAAGCATCCTGGATTTTTCTGCCCCTCACCTATTTCATACAATCCTGAATACTCTTACGCGTCAGGAGTTTTTTGGCAGGGATTAGACAAGAATTCAATAATGAAAAACTTGATAGACTTGTCAAACAAGTATTTTTATTTGCCAAACCCCAATTTTAAAAGCTATATCTCAAGAGTCTACCAAAAAGACTTAAAAATTGCATTTCAGCTAATCTACAAAGGATGTACTCAGGAGTCCTGCGAATTCTCATGGGTTCCAAGCGGAGAAAGCACTCAAAGTTTTGAAATAACCGGCTTAGGAGGAATACCTATGGTGAGGATGAGTTCGGATATTTTGTCACTGCAGTCAATCAATATTCCATTATTAGACATGATTGATTATTCAAGGGAAATCATTGAAGGAAGGAAGATTGAGGACTTTTTTTCAAGCACATTAAGCGATAACGTTTTAGTAAAGCATGATTCAAACCTTTTGCCAATTAATAATCTTCCAAAGGATTGGAAGAATTATTTTTCAAAATATTCAGGAACCAATGATTATGGAGGAGTCTATGATGATTCTAAATGCGGGCAAGACTACCTTAACAATAATGATTATGAATGCTTAATGCAGCATGTTTCAACAAAGCTTTACAGCGCCATTTCAGCGCCAATGAAAAGTGAAAGGGAGTCAGGAATGGAATTCAGCCTAAGGCCAGTGTTTAATTTCATCAGCTCAAGCTTAGGTGGAGTTATTAAAGTGGCTGATTGCAAAAACAATGTCTGTGATTTCGGCGAGACTTTCCAGTCATGCCCAAGCGACTGCGATTGGGAGGTAATAATTCCTAACCTTATTGGATTAAGCTGCAGTTATAATAGAGAAAGCACTAGCGAGAGAGCTATTTGCGAGAGATTTTATTCAGATAGCCAAGACAGATTCACTTGCCGTAATAATTTGGAAAATAATTTATTAGATAATAAAATAGAGCTTTCTGAACTGCCATGCATTACTGATGGAAACATTGAGCTTGAAGCGTTTTACAACAACAAAACTCATGCAGGAGCTGTTGACACTTGCATCTATCTTCTTTTGGCAAGGGACTGCCAAAGAGCTGCATGCGGGGATGGAGTGTGCGATTTTAATGAATCTTATTCTTCATGCCCTGAAGATTGCAGCAACCTAAGATTATACTGTGGAGATGGAATAACCACTGTAACTGAGGACTGCCCGACTGATACTTTAAGCCAAAAATCTTACACTTTAAGTCTTGACTCCGGAAAATACTCACTGTTTGTTAAAGGCAAGGGAAACACAACAGCGAACTTGCGCATCTCAGCTGCTTCAGCAACTTTTAATTTTTCGTTAAATTCTGAATCAAACAGTGAATACTACACTCAAGCAACAATTTTTGACAACGTAATAGGAAGATGCTCTTACAACACTTACTTACCTAATAAACCTCTTTCATATTACAAAAGCTTCGGATGCTGCCCATTATCTAACTACACTGAAAATGGCTGCCAAATTGAAGTAGAATCAAACAATGCTTACTGCACTCAAATGAACAACGGTTACGGCATGAGCCAGGTAGGCTCTTACTGCTCCTTGGACAACTCTGCTAGCGGAAGAATTGACTATGACTTAAGCACTTTTGATTTGCCAAGCCCTGCAGTAATTAATTTAACAATTAGCAACCTGAAAGGCTCAATTGAATCAATCGAAATAATAAGAATGCAGTATGACAACACTTTCAATGTTACTTCAGCAATAAAAAAAGGGATTAATATTAATCTAGGAGGTTCTTATGAATACTATACAGAAACAAAGGAGTGCATAAGCGCAGTTGGAGCGAACGCAGTAGACTATAATGATTTCTCTAATGATGAATTATGGTATTCAATGCTATGCTTAAGAAGCAGGGGAAAAAATTGGATAAATATTATAGAGAACTATACTGCTCTTTTCAACAAGTTTGAATCAACTCTTGGAGAAACCCAAAAAAACAATATTGATAACTTCATAAAAAACTACACTATAAGCCTTTCAGTTGTCAACGGCGAAGTAATAGTCACTTTCACTAATGACTGCCCTATAGGCGGATGCGTTTTTCAGCTTAAAGAGAACCCTGAACTGCTGTGGAATTATGAGATAACTGAGCCTATGCAAACCTTTGCAGAGAATGAGCTAATAATAAACAGGCTAAGGGAGATTCAGCAAAGCACCAATTATTTATCACTGCCTGTTAAATGGATTTTTGCCTACAATGACAAGGTAAGGATTGACCAGTCCAACTCAGAGCTAAAAGACAATGCTGCATGCGATTTAGTCTATGATGAAGTTACAAAGAAATCCGCTCCTGACTGCGGATGCAAAAGCAACTGCGAAGACGAGCTTTTATGCACGTTTGATTTTTCAGCATTGCCAATGAACGAGCTGGTAAATAAATTATATCACTTTAAAGCAATCTTCATAGACAATCAAACCTATAAAGCAAACGGGGTGGTTGGTTCGCAATGAAAAAACTATTATTTTTAATGATTTTGATATTAATTTTTAATACTGGTTTTTCTTTGGTAGATTATATAAAAGCAAATTGTGACTGTGATCATCATGAAAATGGATTCGATGCAGATACATGCACTGTAGGTAATGGAGTCTCTTGTCATTCTACTTCTCATTATTATGATAATGGTGATTGTTCTTGTTCTTTAAAAAGCACTTATTCTAATACTTGCCAATTTACTGGATGGGCAAAATGTGAATGTAATACTGGTTTAAAAAATTGCGATGATGTTTCAGGAAATGGATGTGAAACTTCAATAAATTATAATGATTCTGCTTGCGGAAGTTGTACTACTCCTTGTACATCTCCTTCTCATTGCATTAATTATCATTGTATTAATCCTGAGGATATGGCAAGAGTTGCTGTGGAAGTCAGACTTTTTTGGGAACCAGATATATTAAGAGGATTTAATAATGTTGCAAAAACCAACTGCGAATCTTATCCAAGCTATTGCACCTCTTCCTTGCACGGTTTTAATGGTGATGAAAATACTGAACAAACAGGGCTTGATTTTACAGGATATATTAAATGCTCTGATGATTATTATAAAAATTGCAACTATGCTGCAGAGAACAATCTTCGAATAAACGTTGGGTCAGGGTATAATATGGATACTTATTTTTTAATTCTTAACGGCTGCGAGTCAGATATTAGGCATGACAATAATAATTGCGGAAGCTGCGGAACAGTTTGCAATACTAATACTCAATGGTGCTGGCAGGGAGAGTGCATCTCAAAAGTTGGGCAGGATTTTACTCATGGAACATGCAGTGGTTCAACACAAGTTTGCCCTGACCAATCAACAGTTGAAACAGGAGCAACTTATGGAAATACTTGCGCTTACAGCCCTGTGCAGGGAAGTCCGAAATGCACTTGCAACTACGGATACAAGAATTGCGATGGTACTGCAGGAAGCTCATGCGAAACGCCTATATTAACTGATCCTAACAATTGCGGTAGTTGCAGTAATGTTTGCCAAAATTATCTTGACACTCATTTGTCTAGCGGTGCTTCAGGAAATGGACAATGCTCTGCCTACAAATTTAATCCTTCAGGAGGAAAAAGCCAATGCCAATACACGTGTAGTGCTGGAGGATGCAGTGCAGTTTCTTATTCTCCAGGCCAATGCACTATTAATTCTGACTGCTTAAGCAATATCTGCGTTGACAGCAACACAATAACTAATATTGACAATGGCAGGAAATGGTGCTGCCAAGGAAGCACTCAATGCGGCTACAATGGCGGATGCTATGATTCAAATGCTGCACTGCCAACAACTATTAACGGAAGGTATTATTATTGCTTTAACTCCCAATGGTATGAGATTTCCCCAATACTTAACTTAAGCAGAATGGTTGATTATGACCATGGATTAAGCATTTCAAGCAATGCTTACTTTTCAAACACAGGAGTTTCATCAGTATGCGACAATTCCAAATTCATAGCTTGCGAAAAAACAACAGCATATTCTTTTAAATATTGCTTTAATTATAATATTGTGTTTGATGGAATTTTTAACATTGAAGCAGAGAACAGGGTTCCAGTATTAGTGAGCGAGCAGGAATTGTATAATCCATACTTTAAGCCTCAGCCAATAGTCAGCACATTGAGTTCTTGCAACGGCGTTTCTGGAACCATAATGGAAGGCAGTGAGGGGGTGATGTATTGTGCAAGGTAAGACTTATTTGCTTGCAATAATCTCATTATTAATATTTTATCCTGCTTTTTCAGGATGCTGGACTTATAATGGCCTTGAATGCGCTGCTTGCTATCCAGGATATAATTCCATAATTGCGTATCCTGACACTAGCTCTTCTACTTGCCACTCTCTTGATACTCTTTATAATACTAATACTTATTACACCTTTAGCGGCACTACTTGCGGGCTTGATTCTGGCCCTTTGCCAAAATGCAAGCACGGGACTACTTCAGTAACTGTTTATCAGCAATCAGGTGATCCTGATTATTGCAGCTCATGCGACGGAAGTCTTAATTGTGGTAACGGTAATTGTGGGACTAATTGGATTGGTTCTGATTCAGCTTGTGATTTAGCATATGCTTGTGTAGAATCTGGTGCTTTTCAGGCAAATTGTGATAATAGGGAGGGTTATACTTGCGGAAGATATGTTGTTAAAAATGATTGTGAAACTAATAATTGCGCTGGATGCAGATGGATTATTAAGCAAAAAAATGTTTTAACTTCTATACCTGCTTTTGCTCAAGTTGCAGATTGCATCTATGTTGCAAACCTATGTCCTCTTCCTTATAAAATCAGCACTGACGGAACAAACACTTGCCATGAGCCTTCATGCTATAATCATGCTGAGTGCGAAAGCGGGTTTGGCCCAGGGTATATTTGCGAAAGCCCAGGGGAATGGAATGCTTCATGCGAGGTTAACGCAAGCTTCCCTTTTGGCTCAACAGTTTATCAGACAATAGACAATGAATTGTACAAGTTTTCAACAAGGCTTGACTTTAACCGTAACCCTTGGCTTGATATTTATGATAGTCAAGGAAAGCTTTCATATTATGGGCTAAGAAGCAATGAGCAATTCCTTTTAGGAAAATCCAGTTATTCCTCAATTTATGAGCTGCCAATGACTAAGGATGCTGGAACTTACAAGTTCTCTCTTTACAGCTCTTCCTTGGTTAATAGGCTTACTTACAGCATTTTCCCTGTTTGCGGAAACGGCGTTTGCGAAACCTGCGAGGATGAGAATAATTGCCTTCATTATCCCCCTGAAAGCTGCTTTAGCTGCTCTGCAGACTGCCCTTCAATCTCTTTAAATGATTTGTCGGCTTATAATTCTAAGCGCGGGCTTGCCCCTGCCTTAAGCTTTGAAAGCGCGTTAACTAATCCTGACAATGCGTGTAAGGTAAGAACCATTGACTCTAATTCTTTATGCAATCCTTTATGCTTAAGCCACGCTTTCATTGATTCAATGGGCTGCATTTTTAACAAGTATGAAAGCGCTTTGCCTGTAGATGATTTTGAAAATAGGGTGGGTATTTACAACAAAAACATTACTTTTAATTCAAATGAATACAGCGTTTTCGTTTCCATTGACAACAGAAGCTTTTATGGAGTGAATAATTCTTTATGCTCTGATGGATGCGAATGCATTGATGGCAACTGCAATGGGTTAGTGGGGGATAAGCATTGCTGTGAATTAAATTATGAATGGAAATACACTGATTTGCACAATGAGTACTGCTATAATGGAAGAATAAAGCCTGAATACAGGGGGGATTTTATTAATTATGACAATGAAGGAATAATAAAATCAACGCGAAAATTAAGCATTGGGGATAACGGAAGGATTGAAAGCATTGGAGGAAATAGTGCAAACGAATTCATATGCTTGGATAATCCTTCAGTTCAAGTTGGAGTCAGCAACAAATCCTCCTGCCTTGAAGGCTACGACCCTTACTGCGTTTACGGCGAACCCAATTCTGTTTATACAGTCATAAAGCCTGATGGTATAGGTCAGTGCAGGGAAATGGATTTTGTAACTCCTGAAGTTATTCCTGAACTAAAATGCACTATTCACACTCATGCTTGGGCTCATTCAAGCTGCGATGAGCCAAGAGACTCATGGCTTGACGGAAATTTTGCATACGGCTGCGTAAGCGACACTTACGGAAGCGTTCCTTACAATCAATGGTTTTGCGTAACTGACAACACCTTTGAATGCTCCAGCTATTATTCAATAAGGGAGTTCAAGGATAGTTCTGAAGTTGTGCTAAGGTCAATCACTTATAAAGAGTTTTGCACAACTCCCGAACTAGTGTGCGGAGGAAGCAACACAATGACTAGTGATGGTCCGCTTGGAGGGATGATTAAGTTCACTAACTGCCCGCAAGACGGCTATGCTCATTATGATAAAGGTCTGCTTGAAGATATAATGGTTTCAACATCAACAAGTGTTAACTCAATAAATATGCCAGTAGGTTATTATTGCTCGCTTTTCGGAAATGATTATGACATAATCTTTGGCGTTGATTCAGGCAATTTATATGATAGTACGGGTGCTACAACTTTAGGCACATATTCTTATGATATTAATACCATGTATACTCCTTTAACAGCGCAGGAAGGATTCTCTTCAGGATATTTTTATTATTCAAGCTATGAAAGAGAGGTTTCATTAGGCAAATGGGGATTTGTTATTGGAAACACTCAATACATTAAGTCTCCTCATCTGCCAATGATTAACAGGGATGAGACTGAAAAATTATACCATTTATTATGGAACTATGAATCATGCAAGAAAATCTATCCTGAGATTAAAAGCTGTCAAGAGGCAATTGATAATGACGAGCTTACTCAGTCAACTCTTGCTAATCGGGCAATGACTCAGGATTCAGCAGTTCCATCTTATCCTGCTTTCCATTTTTTAGGGACTTACAATTATCCCTCAATAACGAGCAACAAAAAATATGTTGTTTCAAAGGCTTTCTGCGATGAATTCTGGAAAAAATTTCCTAATGCTGATTCCTTTGATTTCAAAAACCCTGTTTACCCCAATATTGAAATGGATGTCAATGGAACAAAAATTGAAGCAAGCGAGATTTCTTCATATATCTCAATGAGCTGCATTTATTGGCATCCAGGATTCCTTAATAATTATTATAATGCTTCATATCCTGCATCGCAAGTTGGAATAATAATAAATCCTCCAATTGTTCAATGGGGGATTTTAGTCACTGATACAGTCAGCACAGGAGAAGGGGGCTCTTACAGCGACACTTATTATAAGCCTTTAAATTTTGATTACTGGAAATCAACAGCGCCCTGTCAAACAAACACATTAATTAATAATGGGCAAAAATGCACTTCATTTTATCCTGAAAAACTTAGCCATTATGATGTCAATGATGGGGATGAATCGCGTTCAGATACCTGCGATTGCGAACCCGATTCTGAAACTTTAAGGTATCCTTCTGGCTGCGTATAATTATTAGTAATCTTTTTAAACGCGTCAATTTTTCATTTATATTAGTGATTGTTTATGGATGCAGATAATATAGTTTTTATTGGAAACAAGCCGCCTTTAAGCTATGTTTTCGCAGTAGTAACTCAATTCAAGTCAGGAGTTAGTGAAGTAATAATTAAAGCAAGAGGCAAGCTCATTTCAAGAGCTGTTGATGTAGTAGAGATATTAAAAAATAAGTTCATGAATGAAGTTAAAATCAAAAGCATTGAAACAAGCACTGAGGCTTTGAAAAACGAGAAAGGGGATGTTAATGTAAGCGTGATAACTATTACATTAGCCAAATAATCATATGATAAAAAATAATGACTGCGTTACAATAGAATTTAATGCCTACGATGCCCAAAACAGGGCATTGTTTGACACAACCAGCCAGGCAGTTGCAAAAAAGCATGGGCTAGAGCAGGAGGAAAAAACTTATACACCTATTGATATTATTGTCGGAAAAGGATTCGTTGTCAAAGGGTTAGATGAATCTCTCATAGGCAAAAAAGAAGGAGACTCATATGAGGTAACGATTCCTGCAATTAAGGGTTTTGGGCTATGGAGCTCTAAGCTAACAGAAAATATAAGGATTAATACTTTTATTGAAAAAGAAATCAACCCTGTTAAGGGAATGTTTGTAAACATTGATGACCGAATGGCTAAGATTTCATTCGTAGGAGACAGATTAGTAAAAGTGGATTATAATCACCCTTTATGCAACAAGGATTTAATTTATGAAGTAAAGGTTAAAAAAATAATAGAAGATGAGGAAGAGAGAGCTAGATGCGTTATAAACAACGTGTTTGGCAATAATTTTAAGGCATCGCTGAAAGGCAATGAGCTTAAAATAAAAGGAAAAACTCAAATACCCAAGCAATTCCAGGAATTAATAGAAAAAGAGCTAAAAGAAATGCTTAAAAAAGACTATAAATTAGTCTTTGAAACAGAGTAGTAAAGTTTTTTAATATATGAACTTATAATAAAAAACAGAGGTGTTAACTAAAAATGGATACAATGATAGAAGCTGCACTTGCAAGGACTAATGAAGGCGCTAGCCTAAGCGGAGCTATAAAAACTAGACCGCAAAATTCAAAAACAAAAGATGTGGATGCTCAACTTGAAGAGTTCTTAATAAACAGAAGAGCTGCTATTAAGGTTATAGGAGTTGGAGGAGGAGGAAATAACGCAATTATACGAATGAGCGAAGTAGGCATTAAAGGAGTTGAGTTCGTAGCAGTCAATACTGACGCGCACGACTTATTATGCACTAATTCTGATGTTAAAATATTAATAGGAAGAGATTTAACAGCTGGCCTAGGCGCTGGAGCTGACCCTAATGTGGGAAGAGAAGCAGCAAAAGAGCAGGAGCATGAGATTAAAAAAATGCTTGAAGGAGCTGACATGGTATTCATTACCTGCGGATTAGGAGGAGGAACAGGAACAGGAGCTGCTCCAGTAATTGCAGAAATTGCTAAAAAAATGAAAGCATTAACTGTAGGAATAGTAACCCTTCCATTCGGCGTTGAAGGAAATGTCAGAATGAACAATGCTTTAGAAGGACTTGAAAGATTGCAGGAAAATGTTGACACATTAATAGTAATACCTAATGACAAATTACTGGAAGTTGCACCAAACTTGCCCTTGCATACTGCTTTCAAAGTAGCAGATGAAATATTAACAAATGCTGTTAAAGGAATAGCTGAACTAGTAACTAAGCCAGGATTAATACACTTAGATTTCAATGATATTAGGGCAGTCATGAAAGAAGGAGGAACAGCATTAATAGGCGTTGGAGAAAGCGACAGCGAAAACAGGGCAGCAGAATCTGTTGAAAAAGCAATAGAGAACCCATTATTAGATGTTGATATTACTGGAGCAAGAGGCGCATTAGTTAATGTAATTGGCGGGCCAAACATGAGCCTTCAGGAAGCCAACAAAGTTGTTGACATAATAACTTCAAGGCTAGCTCCTGACGCAAAAACTATTTGGGGAGCCAGCATTTCAAATGATTTAGGAAACACTATAAGGACAATGATTATTGTAACCGGAGTTGAAAGCCCGCAAATCTTTGGAAAGCAAAAAACAATAAAGCAGGAGAGAAGAAAAATAATTGAAAATGAGCTAGGAATAGAGTTTATAAAATGATTAATCCAATACCCAGAATAAAGAAGGAACTCCATGAGTATAAAAGAATACTTACTATTTCAAACAAGCCCACAACTGAAGAATTTTTAAGCATAGCAAGGGTTTGCGCAATAGGAATGGGGTTAATTGGACTAATGGGTTTCATTATTCAAATACTAGGATTATTTTTATAAGTGATACATTATGGCTGAAGAATATAAAACTAAAATTTTTACTGTAAGGACAACTATTGGAAAAGAGAAGCAAGTAATTGACAAAATCTCAGGAAACGTCAAAAAAAGAGGATTAGGAGTTCATGCTTTAGTAAGCCCAAGCGAGATAAGGGGATACTTTTTCATGGAAGCTGACAATACTGATGAAGTAAGAGCTGCAATTTACGGAATACCTCATGTTAAAGGATTGGTTGAAAGGGATATTAATGAAGTTGAATTATCAGAGCTTGACAAATTCTTCTCTCCAGTAAGCGAATCAATAAAAGTTGAAGAAGGAGACATTGTTGAACTTTCAAGCGGGCCATTCAAAGGAGACAAAGCAAAGATAAAAAGAGTTGACAAGATTAAAGAAGAAGTGGTTGTTGAACTGCTAGAAGCAGCTGTTTCAATTCCATTAACTGTTAAGCTAGACTCAATAAGGGTAATACAAAAAAACGGTGAAGAATAAGAACAAACAGAAATTTTTTTAAAGCCAAAAAGAATGAATTGATGATAATATGAAAAGCGGACCAAACACTACAACCAGAATGATATTAAAAGAAGTGGAGCAAGCAAAAGGCTCATCTTATGCCAAACTAGACAAGAAAGGCAATATTAGCATTGAGCAAATAATCGGCATTGCCAAAAAGAAAATGAATGACATGAATTCTTATGACCTTAAAAATGCAATAAAAGAGGTTGCAGGAGCATGCGTTCCAATGGGAATACTATGCGAAGGATTGGAGCCTAAAGAGTTCTCGGCTAAAATAAACAAAGGAATCTATGATGAGCAGATAAAGTCTGAAAAAACAACTGTTTCTCCTGAAAAGAAAAAAGACTTGGCAGCTCAGTTAAAGAAAGCTCAAGCTGAACTAGCTGGAGACTTTGATGCATTGAAAAAGAAACTGGAAGCAAAAGCAGCGAAAGAAGCAACAAAAGCAGCGAAAGCAGCACCAGCTAAAGGAGCAAAACCTGCGCCAGCAGCAGCACCAGCAGTTAAAAAATAAGAACTTTATCTTTTCTTGTGATAATTGTTTGCAGTTTTTACAGCAAAATATATTGAAGTGGTTAAAGTAGTTATTGATAAGCCTAAAGTGCTTACTTCTAATGCATCCTCAGAAGTGAAAGGGTTAATGCTGTAATGATTAATCAATTTATTGATAGCGTATCCTGCTTCAAAAGCTAAAATTCCTCCAACTGCACCTATAATTGATAATTTGCCTAATTTTTCTTTCTTTTTTTTGGCACTAATATAGTTATTTAAGTTGCTTTCAAGGTCACTGTTCACAATTATAGGCAATTAATGAAATCCATCTCTTTTTAAAGGTTATTCCTTTTAAAACCGCTAATTTTATGTTAATTATAATAAAAAAATACAAGCAATAAAGGAAAAGCTTTTTAAATACTGATTTAAATATTAATTCTTAACTACTGTTTCGACAGGAGGTCAATCAATAATGATCGCAAAAAAAGAGATAGAAAATAAAATCAAGTTAGCTCTTGAAAAAAAGGGCGACAGGAAATTCTTGCAAGCAATTGATTTAAGCATTGGTCTTAAAGGGATTGACTTAAAAAACCAGGCAAATGCAATAGAAGAATTTATAGTTTTGCCCTTTACCAACGGCTCAGATTTTAAGATTTGCGGATTAGTTGACAAGGAGCTGCAGACAGAAGCGAAGAATAATTTTGATAAAGTAATAATGAAAGACGATTTTGACAAGTATACCAAGAAAAAAGATTTAAAAAAATTAGCAACAGAGTATGATTATTTTGTGGCACAGGCAAACATCATGACTTTTGTTGCCAAAACTTTCGGTAGAGTGTTTGGGCCAAGGGGAAGAATGCCAAGCCCTAAAGCTAACTGCGTTGTTCCAGCCAATGCCAAACTAGATGTCTTAAAGAATAGGCTGAAAAGAACTGTTTTAATAAGTGCCAAAAAAAGCCCAGTATTCAATGTTAAAGTTGGAAACGAGAAGCAAAAAATGGAAGAAGTTGTTGATAATGTTGCAACTGTTTTAGAGTTTGTTTTAAAGCGTTTGCCTTTAGGCGATCAGAACTTGAAGCATGCTTATTTGAAAACTTCAATGGGTGAAAGTGTTAAGCTGATGTGATGATTTATGGATAAAAAAATTGCTGTTAAGCCTTGGAAAAAAGAAAAAGTAACTGAAGTTATTGAACTACTAAAGAAGTATCCTACTATTGGAATAATTGATGCAACAAGCCTTCCTAGTAAACAATTGCAGGTAATCAGGAATAATATAAGAAATGAAGTATTGATTAAGGATGTAAAAAAATCATTTCTAATCAGAGCTTTTGAGCAGACAAACAATAAAGACTTAGCCGAAAAAATAAAAGGCTCACCAGTTCTTTTACTAACCAAGAAAAATGCTTTCAGCTTGAATAAAATTATTGAAAAAAACAAAAGCAAATCAGCAATTAAGCCAGGGCAGTTAGCTCCATTTGATTTAATAATACCTGCAGGAGAAACGCCCTTTACTCCAGGACCAGTAATAGGTGAATTCGGACAATTAGGAGTTAAAGCTAAAATCGTTGCAGGAAAAATCAATGTTTTAAATGATTCAGTTGTAGTGAAAGAAGGGGCAAAAGCATCAGATTTAGCTGCAAGCATGCTGATGAGATTAGGAATAAAGCCAATCCAGATAGGATTAAACTTAGTTGCTGCAAAAGAAGACAATATTATTTACTCAAAAGCTGACTTAAGCATTGATGTTGAATCAATGATAGCAACTGCATACTCACAGGCAAAGAATTTGGCATTAAACACTAAGCTGTTAGTCAAGGAATTCATAACTGATTTCTTGATGAAAGCTCAGCTAGAAGCTTTAATGCTGAACGGCATTGTTCATCCAGAGCAGGCTTTAAAAGCTAAGCCAATAGAGACAAAAATAGAGGCAAAAAAGGAAGAGAAAGTAGAGGAAACAGTGAGTGATGAGCAGGCAGCAAGCGGTCTTGCTGACTTGTTTGGCTAAAAAAAATTAAAAAGGAGGGGAAAAACGCAAATGGAATACATCTATTCAGCATTGCTATTAAATGCAGCAGGAAAGGAAATTAATGAAGAAAACGTAAAGAAAGTGATAGAATCAGTAGGAGTTAAAGCTGAGGAATCAAAAATCAAAGCATTAGTTTCAGCATTACAAGGAGTTGACATTAAAGAAGCAATAAGCAAGAGTGCAAGCATAGCAGTTGCAGCACCAAGTGCAGCAGCACCTACTAAGAAAGAAGAAAAGAAAGAAGTGGAAGAAGTAAGCACTGAAGAAGCAGCAGAAGGACTTGGAGCATTGTTTGGCTAAAGATTAATTTTTTTTATTTATTTACAATTTTTTTTTTAATAAATTCTTTAAGCCAAAAGCTTATAGCTTTATTAATTTAAATAATTGATCACCTTTTTTTATTTCCTTAACAAATAATCATTTAATCCGTTCTGCAAAATGCTATCTTTTAATAAATAAACCTTGCCTATCTCTGAACCCTTGATTGAGTCAGCAAACTCTGAATCAGAAGTTATTAACGAAAAATTTTTAGAGCTCAAAGATTTAGCAATTTTTTTATTATACCTTTTTGTCAAAAATTTCTCATAAGACTTGCTCACCTCATAATTACGCACTCTTTGCCTGTTAAGCAAGCAATCAATCAAGCATGTGTTTAGCCCATTAATGTCCATGAAAGAAACCTGCATTAGCTCTGGCATAAACCTCACCTTATAGTCCTTGATTAAGTTGTCGCATAAAAAATAAAGCACGCCTTTCTTCAAATTAGGCTCAATTTTTGAATTTAAAATAGCCTCCAAAGGCATGATGTTGTTCTCGCCTAGCTTATTTTTTAATAAGCTGCAATTATTATTAACCACTTTTGGCACAAAAGCGTACTCTTTTTTAGCAGGACTAAAAATTTCAGCAACATTTTTATCCTTAATTGAAGGAAGAGTTTGGTTTTTGAAATCAAAATTAACAGAGCAATAATTTTCCTTATAATCAATAAGCGAATAAACCCAAGCTGAATCATGAGCAGCGTTGCTCTCTCCATTTGCAATAATAACTGAAAATAGGAAAGAATCATTATATTTGCTGTTAATCACTTTATTGCTGCATTTGCGCGTTTCAATCTCAATATTATAAGTCTCAGTAACCAATACTCCAATACTTAACCTTTTTTCGCCAAAAATCATTATGTCAAATTCCCTGGAGTTCTGCTCCATATTATACTCAACCCTTGAATTATTGCCTAAAGATAGCTTAAATCTTGCTCAAAAACAGGGTTATTCAACTCCTTGCTAAAGCAATCAATGATTTTTTGCTCAATAATGTGATACTGGCTGTTTATCATCCACTAAAAAGACTGATTTTATAATTTAAATAATTATTTCTTTTTAGCAGTTAATCTTTCCATTCTTTGCTCTAATTTAACAATTCGCTGGTTTAAAACATTAAAATTATCATCAATAACTCTCAAATGCTCATAAATCAAATCCAACTTTTCAGTAATCCTTAAGATATCCTTAAGCACAATCAATCACCTCCCCCTCATTATATATTGAGAAATAAATCTCACACTCTCCATTAGGAAATGAGATATTCAAATAATAAGGCATTGCTTTTGTAAAACAAAAAGTTTCAGATTCATCATTTGAATATTTTAATCCGCAAAAACTAAGCAAATACTTCATATTGCCTACATAAGAACCTAAAGATTCCTTAATGCTTTCATTGAAAGCTGTTAGGCAATCAAGGCTAGAAAATGCCAAAAAGCAGTCAAAATAAGCAAGCGCATTATTCTGCATTAAAACAGCCCTTAATAGTTCATGGTTTTCAATGTTTCTTTGGAAAAAATAATCTTTAGGAAAATCAAAAAATGAGGCATAAATTAACTCTGAAAAAAAAGTTACTCCCACAATAATTATCAGCAAATCAAATCCAAAAGACTGAGCTTTATTCATAAACAATCACCCTACTAATCTTATTGCAGAATGCATCAAATCTCGGCAATGCAAATGTCTTATCATATTCAATGCTTGTATTGAACTCTTGTAGCTCTGTTTTGAACATTGATGCCAAATAATCCGACCCTAACTGGCTGATTATGAATGAATCATTGTTCAAAATTATTTTATAGCACGCTAAAAACAACAGAGCTATAGCTATTCCAATAAATAGTAACCCATAAACCTCTGAAAACTCGCTCATGTTAAACTCATTCCTCCTGCATTTTTTGTTATATAAAACTCTTTGCAACTCAATTCAGCATCATTCAAAGCCACTGAATTATTGAATTGCTTTAAATAATTATTATTCCTTATTTCAATAACTGAACTGTTCACACTAACCTCTAGCTCTTGCTCAAAATTCAGAGTAATAGTGTAAGCATCAAAGTAATCTGAAAGCATAACTGATGAGATTAATTCATTGGAATTTATCAAAAAGAGTTCATAATCAGCCCAGTATTCAACGCAGAGCTTTAAAGCAGCAAATGAGCCAATGATTGCTGACAAAAAAAGCAGGGTATAAATCATTGAAAATTGCTCGTTCATCTGAAAATCACCATATCATAACCTAAAGGATTGCTGCAGTTATAATAGCATAAAATCAAGCTGTAATCAACTGATTCTTCCAGCTTTAAATAATCAACCAAATCATTATTTGTTGAAATATTATTGTTAAAATAGCCGCTAAGAAGTATCTGGTCAGTGCAGTTGTCAAAAATTAAACTTTGGCCTTTTGGCATGCTTAGCTTAAAGTTCAGAAAACTGTACATAGCATTTGATTCTTTCAAATATTCCATAGAATCAACAATTAACTGAACACTTGCTCCGAACTCCTGATACTGCCTCATCTCCAAAAAAACAGATAATTCTTTTGAGCCATAATAAACTATCAAAAAAACAATCAGCACACTAACTAAAAGTCCAATAGGGTAATCAGTTACTGATTTTTTCATGAGAATTATTAATTCAAAGTTGCATTAACAGTATTATTGATTGCTTCAAGCCCGCTATTAACTCCGAAATCAACAACATCAGTTATTTGCAGCACTATTCCAATAACTATCACTGCTATTAATATGATTATTAAGTATTGCAAGGGCA
>JBAZFK010000012.1:0-33262 GCA_041653395.1 Candidatus Nanoarchaeia archaeon
CTGATGAAGTTTCAAAAAAATATTTCATCCATCCTCCTGAGTTTGAATTAAGCGATGAAGAGTATGAATTATTAAGCTCTGCTAGGGAAGTTTTGGCAAAGCATAAGCCGAAAAAGGAGGAGTTCACTGACCCTGTTAGGATGAGGGATATTTTTTATAAAATTAGCAGGGATTTAATTGAGGAAGTTGCGAAAGCAAGAAACATGAAGATTACTTTTTCTAATGTTGAAAAAATTGCAAGAATGCTGGTAAGGCTCACTGTTGGCTTTGGCATGATTGAAATCTTATTAGAGGATGAGAAAGTGGAAGACATCTATATTAATTCCCCTATTGGTTCAATTCCTATTATTTTAAAGCATGCTGATTATGGGGAGTTAAGGACTAATATTATTCCAAGTGTTAGGGATAGTTTCGGATGGGCTTCAAGGTTCAGGATGATGAGCGGAAGGCCGCTAGATGATGCTAATCCAGTTCTTGACACTGAGCTTGAAACTCCTGCTTTCAGGTCAAGGGTTAGTATTGTTCAGGAGCCGTTAAGCCCCAGGGGTTTAAGTTTTGTTTTCAGGAGGCACAGGGAAAGGCCTTTCACTTTGCCGTTGCTTATTAATTGGAAATCTTTGACTCCTTTGGCTGCTGGGCTTATATGGTTCTTGGTTGATGGGGGGAGGGCAATGATGGTTGCTGGAACAAGGGGAAGCGGAAAAAGCAGCATCTTAGGTGCATTAATGGTTACTATTATGAGAAAGTTTAGGATTATCACTGTTGAGGATACTTTAGAGCTTCCTGTTAATTATTTGAAAAATCTTAGCTTTAACATTTTAGGATTAAAAGTTGGCAGCGCTCTTGCAAGCACGAGCAGCGAAATGGATGCAACAAAAGGTATAAGGACTACTTTAAGGCTTGGTGATAGTGCCTTAATAGTTGGTGAGGTAAGGAGCACTGAAGCTGTTGCTTTATATGAAGCCATGAGGGTTGGAGCGCTAGCAAATGTTGTTGCAGGAACAATTCATGGTGATAGCGCTTACGGAGTTTTTGATAGGGTAGTGCATGACTTAGGAGTTCCAGTAACTAGTTTTAAAGCAACGGATATTATCATAATTGCCCAGAAAATCAAGACTCCTGATGGATTAACTGAGATTAGAAGAATAACTAACATTGTTGAAGTTAGGAAACTTTGGGAAAAAGACCCTTTTTTGGAGAAAGGTTTCCTGAATCTTATGAGTTATGATGCAAAAGAAGATAAGCTGAAGCCTGAAAGGGCTTTGATTGAAGGGCAAAGCGAAGTAATTAAGAGCATTGCAGGTAATGTCAGGGAGTGGGCTGGAAAATGGGAATTAGTTTGGGATGAAATAGTGACTCGTTCGAAAGCTTATGAATTATTGGTAAAATACGCGAATGAGAATAAGAAGTCTGAAATGTTCGAAAGTGATTTTGTGGTGCTTGCGAATGATAATTATCATAAATTTTTTGAAAAATTAAAAAATGAGCAAGGCTATCCTGAAAGCAAGGATTTATTGTTCTTATTTGAGGAGTGGCTTAAAAGTGCGGTGAAAAAGTTTGGCAAAAGCGTTGTCTAAATTAACAAGGGATGATTTGAAAAAAGAAGTGGAGGATAATTTAGCTTCTGAAAGCTATGAATATTCCAGTTTTAAAAGCGAAAAAGCTGTGAGGAAAGGCTGGTATGAAAAAGCTTGCAAGAGCGCAGGTAAATTTTTCCCAATGAAGCTCACAAGCAAAGAAGAGCTTAAATTAGAGGATAGCATAAGAAAATCTGACTTAAATGTTATCCCTTCTGAAGTTTCAGGTTTCAGCATGATTGTTTTAGTATTTGGGGTTATTTTTTCATTGCTTGCAATAGTTATTTCAACTTCGCTTGTGACATTAATGTTTTTGCCAGTTTCATTTTATGCTTACATTTATATAAGCAGTTATCCTGAAAAGGTTGCAAAGAAAAAAAGAATGGATGAAACCAGCGAAATGGTCTTGTCAATATTATACATTGTCACTTACATGAGGCATACTCCAAACTTAGAGGCAGCAATAAAGTTCGCAGCCAATAATCTTCAAAGCCAGTTAGGAAATGATTTCAAGCAAGTGCTTTGGAATATTCAGACAAAGAAATTCAGGGATATTTATGAATCAATCAATTCTTTCTTAGTTGACTGGACTGCTGAAAGCAACGGCTTTGCTGAAGCAATGAGCTTAATCATGAGCGCATTAAGTCAAGCTAATGAAAAAAAAAGGGATGAAACTTTAGACATAGCTGTTGACACAATACTTAACAACACTTATGATTCAATGGTTAAGTACGCAAACAGCTTACGAACTCCAGTTCAGGCAGTAAGCTTGCTTGGAATCACATTGCCAATTCTAGGATTAGTCATGCTTCCAATGGTCAGCGCGTTCTTGTCAGATTTAATCACCACTGACATGATTTTCATATTTTATGACTTGATACTTCCAGTTATAGTTTTTTTCAGCATAAACGCTGCGTTATCAAAAAGACCCACGGGTTTTGCAATACCTAATGTTGACTCCCATCCTGATGTTCCTTTAAAGAATACTTTTTATTTGATGAACAAGGGCAAAAAAGTTTACCTTAGCGTTTTCATCTTTCCAGTGATTGCATTGTTAATATTTGTTTTCTTGTATGTTTCCTACATTCTTAGCGTGCAAGGCTTTCCTCCCAGCCAAGATGATGTTTTCGGAAGCCTGACAATAGTCATAGGAATAGCCTTAGCTTTAGTTCTTTATTTTTACTTTAAAAGCTTTCAAAAAACAAAGGTCAGGAATAAGATTGCAAGCGTTGAAAACGAGTTCTCAAACGCTGCGTATATTTTGAGCAACGTGCTAAGCGAAGGCAAGCCTTTAGAGATTGCAATAATAAGGACTGGCGAGAAGATGAAAAACAGCGCTATCCATGATTTTTTTGAAACCATTGAAAGCAATATTAAGAATTTAGGGCTAAGCATTAAGGATGCAATATTTGACCCTGTTGAAGGAGCAATGAAGCTTTATCCTTCAATGCTTGTTCATAGCATAATGAGGATACTGATTTCAACAAGCGAGGAGTCAACTATTGCTGCAAGCATAAGCATGGCTCATGTTGGCAGGTACACTAAATCAGTTCATGCTATTAATGAAAAAATTAATGACATATTAAGCGACACTGTAAGCAGTGTGGGATTTCAGGCAAATTTCATAGCGCCACTAATAACAGGAGTTGTTGTAGGATTGTCAACAATGATATTTTTAATAATTTACAATTTAAGCGAACAGTTAGGTTCAATCTCAAGCTCTGGCTCAGGGCTTGGAGGAGCAACTGGAATGAATCTTGATTTCGTGCTCGGATTCTTGAACATGAGCACTAATATTGAGATTTGGGCTTTTCAGCCAATAGTTGGCATTTATTTAATAATAGTTGTTTTGCTAATGGTTTATTTAATTAATAAGATTGAATTTGCAGGTGATTGGATTTATTTCATGAACAAGGCTTCAAAAACCTTAATAATGTCAATCGCTTTATACTTAGTTGTTGTTTCAGTAACTACATTAATATTTAATGGATTAGCGGGTGTGGCAATAATGGTGGGAAAATGAGAAAAACGCAAATAGCTTTTGAGGATTTCATAGTTGGATTTTTGATGTTTTTTGGTTTAGCTTCTACAGTTTTTTTGTTCATAAATAGCGGAGGAGGTTCTGATATTGATTTCTTTAACACTTCAATTTATCAGGAAGAAAAATTCGAGCTAGATTTTGTTTATTTGACAATTTATGAAGACAACCAAGTTGACACATCAAAGTACAGTTTTGACCCTAACACTTTAACCCTTAATTTTTCTTTAAGAAGAACTAATCTTCCTTCAGGAGATTATTTGGTTCAGTATTCAAACATGCCTGTTAAAGTCATTGTTAGCTGGAAAAACTGCACAATAATTGATGGCTGCTGGATTGAAAAGGATGAAAGAATAATACCTTACACTTTTAGGGTTAATAATAACTTAACTGAAGGCAATATCTTAAAGGGTGATGAAGTTAATTATTCATACAGTTTCAATGATTCTTTTAAAAACATTAAATATACTGGATGCAGTTCTAATATAACTTTCAGGCTTGAGATTGTTTCAGAATATTTCAATGAAACCGCTTTAGCGAACAATGAATACACAATGCTTGTTCCTTTCTGCTTTTACGAGCCTGTTGATTTAAGAGTTCTTGGAGCTGGAGTTCCGCAATATCCAGGTTCAACAGGTTCATATAAACAAACCCCTTTACAGTTCAATCCTTCTACAAATTATCCAGTAATGACTCTTAATACAACTAATGTGAATTGCTGGGGATTTGGTGGGGAGTGCAAGGATTGCTTCACAACCACTGATTCATCATATGTAGAGAATGATGGAGCAGGCTGCTCAGCTTCAGCGAACTGCCCAACAAGCACTTGCTACATAAACAACACTAAATGCGTGGCTTCAAGCGACACTAATTGCTACTATGTTTCAAACAGTGTTGACAGGTATAGCTGCGCTCAAGGTAGCAGCTGCTCATCATGTGTAGGCACTCTTTACTGTACAACTTGCTGGCCTTGGAATACTTTTGGAATAACTGCTCCTTGCACTACTGCAATATCTTGTGAAAGACAATCTGTATTAGTTATGGGTGGAAATTTTATCTATTGTGGCTCAATTGCTGGAAGTTCATGCTCAACTGCTACAACTGAAAGTGAATGTGATTCAAATCATTGCGCGAATTGCACTTGGGATACTGGAGGATACAGTTGGGATAAAACTGAGCCTTACTTAGGTGCTTGTTATTTAAACAGGCAGCAATGCCAGTGGTATCAAGGCTTCTCATTTGATATTTACAGCCCTTACATTATTAAAATAATGCTAAAAAATGATTATAATGCTCCTTTAAATTACCGCTTGTCTTTCAGCATTAAAAAGGATGGAAAATATTATCGCCTTTTAACTGACCAGTTAATTGTAATCCAAGGGGATTTTAAGGATTATTTTTATGAAGATTATATTACAATACCTTCCCTTTCATACCAGTACGCGCTTATTGATTTGAGAATGACAAGGATTGAACTGCTTAATGAAAACACTGGCGAGCTGGTTTATGTTAACCCGGTCACAACTGGCATGTTCAAAACTTCTCCTTGCAGCAATCAATATTTTAAAATAACAGCAACATTACTTGATGTATATGATACTGATGTTTCAAACAATGAGATTGAAAGATTTGTCGGGTGGTGCATTTGAAAATTAACATTACAATGATGTTTATCATAGGGGGAATTATATTCATACTTGTTTTGATTATGGTTGTTTTCGGCTCAGCTGATAGTTTTACTGAATGGGTTTTTAGCTTTTTAAAAAAAGCGCATTTAATGATTACTACGTGATGAACTATGGAAGATTTAACAAAAAGCTTAATACTTGGAACACTATTTTTAATAGGAATTCTTTTTATAATTTCTTTAATCTTTTTTGCCAGAACTAATGCCATAAACAATTTTTTTTGCCAGCAAACAGGAAGCATAAGAAGCATGTTTTCCAATTACTTAGGTGACTTCATGGCAGGGCTCATTAATGATGTGTTTGACAATGATGTTTTTAATACAGTGCCATTAATATGCTCGCAGAATGTTATAGAAATTGACGCATCTAAAGAGGATGCGGATATGGTAATAGCCAATGAAATAATAAGCTGCTGGGAAAAGTTCGGAGCAGGCACCCAGGATGCAATCTATCCTGCTATTAATTTTTTATGCTCAACCATAACTTATAATTCAACGAATCCAAAAAACTATGTTGATTTGATGAGGGTTTATTCAATTGTTTACAACAGGACTGACATGCAAAATTATGAAACATTCAATACTGACAAAAGGTACCCTTTAGACAAAGCAAACCCTTTCAAATTCTGCTTAGAGGATAATTATAACCTTTTTTTAACCCAAGAAATCCTGACAAGGGGCATTATTTTAGGGGAGTTCAAAAACGGAAGCTTAATTGGAAACAATACTAGGCATCAGTTAAGCGGAGAAAGTAACATAAACATTTTTTCTTCCGCAATGTTAAGCTACCCTACATGCCTTTCATTGAAAGAAGGAGCAATTAACCTATTCAGGCTAAACTATTCAATATACAATTATGATTCTGATTCAATTTCGAGCCTTTTTTTGTCATTAAATCTTATTACTGCTATTAAAATGCAAAATAAGCTTCCTGATGAAATAATAGGTCAAAGAGTTATGCCCATACCTATAGATAGTTCAGCAGAGTTCAACCAAAGCTCAAAGATTTATCAGGGAACCTTTTATGTGAAATTTTTTGATTATGCTTATTGGTGGCATAACAAACAAAACAATGACTTTTTCTTGTTCTCAGAGATGAATGACATGCTTTTCCCTGCAAATTTTATACAAAGAATAACAATACCTAATGAAAACGAGCATGACTACATTGCTTTAGGCTACTCGCCTGAATTAAAGGAGGTTGTAATCTAATGGCTTCAATATTTGACTTAATTCAGAAAATTTTTGAGATATTATTAGGAGTTTTAATGATAGTTTTATTGTTCAACATTTTTTCATCAGTAACGCAGTCATCGTGCGTGCCTTCTGAAATCTATGCCCATGATGAGCTAACTGGTTTTAGGACTGGAATTTTTGATAACGTTTATGACAATATTTGCAATACTTTCCTTACTATGAACAGCGGAGTATGGCAGATGAATAAGAAGTATTTTGCAAGGCAGTATTTGTCAAATATTTTAAACACTGTTTCAAACACAATATGGAATAGCGCGAAGCCTTTTTGCAAAACTCACACAAACGTTGATTACGCATCAAGCGAATCAAGCGATGCAATAACTGACCCTAGCGTTTTATTGGAATTAATTTTATATGAATCAGAGAGATGCTGGAACATCTTTGAAGGAAGAAGCATTGAAGGGCAATCTTTGGATAACAGGGATCCTATACCTCTTCAGGCTTATTTTCATTGCGCTGAAATAATCTATGATTTCCCAAAAGATGTTTACCTTAATATGTCTGATATATTAAACAGAACAGAAGGCAAAAACTCTTGCGGACAGCCATCCAATATTCCTAAAGTTTTTAGCAGCAATGAAGACTCTTTATTCTGGTGCATTCCTAAAAACTTAGCTGAAGACTTTTGGTTTGACAAGTTTAAAACCATTTCAAGTTATAATTTAGGCCAGTGCATTGAAGGAGACTCGTCATCCACGAGTTCAGATTATTGCTTTTCTTCAAAAATGGCATTATGCTCTTTAGGCCAAAGTTATGCTTATGAATCCAGCTTTAATTCCCTTGCAGTTATTGAAGGTGCAGGAAAAATAACAATTTCTTATTTTGACTACTATGATTGGAGTGAATATGACAAATCTTTCAATGTTGATAACTCTATTGTGAACAAGGTTTGCAAAGGAAGCAAATTCAATGTTTACAGTAACCCAAGGGATTCTTTGATTTTCTGCTATGAAAGATATGACACTCCTCCTTATGCTTGCACAGGTTCTATTGACTGCTCACAATTTAGCACAACTAATTGGGGTAACTGGCTGGAAATGAACGAATGCGATTATGCAACCGCATGTGAGGAATCCTTTTTTTTCATACCTTCAAAATGCGTTTTAGAAAATAATGCCAAATGCTCATATTATACAACAAAAGCGAAATGCTTAAGCAATAATTGCGATTTTGGAATAAGCGGAAACTGCATTGGGACATTAGATTGTGGGGGTTGTAATAAAGATTTATTTGGCACTAATTCTGAATGTGACAGGTCATATGCTTGCTATGAACATTACAATACTTTGCATACATCAAGTTCATGCGATAAATCAAGCGGAATCAATTCATGCTCTGACATTAAATCAGAATATAACTGCAATAAAGCAAATTGTGCAGGATGCGAATGGGTGCCAAATACAATATGATGAAAAAATCAGCTCTTGAAATGAACACTTTGACTTATGTAATCATTGGAGCAATTATACTTGCTCTTTTGATTATTTTAGCCATAGGATTAAACAGTGCAGGTTCAGGGATTTTCGGGCAATTTGATGAGATTTTAAAATAATTTTATAAATGATTAGATAATTAGGTTAAACAATGAAAAAAGCAGACATAGAGATTGAAAACTCAGTTGAGCTTATCTTAATAATAGTTGGGCTTATTCTTCTCATAATCTTAGTAAGTGCAATTTTGTTAAACATTGAATCTTTGGGCAATTATTTAAAAACATCAATAGGTGAATTGTTTTGAAAAAAGCAATAGAGTTTGGTTTTGAAAAAGTTGCAGTAATAATAATAGTTCTCGTTTTTTTGGCAATAGTTCTTTTTTTCATCTTCAGCCAAGGTGGTCCTAAAGATATGATTTATGCAGTGATTAATTTTTTGAATTCAACCTCTGAAATGATACCTGATAAGTAATATTTAAAAACAATCAAGGATTTCTTTTTTTTATGAAAAAATCGCAAGAGTTATCATTGAATATGATAGTTATTGGGGCTCTCGCATTATTAGTATTATTAATTATTGGAGGGGTTATTATTTTCAGCGGAGGAGACATTTTAGGAAGCTTGCAGGGAATGGGAGCAAGCCAGGATGAAGTTGCAGTCACTACTTTCAAAAGCACTTGCGCAAGCAAATGCAGGATTTTGCAGCAATTAGCTCCACCTATGAGCGGAACAATTGACGAAGACCAAATGAATCAAATTAAGGCTTTCTGTTGCGAAAATTATGACTTAAATTCTAGCGGTTCAATTGATGCTTCAACAGCTTTAGGGCCTGAATATTGCGCTTTGGCTTATACTGAATGCAGGATTTCAGGAAGAAACCCACTAACATTTTGTAAAGGATTTTATAATAAAGAAACTTTTGGTATAATGGGATCAAGCCTTGTTGAAACAGAATTTGATTTTACTGCAACACATAATTATCAGAATCCTGATAATGATTTTAAGATTGCTGAAACATGCAATTTAAGGTGATAAAAAAATGACAAATAATAAAGCGCAAGAGATGAGTATTCAGACTGTAGTGGTTCTGATATTGATAATGATTGTTTTAGTAATAGTAATAGCTTTTGCTGTTCCACAATTAACAAGCATGTTTGGAGGCATAGATGAAATAGGGGACAGCGTATTAAACCAAACTAATACTACAGTGGATTTAACAATAGGAGGAACTCCTGAAGAAGTTCCTGCTCCAGTTGAACCATAAATAATAAAGTGATAAAAAATGACAAATAATAAAGCGCAAGAAATGAGCATACAAACAGTTGTTGTATTAATACTTATAATGATTGTTTTAGTTGTAGTAATAGCTTTTGCTGTTCCACAATTAACAGGAATGTTTGGCGGACTAAGCCAATTAAGCAATTCAACAAGCAGCCAGATAAACACTGATATTGATCTAAGTCCAAAAGCTTGCTATTCAGTTACTAATTTACCTTCAGATTGCGCATCGCAAACATCATGCGCTTCAGTGCATAATGAACAGGATTGCTTAGCTGTAAAAACTACAAGTATTTCACCTGCTGTTCCTACTGCTGTTCCTCCTATTCCTGAATATGCTATAGGTTCTAATTGCTGCACTTGGAGAAATACTAATTAATCCTTATGAACATTAAATCGCAAGAGATGAGTATTCAGACTGTTGTAGTTCTGATATTAATAATGATTGTTTTAGTTGTAGTGATAGCTTTTGTTGTTCCGCAATTGACAGGAATGTTTGGCGGTTTAAGCCAATTAGGAAACAGCACAATGACGCAGCTTAACACTTCAATTGATTTAAACATTAATTGAATTAGTTAACTTTTTTAATAACCAAATCTTTTTTAATTATTAAATGGCAGCTGATGTTTTCGGAACTTATTTAGTATTATCAATGGGGTTATTTACAGTTGCATCTATAATTATTGGATACTTTCTTCTTAACAGCGCAGTTATTAATGCTGCAAGGTCAAGCGCTTACTATGCTTACATAAGAATTGCTGAAGGCTTAAGCTCTTCAATAAAATCCAGCTCTTCAAGCATCACTAATATTAACATCTATCCTAAATACTTGATATTTTCAGCATATTTTCGCTCAGAAAACCAGATTTATTACAACACTCCTGATGGATTAAAAGTTTTTTTTTATGGAATACCAAGAAATGATATTGACATGTTTACTGACATAAAAAATTCTATTCAATCTTCATACAGCAATGAAGGCATGCCTTCAAGGCAGGAACTTAAAAAGTGCGTGGGACAGCCTTGCTTATGCTTTGCAGAGCTTGATGTAGAGCTTAATTTAGCACCTGACTATTTCAAGCCTCTTGCTTGCATTGATATTTGCTGGGGAGAAAACGTTGCAGAATACAATACTGAAATAAATTATGCTGATTTTTCGGAGGAGGTAAAAACAATTGTAAACAAACTTAATAATCAAATGCCTTTTTACAACTCCAAATGCAAAGCCTGCAGGGATTATGTTAACTCAATAAATTATAAACTGCTTCAAAGCAAGGATTATTCAGTTTTAGTAACTGATTTTGATCCTCATTTAAGCAATAAATTGAATCTTGATAGGCTTGCTGATTTTTCAGAAAAAACAAAATTTTCATTCTTGACAAACATTATTGAATGCAAAAGCTTTAATGAGTTAATAGACAGTTCAGGAAAAAGCATGGATTCATTAGTGTTCGTTTTCAATAACTTAACTGACAATGGAACTTTTGCCTTGATGAATGCGAATTACAACACAATATTCAAGCTAATCAGCTTTGATTATAATAATAATGATCAGCCTATTAACCCTACAATAAGCTACACAATGAATTCTTTAATAAAATCTGAAAAGCTTAAAAATGACATAATCTTTGGAGGGCAATAATTATGGGATTGTTTGAATTAATTTTCCAGCCGCTGAATTTTTTGTTCTTAATACCTACAATTATCCTGCTGCTTTTTTTGATTAATTCTTTCACAATAACGAACCAGAGCATTATCTCAGCATTTAATGCAGTGTGCGAAGGAGAGATTGAGCAATTTCTGTTTTCAGGCTACACTGTTGATACTAAGACTGTTTTTTTCCAGTTTGTTTATCCTGAAAACAAAGTGAATGATAATTTTGATTTATTGCTTGAATACAATGATAAATCTTTCAAAATACTTGATTCAATGCAGGACTCTGCAATTAATCTAAAAAACATTGTTTTGAATGAAAAAGGCAAAAAAATAGTAAGGAAAAATTTCGGGCTTTTAAGGCAGTGCAGCGATGAAACATGCTTATGCGTTGCTGACACTGGAATAAACAATTTCAACTTCTCATACCTTGGCCAATATGCATGCTTTTCTCTGCTTTATGCTTATGAGCCTTCAAGGACAAGTTTTGATACTTATGTAATAAATTCTGATGGCTCAAAAAGTGATTATGACATTTTTAACGAAGCAGTGGCAAGCGCTGTGTCATCTCTTAATCCAACAGAAGCTCAGGCAAATAAAATAAAAAACTGCTATGATTACATAAACTCAGCAGAGTTAAAGCTAGATTCTTTAAAATATGAGCAATTTTTGTACAAGCAAAGCGTTCCGGGTTCAAACAATGAAATATTCACTTTCTTGAATGATTTTTATTTAAACACTCAAGCATCATTATTGTTTGATATAAAGGATTGCTCAAAAATACCTAATGAAGATAGTTGCATACACACCTCTGATGTAAGAAGCAATTATCTTATTTTGTCAGGAGACTACAAATTTAATTATGAAAAAGAATCAATAAGCGCTGGAACATATTTTGCATGCAGAATATTTAAAACAGCTTCTGGAGCAATATGCTGGGGAAATAATTACCATGGAGAATTAGGGAATGATTTGGTGGAAAGCATTACTCCAGTGCTTGTAAGCGGGAATTACAATTTTTCAAGCATTAGCGCAGGAGATTCCCATGCTTGCGCTATAAAAACTGACAACTCTGTTGTTTGCTGGGGAAGCAACGAATATGGCCAATTAGGGAATGAGTTAATAAGCAGCAACGTGCCTGCTTCAATAATTAAAGAATATGATTCAAGCACAGTGGATGGAAGAAATTATAATTTTTCAATAATTAGCGCAGGAGGAGAGCACACTTGCGGAATATTAACCAATGGAAGCGCTGTTTGCTGGGGTAATAATAAGTTTGGACAATTAGGCAATGGGAGCATTGGAGGCTATAGTTATGAGCTTAAAATTGTAGGCAATAATTTTTTAAGCATTAGCGCAGGAGATTTACACACTTGCGGAATATTAACAAATGGAAGCGCTGTTTGCTGGGGCATTGGGCAATGGGGAAAACTTGGAAATGATAATACTGATAACAGCGGAATACCAGTTTTTGTAAGCGGGAATTACAACTTTTCAAGCATTAGCGTAGGAACAGCTTTTAGCTGCGGAATTCTCAACACCTCAAAAGCAATGTGCTGGGGAGCCAATAGCCAAGGAGGAACCACATCTCATCCAATTGCTGTGCCTGGAAACTACAACTTTTCAATGATTAGTGTTGGAGCTTGGCATGCTTGCGGAATCTTAACCAATGGAAGCGCTGTTTGCTGGGGACCAAATGGCAATGGAGAATTAGGCAATGGCTTAAGTCAAGATAGTTTTGTTCCAGTTTTCGTTTATGGGGACTACAAGTTTTCAAGCATTAGCGCAGGATCATCATTTAGCTGCGGAATATTAACTTCAGGAACATCATTATGCTGGGGAAACGGCCAAAGCGGCCAGTTAGGCAATGGGCAAAAGCAAATAAAAAAAATTCCTGTTTTTGTCAATGAATTAATTAATGAAAAGCCTTTTTCAGTCTTTTCAAGGGAGAATTTTAACATTTTCATAAGCATGAATCCGAATCTTGAAACAACGGGGCTGAAAGCAAACATCTTCAAAGAAGAAAACCTTTTAGTAATTTCATCTTCAAATACTTGAAATAAAAGCTGTAATAACTCTTATAAAACTGGAAACATTAATTCTTACTATGCCTGTTGAAGGAATTTCCATGACTACTGTATTTTCTTTGCTAGCAGTAGGCATAGCTCTTGCATTATCAACTTATATAGGCAGTTATTATTTAAGGCCTATTTTTGACATTGATGCTTTGCTGACTTCAGTGACTTATGACATTGCCACATTATATGATTTAGCTTACACTTTGCCAGGAGAAGTCACTATGCAATACTTCGGGCCATCTGCCTGCAAATGGAACTACAACAAGGCAGGGAATGATATTTCATCTTTTTATTGCATTGACCCTTCCAGTGTTGTAATAAAAACAGTTAGTGTTAACAAGCAATTCTTACTCGTTTATGACGACATCTACCTTAACTATGATTCCCATAATTCTGACATAAATAACTGGATTTTTGATTACATGGATTTATCCTCAATGGCTAAAGCAATAGGCTATCCGAGGATTTCTTACTTAGTGATTGAAATGCCTTACTATAACAGGAGGATTTCAAAGCAAACAGATTTTGAAAGCGGAAAAATAGGTTATGGCTCATTGGCAGTTGCGCCTTTTGCAGGAAGCTACACTGATAACGCAATGACTGCTGCAGTAACACCTTACCCTGTTGAAATAGTTAACCATTCATTTGTTGTGAGCAAGACAAAAGTAGGAAATTATTACTACACTTTGTCAGATTACCAGTATACTCCAATGGAGCTAAGCACTTTCGCGAATTATTTGTCAGGAGTTTATAACACCATATGCAACACTATAAATGCAACATCAGGATATTACATTTTTCCAGTCTATAGTCCTAAGCTAGTTTTAAACGCAACAACCAATAAATTATATGAGGGAGTAACTGAGCTGCAGTTAACTAATAATGACCCTTCAGCAACTGCTCATGAGTATTTGAAGCAAATGGAGGCTTTTTTGATGATTTCAAAAGGCAATAAAATAAACGCTTATGACAGCGCAGTGTCTTATGAAAAAATTTACGATGCATGGACTTTTGACAACGGGCCCTACAGCTCTTTAAACAATAATGACTTAACAGTTCATGGAGCAACGCTTAAAGATAGCTTATTTGACAAGGCATATTATTTTAATGGAAATTCTTATCTTGAAGTTTTGAATTCAGGTTCAGATTCTCAAAAGTTTATTGGTAGCGAGTTTTCAGTAAGTGCTTGGGTGAATCTTGAAAAAACCACTAATGATAACTCAATAATTGTTTCAAAATCCAGCCAATTAGTAAACGGGTACGCATTGTATGTTGGCAAAGATGATAACCTTTTCAGGTTCTGCACTTTTGATTTGCCTGACAAAAAATATTGCGCAATATCAGATGAGCCGGCAATAAAGAATAAATGGTATCATCTTGTCGGAGTCTTTAATGGCACCCACACCTTATTGTATGTTGATTCTGAGCTAAAATTAGCAGTTTCAGGAACTATTTATCCTTATATTGCTGATAATTTTATGATAGGGAAAGGGTCATATTTAGGATATTTTAATGGATTAATTGATGATGTCAAGTATTTTGATTCAGCATTATCCCAATTAGATGTAAGCATGCTTTATTCTTCAATGTCAAAAAGCAATATTTGCAGCGAGAATGTGATGCTAACCCTTGATGGAGATGAGCTTTATAATGAATTATATGGCTATTGGAATTTTAACTCTGACAATGGAAACTTGGAAGTCTTAAGCTCCATTGGGAAAGACAGCTTATTTAAAAACAATAATGTTTTAGTAGATAATCAGAATAATAATTGCTTAAAGCTAGGGGCGAATAGTCCGAGCAGTGTTAATTCTTATTTGTCAAGCAGCATTAAGCCTTTTTTTAGTGAATTTTCAATAAGTTTTGATATTAAACCTGCAATAACTGACAAATACCAATACATTATTTCAACAAACAATGGCTCTTGCGATTCTGAATGCAGCGAAATAATCGGCTATTCTATAAGGCTTAATCCTGAAAACAGGATAGATTTCCTTTTTGCAAACTCTTTTTATGAGCAAGACATAATAACTTCCAACTACCAATTTGACCCCCTTTTATGGACTCATGTAATAGTGACTTTTAACCAAGGCCTTGCGAGAATCTACATTAACGGAGAGCTTGACTCTGAAAAATCAACATCTGTTTATTACTTGCCTGAGCCATTCTTTAACCTAACAATAGGGGCTTTAGCTTATGATGCTCCAAAATACTACCCCTATAATGGCTGGCTTGATGAGCTTAAAATCTTCAACAAAGAATTAAGCAGCACTGAAGCCAATTATGTTTATTCTAATCCCAACTCTTTGGTAATAAACGAGTTCTTGGAAACTATTAAAATTAATGATTATTTTATTAATTACTGCTTTAATATTAATGAATTAACCAGAATGAAGCAATGCGAAAACATTAAGGATGTAGAGATGAGCCCTAATTTTATTGACACAATAAACTCTGGAACTAATTATTATGCAGGATGGAATTCATGCATTTATCCTTATCTTTTCTATGATTCAGTGTCAAAGAAATTGGTTCTGAAAGCAATCAATTCTGACTACAACATTATTGCAGGAGGTTGCATGATTAATGAATAAAAAAAGCCAGATGGAAATAACTAACATGATGTTCATGCATTTGGTTGGAATGATTGGAATAATACTTTTCACTCTGCTTTTTATTTCATTAATGACTGGCTCGCAAACAAGAGCATCAGCATTAAAGGAGGAGACAGTTTATTACAACTATGCAAGAAGGCTGATAACTTCAACTGACTGCTTGGCTTACGAATACATTGAAACTTATTATGACGGCCAGAATTCCCAGATAAAATCATTCTCAAAACCAATACCTGGATTAGTGGACATGTCAAAATTGTTCGATTTCAATCACTTAAACTGCATAAGATATGATTTTGTAAGCGGAGCAATAAGCAATGACCCTAAAAATAATAAGCAGCCATTTCCAGTGCTTATCTATGAAATAAGCGTGTTAGACACTGAGCTAGACAAAGAGTACTCTTTTGTAAGCACTGCTTTTAAATCAAAAGGAGCAGGGCAATTAAAGCAGATATGCTATGCTGGCCAGGCAATTTCAGGCTACCCTGAAGGCTGCCTTATAGACTGCCAAGACATAAGGGATTATAAAATATTAAAAGACTCTTTTAATTTTGAGGGCTCATCAATGCAAGGATTAAAAAATTCAAGAATTCCAATACCTTCATCAGCTAATCCAGGAGTTAACTGCTGGGAAGAAGGATTCAATGATGCAGCAAGAGCTGTTGTTCCTTACTTTGGCTTAAACTGCTCAAACATAAAAAAAGGATCCTCTGATGAATATGATTACGGCAACGTTTTTGAAACCAGCAACCAATACTTTTCAAAATTAAGATACACTTTAAATGATAACTCATTCGTTGACCATGATGGAATAATAAACATAAAGTTTTGCGTAATAAATATTCCAACAATGTGCGACCCTTACTTTGAAGGCCAAGAAATGCCAGATGCTTTAAACGCATTGATTTCAAACATGGGAATAAACACTGGAGCAATATATGATGAACAAGAATGTAATAGGTTGGGGTTGCCATTAATATGAACAAAAAATCTAGCGCAATATCTTTTTCAATACTGATTTTATTATTAGTATTAGGAGTCTTGTTAGGGTTCACTGCAATGTATGTTGACCAAGCAACAGTGAGGCCAATAATACTCATGAGGGATTCAGAGGTTGACATGAGATGCTTCTTAACGCTTTTAAGGATTCAAGGAAATGATTACATAAGGATGGGCCAAAATCCTCCTGCAAATTCATTAAGGCAAAAACTCCTAGACACTTACAATATCTCAGACACTGCTTCTTCAACAAAAGAATATAAAAATCTTGAACTATTAGGCTATAAAGGGGTGTATGTTGGCAATGAGGCTGAGTTCAGGAATGAATTATCCAGCAGTGACAAACTTTTTTACTGCTACCTTAGAAGTTACGGCCCTGTTGAAAAAGGATTCATAGCAATTTATGGTGAAAACAAATGAAAAAAACAGCGATTCCAGTTGAAGCATTTTATATACTTGCATACTTAATTCTTATGAGCTTAGCTGGAGCAACTCTTTATTTTTATATAGAATCCCAAAGCTTAGGGCCTAATTACAGGATTTCCGCAGCATCAATAATTGAGGAAAGCGAGTCAATAAAAAAATTAGTGGACCAGGAAAGATTATTCGTTCTGGAAACAGTTATTTTTTTCCTAGGAAGCCAAGGGGGAGTTGTAAACCTTAATGAATATAATGACTACAATATTTCATTAATACCTGCAAGTGATTCAGCAACAACTGCTTGCTTGCTTAATCTTAAAACCTTGAACAATAACCAGTACCCAACAAAAGAAATCTCATCAAGATGCATAACTAACCTGAACTATTACCTTAACCCTGAAAGCATAGGAGCATGGAAATGCGATGACAAAACCCGATATTACGCAACCTGCAACAATATTGGAAACTTCAGAGTTTGCTGCGAATCATTTAACGCAGCCAACCAAGGTTTTAATTGCCATGAAGCTTGCTTGTCAGCTTTGGATTTCAATGTTTCATACTGCCAGGACAAAACGTTTTGCGGAGCATTATGGTGCAAGGAAAACAATTTAGAAATACCTGAATCATTTCAAGGAGTCCAATACTATTACAAGATAAGCCAGAAGTATCCTGGATTTTTCTGCCCATCACCTATTTCATACAATCCTGAATACTCTTACGGGCCAGGAGTTTTTTGGCAGGGATTAGACAAGAATTCAATAATGAAAAACTTAATAGATTTATCCAATAAGTATTTTTATCTACCTAACCCTAATTTTAAAAGCTATATTTCAAGAGTTTACCAAAAAGACTTAAAAATTGCATTCCAGCTAATTTACAAAGGATGCAATCAGGAGTCTTGCGAATTCTCATGGGTTCCTAATGGGGAAAGCACGCAAAATTTTGAAATAACAGGCTTAGGAGGAATACCTATGGTAAGGATGAGCTCAGATATTTTGTCCTTGCAGTCAATCAATATTCCCTTGATAGATATGATTGATTATTCAAGAGAAATCATTGAAGGAAGAAAAATTGAAGATTTTTTTTCAAACACATTAAGCAATAATGTTTTAGTGAAACGTGAATCAAATCTTTTGCCCATGAACAATCTTCCAAAGGATTGGAAGAATTATTTTTCAAAATATTCAGGAACCAATGATTATGGAGGGGTATATGATGATTCCAAATGCGGACAAGATTACCTTAACAATAATGATTATGAATGCTTAATGCAGCATGTTTCAACAAAGCTTTACAGTGCCATCTCAGCTCCAATGAAAAGCTCAAGGGAGTCAGGAATGGAATTCAACCTAAGGCCTATTTTTAATTTTATCAGCTCAAGCTTAGGGGGAGTTATTAAAGTATCTAATTGCGGAAATAATGTCTGCGATTTCGGTGAAACTTTCCAACTATGCCCAAATGATTGCGATTGGGAGGCAATAATGCCTAACAATATTAACTGCGAATATGAAGGAAGCACTAGTGTAACAAAGATTTGTGAAAGGTTTTATCCACCCTCATCGCGGCTTAATTGCCGTACTAATTTAAATAGAGAGCCTGGGCCTTTGGGTTCTGGAATAGATATTTCTAAAGAACCTTGCGTTATTAATGGAAACAGTGAGCTTGAAGCATTTTACAACAACAAAACTCACTCAGGAACTGTTGACATTTGCACTTATCTTCTTTTGGCAAGGGACTGCCAAAAAGCTGCATGCGGAGATGGAGTTTGCGATTTCACTGAAAGTTATAATTCCTGCCCTCAGGATTGCAGCAATTTAAGATTATACTGCGGAGATGGAATAGCTTCAACGAATGAAAACTGCCCAACTGAAACTTTAAGCCAAAAAGCTTACACTTTAAATCTTGACTCTGGAAAGTATTCAGTATTTGTGAAAGGGAATGGAAACACAACAGCAAACTTACGCGTTTCAACCACTTCAACAAACTTTGAGTTCTCAATAAGCGCTGAATCAAATGGTGAATACTACACTCAAGCAACAATGTTTGATAACTCAATAGGCAGATGCTCTTATAACACTTACTTGCCTGAGCGAACTCTTTCATATTACAAAAGCTTCGGATGCTGCCCATTAGCTAATTACACTACTGCTGGCTGCCAAGTGGAAGTAACCTCCAATAATGCTTACTGCACACAAATGAACAATGGTTATGGAATGAGCCAGGTAGGTTCTTACTGCTCTTTAAATAATCCTGATAGCGGAAGAATTGACTATGACTTAGACACTTTTGATTTGCCAAGCCCAGCAGTAATCACAGTAACAGTTAGCAACTTGAAAGGCTCCATTGAATCAATAGAAATAATAAGGATGCAATATGACAATACTTTCAATGTTACTTCAACAATTAAGAAAGGAGTGAATGTTGACTTAGGAGGCTCTTATGAATATTATACAGGAACAAAGGAGTGCGTAAGCGCGATTGGAGCGAACGCAGTAAATTATGATGCTTTCTCAAATGATGAATTATGGTATTCAATGCTTTGCCTAAGAAGCAAGGGGCATAACTGGATAAACATTATAGAAAACTATACCTCTCTTTTTAATAAGTTTGAATTAGAGCTAGGAGAAACCCAAAAAAACAGCATTGATGACTTCATAAAAACTTACAACATAACGCTTTCAGTTGTTAATGGAGAAGTAATGGTCACTTACACTAATGATTGCCCTATAGATGGCTGCAGTTTCCAGCTAAAAGAGAATCCTGAACTGTTATGGAACTATAAAATAACTGAGCCTATGCAAACCTTTGCAGAGAATGAATTAATAATAAACAGGCTAAGGGAGATTCAACAAAGCACTAATTATTTGTCTCTTCCTATTAAATGGATTTTTGCATACAATGACAAGGTAAGAATTGACCAGTCCAATTCAGAGCTAAAAGACAATGCTGCATGCGACTTAGTCTATGATGAAGTTACCAAAAAATCTGCGCCTGACTGCGGATGCAAAAACAACTGCGAAGATGAAATTTTGTGCAATTTTAATTTTTCAGCACTGCCAATGAATGAAATAGTAAGCAAATTATACCACTTTAAAGCAATATTCATAGACAATCAAACCTATAAAGCAAACGGGGTGGTTGGATCGCAATGAAAAAAATATTATTTTTAATGATTTTGATATTAATTGTTAATACTGGTTTTTCTTTGGTAAATTATATAAAAGCAAATTGTGATTGTGATCATCATGAAAATGGATTTGATGCAGATACTTGTACTGTAGGTAGTGGAGTATCTTGCCATTATACTTCTATTTATTATAGCAATGGTGATTGTGCTTGTTCTTTAAAAAGTACTTATGCTAATACTTGTCAATTTACTGGTTGGGCAACATGTGAATGTATTAGTGGTCTGCAGAATTGTGATGACCTTTCAGGAAATGGCTGTGAAACCCCTATAGCTTACAATGATGCTCATTGCGGAAGCTGCACAAAAGCATGTTCTTCTAATTCTCATTGCATAAATTATAATTGCATTAATCCTGAGGATATGGCAAGAGTTGCTGTTGAAGTTAGAATTGCTTGGCAATCAGATATTTTAAAAGGATTTAATAATGTTGCAACAACTAACTGTGAATCATATCCAAGCTATTGCACCTCTTCGTTGCATAATTATAATGGTGATGAAAATACTGAAAGAACCGGACTTGATTATAAAGGGCATATAAAATGCAGTCAAACTTATTATAAAAATTGCAATTACGCAACAGAAAATGCTCTTACTATAAATGTTGGTGATGGATATAATATGGATACTTATTTTACTTCTCTTGATGGCTGCGAAACAGACATTAGGCATGATAATAATAATTGTGGGAGTTGTGGAGTTACATGTGATACTGACAAGGAATGGTGCTGGCAGGGAGAATGCATCTCAAAAGTTGGGCAGGATTATACTCATGGAACATGCAGCGGCTCAACACAAGTTTGCCCTGACCAATCAACAGTTGAAACAGGAGCAACTTATGGAAACACTTGCGCTTATACTCCAGTTCAAGGAAGTCCGAAATGTGTTTGTAATTATGGCTACAAGAACTGTGATAAGACTCCAGGAAGCTCATGTGAAACACCAATATTAACTGACCCTAACAATTGCGGTAGTTGTAAGAATGTTTGCCAAAATTATCTTGACACTCATTTGTCTAGTGGTGCTGCAGGCAATGGGCAATGCTCTGCTTATAAATTCAATCCTTCAGGAGGAAAAACCCAATGTCAATATTCATGTGTTGATGGGGGATGCAGTGCAATCTCTTATTCTCCAGGGCAATGCAGTGCTAATTCTGACTGCTTAAGCAATATCTGCGTTGACAGCAACACCATAAACAATATTGACAATAGCAGGAAATGGTGCTGTTTAGAAAGCACTCAATGCGGATATAATGGGGGTTGCTATGATTCAAATGTGGCAATACCCACAGCAATTAACGGGAAGTATTATTATTGCTTTAATGCTAAATGGTATGAAATTTCTCCAATACTTAACTTAAGCAGGATGGTTGATTATGACCATGGCTTAAGCATTTCAGAAAATGTTTATTTTTCAAACACAGGAGTTTCAACAACATGTGATAATTCTAAATTTGAGGCTTGCGAAAAAACAACAGTATATTCTTTTAAATATTGCTTTAATTATAATATTGTGTTTGATGGAATTTTTAACATTGAAACAGAGAACAGGGTTCCAGTGCTTGTAAGCGAGCAGGAATTGTATAATCCTTACTTTAAGCCTCAGCCAATAATTAACACATTAACTTCTTGCAACGGCGTTTCTGGAACTATAATGGAAGGTAGTGATGGGGTGATGTATTGTGCAAGGTAAGAATTATTTGTTTGTAATAATTTCATTTTCAATAATTCTTCCTGCTTTCTCAGGATGCTGGACTTATGATTCTAATCATCTTGAATGCGCTGCTTGCTATCCAAGTTATACTAGAATAAGCGCGTTCCCTGACACTAGTTCTACTAGTTGCCATACTTATGATACTCATTATGATACTTATAATTATTACACTTTTAATGTTGCTCCTTGTGAGCTTGATTCCGGTCCTTTGCCAAAATGCAAGCAGGGAGTTACTCCAGTTAATGTTTATCAAGAAACACTTGCTTCGCCGGAGTATTGCAGCTCATGCGATGGAGATATTAATTGTAAGGCTTGTGATGATAATTTGATAGGTTCTGATTCACCGTGTGATCTTGCTTATGCTTGTGTAGAATATGATCCTCCAGGTTGGGATAATTGGGCTTGTAAAACCAGGGATGGTTATACCTGCGGAAGATATATTACTTCAATTGATTGCGACACCAATAATTGTGCAGGCTGCCATTGGATTACTAAAATAAAAAACGTTTTAACCAACCCTATACCTGCATTTGCTCAAGTTGCAGATTGCTATTATAATCCAACATTATGCCCTCTTCCTTATAAAATCAGCACTGATGGAACAAACACTTGCCATGAGCCTTCATGTTATAATAATGCTGAGTGCGAGAATGGCTTTGGTCCAGGGTTTATTTGCGAAAACCCTGGGGAATGGAATGCTGCATGCGAGATTAATGCAAGCTTTCCTTTTGGCTCAACAGTTTATCAAACAATAAACAATGAGCAGTACAAGTTTTCAACAAGGCTTGATTTTAACCGTAATCCTTGGCTTGATGTTTATAATAGCCAAGGAAATCTTTCATATTATGGTTTAAGAAGCAATGAGCAATTCCTTTTAGGCAACTCTAGTTATTCTTCAATTTATGAACTGCCAATGCTTAAAGATGCTGGAACTTATGCTTTTTCTCTTTATAGCTCTTCATTGGTTAATAGGCTTACTTACAGCATTTTCCCTGTTTGCGGAAACGGCGTTTGTGAAACCTGCGAAGATGAAAATAATTGCCTTCATTATCCCCCTGAAAGCTGTTTTAGCTGCTCTGCAGATTGCCCTTCAATCTCTTTAAATGATTTGTCAACTTATAACTCTAATCGCGGGCTTGCTCCTGCTTTGAGCTTTGCAAGCGCGTTAACTAATCCTGATAATGCATGCAAGGTAAGAACTCTTGACTCTAATTCTTTGTGCAATCCTTTATGCTTAAGCCATGTTTTTATTGATTCAATGGGCTGTATTTTTAATAAGTATGCAAGCGCTTTGCCTGAAGATGATTTCAACAACAAAGTTGGCATTTATAATAAAAACATCACTTTTAATTCCAATGAATACAGTGTTTTTGTTTCACTTAACAACAGAAGCTTTTATGGAGTGAATAATTCTTTATGCTCGGATGGATGCGAATGCATTGAGGGTAACTGTGATGGAGTAATAGGTGATAAGCATTGCTGTCAGTTAAATTATAATTGGAAATACACTGACCCTCATAATGAATATTGCTATAATGGAAGAATAAAGCCTGAATACAGGGGAGATTTCATTAATTATGACTCTGAGGGAATAATAACCTCAACGCGAAAATTAAGTATTGGAGTGGATGGAAGAATTGAAAGCCTTGGAGGAAACAGCGCAAACCAATTCATATGCTTGGATAATCCTTCAGTTCAAGTTGGAGTCAGCAATAAATCCTCATGCCTTGAAGGCTACGACCCTTACTGTGTGTATGGCGAACCTGACTCTGTTTATACAGTCATAAAGCCTGATGGGGTGGGGCAGTGCAGGGAGAAGAGTTTTGTCACTCCAGAAGTTATTCCTGAATTAAAATGCATTATTCACACTCATGCTTGGGCTCATTCCAGCTGCGAAGAGCCGAGAGACTCTTGGCTTGATGGAAGTTTTGGATACGGATGCGTAGGTGATACTTTTGGAAGCGTTCCTTACAATCAATGGTTTTGCGTAACTGACAACACTTTTGAATGCTCCAGCTATTATTCAATAAGGGAATTTAAGGATGGTTCTGAAGTTGTGCTAAATTCAATTACTTATTATGACTTCTGCCATAATCCTGAATTAGTTTGCGGAGGAAACAAAAAAATGACTAGTAATCGTGTTGGGGGAGTACTTCAATTCACTAATTGTCCGCAAGATGGTTATTCTCATTATGATAAAGATCTGATTGCAGATGTGATGGTTTCAACTTCAACAACTGTTAACTCAATTAGTATGCCTGTAGGTTATTATTGTTCACTTTTCGGAAATGATTATGACATAATTTTAGGTGTTGATTCAGGAAATTTGTATGATCATACAGGAGCTTCAACTGATGGCACATACCAGTATGATATTAATACTATGTATACTCCTTTAACAGCGCAGGAAGGGTTCTCTTCAGGATATTTTTATTATTCAAGCTATGAAAGAGAGGTTGAACTAGGAGATTGGGGATTTACCTCTGCTGATGGCAAAACCCAATACATTAAGTCTCCTCATTTGCCAATGATTAATAGGGATGAGACTGAAAAATTATACCATCTTTTATGGAACTATGAATCATGCAAGAAAATTTATCCAGAGATTGAAAGCTGTGAAACAGCAATTGGTAATGGAGAACTTACACAGTCAACTATTGCTAAGCAGGCAATGACTCAGGATTCAGCAGTTGCATCTTATCCTGCTTTTCATTTTTTAGGAACTTATAATTATCCTTCAATAACAAGTAATAATAACTACGTTGTTTCAAAGGCTTTTTGCAATGAATTTTGGCAAAAATTCCCTAATAATGATTCTTTTGATTTTAAAAATCCTGTTTATCCTACTGAGGATATGGTGGTTAATGGAACAAAAATCACAGCAAGCGAAATTCCTTCATATGTTTCCATGAGCTGCATTTATTGGCATCCAGGATTCCTTAATAAATACTATAATGCTTCATATCCAGCATCCCAAGTTGGAATAATAATTAATCCTCCAATTGTCCAATGGGGAGTTTTAGTTACTGATACTGTCAGCACAGGAGAAGGAGGTTCTTACAGTGACACTTATTATAAACCTTTAAATTTTGATTACTGGAGATCAACCGGGCACTGCCAAGCAAATACCTTAGTGATTACTGGGCAGAAATGCACTTCGTTTTATCCTAAAAAACTTGGCCATTATGATGTCAATGATGATGATCAATCGCGTTCAGATACATGCGATTGCGTATCTGATCCCGATACTTTAAGGTATCCTTATGGCTGCGTATAATTATTAGTAATCTTTTTAAACGCGTCAATTTTTCATTTAATATATTAGTGATTGTTTATGGATGCAGATAATATAGTTTTTATTGGAAACAAGCCGCCTTTAAGTTATGTTTTCGCAGTAGTGACTCAATTCAAGTCAGGAGTTAGCGAAGTAATAATTAAAGCAAGAGGCAAGCTCATTTCAAGAGCTGTTGATGTAATAGAGATATTAAAAAATAAGTTCATGAACGAAGTGAAAGTCAAAAGCATTGAAACAAGCACTGAAGCTTTGAAAAACGAGAAAGGAGATGTTAATGTAAGCGTGATAACAATTACATTGACTAAATAATACTTATGATAAAAGAGAATGACTGTGTAGAAATAGAATTTAATGCATATGATGCTGAAAATAAGGCATTGTTTGACACAACCAGCCAAGCAGTTGCAAAAAAATACGGCTTAGAGCAGGAAGAAAAAACTTATAACCCTATTACTATTATTGTTGGCAAAGGATTCATTGTCAAAGGAGTAGATGAATCGCTTATAGGCAAAAAAGAAGGAGACTCTTATGAGATAACTATTCCAGCAGAAAAAGGCTTTGGACTATGGAGCTCTAAATTAACAGAGAATATTAGGATTAATACTTTTATTGAAAAAGAAATCAACCCAGTAAAGGGAATGTTTGTAAACATTGATGACAGAATGGCTAAGATTTCATTTGTAGGAGACAGATTAGTGAAAGTGGATTATAATCACCCTTTATGCAACAAAAGCTTATTATATGAGGTTAAAATCAAGAAAATAATAGAAGATGAAGAACAAAGAGCTAAATGCGTTATAAGCAACGTATTTGGAGATAATTTCAAGGCATCGCTGAAAGGCGATGAGCTTAAGATAAAAGGAAAAACCCAAATACCTAAGCAATTCCAGGAATTAATAGAAAAAGAGCTAAAAGAAATGCTTAAAAAAGACTATAAATTAGTCTTTGAAACAGAGTAGTAAAGTTTTTTAATATATGAACTTATAATAAAAAACAGAGGTGTTAACTAAAAATGGATACAATGATAGAAGCTGCACTTGCAAGGACTAATGAAGGCGCTAGCCTAAGCGGAGCTATAAAAACTAGACCGCAAAATTCAAAAACAAAAGATGTGGATGCTCAACTTGAAGAGTTCTTAATAAACAGAAGAGCTGCTATTAAGGTTATAGGAGTTGGTGGAGGAGGAAATAACGCAATTATACGAATGAGCGAAGTAGGAATTAAAGGAGTTGAGTTCGTAGCAGTTAATACTGACGCACACGATTTATTGTGCACTAATTCTGATGTTAAAATATTAATAGGAAGAGACTTAACAGCAGGCCTGGGCGCTGGAGCTGACCCTAATGTAGGAAGAGAAGCTGCAAAAGAGCAGGAGCATGAGATTAAAAAAATGCTTGAAGGAGCTGACATGGTATTCATTACCTGCGGACTTGGAGGAGGAACTGGAACAGGAGCTGCGCCAGTAATTGCAGAGATAGCTAAAAAAATGAAAGCATTAACTGTTGGAATAGTCACTTTACCCTTTGCTGTAGAAGGCAATGTAAGGATGAATAATGCTTTAGAAGGATTAGAAAGACTACAAGAAAATGTTGATACTTTAATAGTAATTCCAAATGATAAATTATTGGAAGTTGCACCAAATTTACCTTTACATACAGCTTTCAAAGTAGCTGATGAAATATTAACAAACGCTGTAAAAGGAATAGCTGAACTAGTGACTAAGCCAGGATTAATACACTTAGACTTCAATGATATTAGGGCAGTCATGAAAGAAGGAGGAACAGCATTAATAGGCGTTGGAGAAAGCGACAGCGAAAACAGGGCATCAGAATCTGTTGAAAAAGCAATAGAGAATCCATTGCTGGATGTTGATATTACTGGAGCAAGAGGCGCATTAGTTAATGTAATTGGCGGACCTAACATGAGTTTACAGGAAGCTAACAAGGTTGTTGACATAATAACTTCAAGGTTAGCTCCTGATGCAAAAACTATTTGGGGAGCCAGCATTTCAAATGATTTAGGAAACACAATAAGGACAATGATTATTGTAACTGGAGTTGAAAGTCCGCAAATTTTTGGAAAGCAAAAAACAATAAAGCAAGAGAGAAGAAAAATAATTGAAAACGAGCTAGGGATAGAGTTTATAAAATGATTAATCCAATACCAAGAATAAAAAAAGAATTCCATGAGTACAAAAGAATACTTACTATTTCAAACAAGCCCACAACTGAAGAATTTTTAAGCATAGCAAGGGTTTGTGCAATAGGGATGGGGTTAATTGGATTAATGGGTTTCATTATTCAAATACTAGGATTATTTTTATAAGTGATACATTATGGCTGAAGAAGATAAAACTAAAATTTTTACTGTAAGGACAACTATTGGAAAAGAGAAGCAAGTAATTGACAAAATCTCAGGAAACGTCAAAAAAAGAGGCTTAGGAGTTCATGCTTTAGTAAGCCCTAGCGAAATAAGAGGATACTTTTTCATTGAAGCTGACAATACTGATGAAGTAAGAGCTGCAATTTATGGAATACCTCATGTTAAAGGCTTAGTTGAAAGGGATATTGATGAAGTTGAATTATCAGAGCTTGATAGATTCTTCTCTCCCGTAAGCGAGTCAATAAAAGTTGAAGAAGGAGACATTGTTGAGCTTTCCAGCGGGCCATTTAAAGGGGATAAAGCTAAGATTAAAAGAGTTGACAAGATTAAAGAAGAAGTAGTTGTTGAACTATTAGAAGCTGCTGTTTCAATCCCATTAACAGTTAAGCTAGACTCAATAAGAGTGATACAAAAAAACGGGGAAGAATAAAAGAGAAATTTTTTTAAAGCCAAAAAGAATGAATTGATGATAATATGAAAAGCGGACCAAACACTACAACAAGAATGATACTGAAAGAATTGGAGCAGCCAAAAGGCTCATCTTATGCCAAACTAGACAAGAAAGGCAATATTAGCATTGAGCAAATAATTGGCATTGCCAAAAAGAAAATGGATGACATGAATTCTTATACTATTAAAAATGCAGTAAAAGAGGTTGCAGGAGCATGCGTTCCAATGGGAATACTGTGCGAAGGCTTAGAGCCTAAAGAGTTCTGCGCTAAAATAAACAAAGGAGTTTATGATGAGGAGATAAACTCACAAAAAACAACTGTTTCTCCAGAAAAGAAAAAAGTCTTAGCAGCTCAGTTAAATAAAGCTCAAGCTGAACTAGCAGGAGATTTTGATGCATTGAAAAAGAAACTGGAAGCAAAAGCAGCAAAAGAAGCAACAAAAGCATCAAAAGCAGCGCCAGCCAAAGGAGCAAAACCAGCAGCGCCAGCACCCGCTAAGAAATAATTTTATCTTTTTTTAAAAAACAACTTTAAATAAACATAAAACTTTAGAGCCAATTAAAGGAAAAGCTTTTTAAATACTGATTTAAATATTAATTCTTAACTACTGTTTCGACAGGAGGTCAAGTTAAGCATGATCGCAAAAAAAGATATAGAAAGTAAAATAAAGTTAGCTCTTGAGAAAAAGGGTGACAGGAAATTCTTGCAAGCAATTGATTTAAGCATTGGCCTTAAAGGGATTGACTTAAAAAACCAGGCAAATGCAATAGAAGAATTCATAGTTTTGCCATTCACTAATGGCTCAGATTTTAAGATTTGCGGATTAGTTGACAAGGAACTGCAGACAGAAGCAAAAAATAATTTTGACAAAGTAATAATGAAAGACGATTTTGATAAATATACTAAGAAAAAAGAATTAAAAAAATTAGCAGCAGAGTTTGATTACTTTGTAGCTCAAGCAAGCATTATGACTTTAGTTGCCAAAACATTTGGTAGAGTGTTTGGACCAAGAGGAAGAATGCCAAGCCCTAAAGCTAACTGCGTTGTTCCAGCTAATGCTAAATTAGATATGTTAAAAAACAGAATAAAAAGAACCGTTTTAATAAGCGCCAAAAAAAGCCCAGTATTCAATGTTAAAGTTGGAAACGAGAAGCAAAAAATAGAAGAAGTAGTTGATAATATTGCAACTGTTTTAGAGTTCGTTTTAAAGCGTTTGCCTTTAGGTGAGCAGAACTTGAAGCATGCTTATTTGAAAACTTCAATGGGTGAAAGTGTTAAGCTGATGTGATGATTTATGGATAAAAAAATTGCTGTTAAGCCTTGGAAAAAAGAAAAAGTAACTGAAGTTATTGAACTAATAAAGAAATATCCAACAATTGGAATAATTGATGCAACAAGCCTTCCAAGTAAGCAATTGCAGATAATTAGGAATAATATAAGAAATGAAGTATTAATTAAGGATGTAAAAAAATCATTTTTGCTTAGAGCTTTTGAGCAGACAAACAATAAAGACTTAGCTGAAAAAATAAAAGGCTCGCCAGTTCTTTTGCTAACTAAGAAAAATGCTTTCAGCTTGAATAAAATTGTTGAAAAAAACAAAAGCAAATCAGCGATTAAACCAGGGCAGTTAGCTCCATTTGATTTAATAATACCTGCAGGAGAAACGCCATTCACTCCAGGACCAGTAATAGGTGAATTTGGACAATTAGGAGTTAAAGCTAAAATAGTTGCAGGAAAAATTAATGTTTTAAATGATTCAGTTGTAGTTAAAGAAGGAGATAAAGCATCAGATTTAGCTGCAAGCATGCTAATGAGACTAGGAATAAAACCAGTCCAAATAGGCTTAAACTTAGTTGCTGTAAAAGAAGACAATATTATTTACTTAAAATCTGACTTAAGCATTGATGTTGAATCAATGATAGCAACTGCATACTCACAAGCAAAGAATTTAGCATTAAATACTAAGCTATTAGTCAAGGAATTCATAACTGATTTCTTGATGAAAGCCCAGCTAGAAGCTTTAATGCTAAATGGCATTGTTCATCCAGAGCAGGCTTTAAAAGCTCAGCCAGCAGAAGTGAAAACAGAAGCTAAACAGGAAGAGAAAGCAGAGGAAACAGTGAGTGATGAGCAGGCAGCAAGTGGTCTTGCTGACTTGTTTGGCTAAAAAATTGAAAAGGAGGGAAAAACACAAATGGAATACATCTATTCAGCATTGCTATTAAATGCAGCAGGAAAGGAAATTAATGAAGAAAATGTCAAGAAAGTAATAGAATCAGTTGGAGTTAAAGCAGAAGAAGCAAAAATCAAAGCATTAGTTTCAGCATTACAAGGAGTTGACATTAAAGAAGCAATAAGCAAAAGTGCAAGCATAGCAGTTGCAGCACCAAGTGCAGCAGCACCTACTAAGAAAGAAGAAAAGAAAGAAGTAGTAGAAGAAGTAAGCACTGAAGAAGCAGCAGAAGGACTTGGAGCATTATTTGGCTAAAGATTAATTTTTTTTTATTTATTTACAATTTTTTTTTAATAAATTCTTTAAGCCAAAAGCTTATAGCTTTATTAATTTAAATAATTGATTACACTTTTTTTATTTCCTTAACAAATAATTATTTAATCCATTCTGCAAGATGTTATCTTTTATTAAATAAACCTTGCTTATCTCTGAATCCACAATTGAGTCAGCAAACTTTAAATCAGAAGTTATTAATGAAAAATTTTTAGAGCTCAAAGATTTAGCAATTTTTTTATTATACCTTTTTGTTAAAAACGCTTCATAAGATTTGCTCACCTCATGATTATGCACCCTTTGCCTATTAAGCAAGCAATCAATTAAGCAAGTATTTAATCCATTACTGCCCATAAAAGAAACCTGCATTAACTCTGGCATAAATCTCACCTTATACTCCTTAATTAAATTGTCGCATAAAAAATAAAGCACACCCCTCTTTAAATTAGGCTCAATTTTTGAATTTAAAATAGCCTCCAAAGGCATGATATTATCCTCACCTAGCTTATTTTTTAATAAGTTGCAATTATTATTAACCACTTTTGGCACAAAAGCGTACTCTTTTTTAGGGGGATTAAAAATTTCAGAGGCATTTTTTACCTTGATTGAAGGAAGCTCCTGATTTTTGAAATCAAAATTAATGGAAGAATAATCTTCCTTGTAATCAATAAGCGAATAAACCAAGTTTGAATCATGCGCTGCGTTGCTTTCGCCATTTGCAAGAATAATCGAAAATAAAAAAGAACTATCATACTTATTTTTAATCACTTTGTTGCTGCATTTGTGCGTTTCAATCTCAATATTATAAGTTTCATTAACCAATACTCCAATACTTAGCCTTTTTTCGCCAAAAATCATTATGTCAAATTCTCTGGAATTCTGCTCCAAATTATACTCAACCTTTGAATCATTGCCTAAAAATAGCTTAAAATTCTCCTCAAAAACAGGGTTGTTCAACTCCCATTAAAGCAATCAATGATTTTTTGCTCAATAACATGATATTGGCTGTTTATCATCAACTAAAAAGACTAATTTTATTATTTAAATAATTATTTCTTTTTAGCAGTTAATTTTTCCATTTTTTGCTCTAATTTAACAATTCTCTGATTTAAAACATTAAAATTATCGTCAATAACCCTTAAATGCTCATAAATCAAATCCAACTTTTCAGTAATCCTCAAAACATCCTTAAGCACAATCAATCACCTCCCCTTCATTATATATAGAGAAATAAACCTCACAATCACCATTAGGCAATGAGATATTCAAATAATAAGGTATTGCTTTTGTAAAACAAAAATTTTCAGAGTCAGCATTTGAGTATTTTAATCCGCAAAAACTAAGCAAATACTTCCTGTTGCCTAAATAAGAGCTTAAAGATGCCTTAATGCTTTCATTAAAGGATTTAAGGCAATCATTGCTGGAAAATGCCAAAAAGCAGTCAAAATAAGCAAGCGAATTATTTTGCATGAAAACAGCCCTTAATAACTCATTGTTTTCAATATTTCTTTGAAAAAAATAATCTTTAGGAAAATCAAAAAATGAAGTGTATATTAACTCTGAAAAAAATGTTAAACCTAAAATAATCATTAACAAGTCAAAGCCGAAAGATTGGGCTTTATTCATAAACAATCACCCTACTAATTTTATTGCAGAATGCATCAAATCTTGGCAATGCAAACGTTTTATCATATTCAATGCTTGTGTTGAACTCTTGCAGCTCTGTTTTGAATCTTGATGCCAAATAATCCGACTCTAATTGGCTGCTTATGAATGAATCATTGTTCAAAATTACCTTATAGCACGATAAAAACAATAAAGATATGGCTATTCCAATAAATAATAACCCATAAGCTTCTGAAAACTCGCTCATGTTAAACTCATTCCTCCAGCATTTTTTGTTATACAAAACTCTTTGCAAAGCAATTCAGCATTATTCAAAGCCACTGAATTATTGAATTGCTTAAAATAATTATTATTTCTTATTTCAATAACTGAACTGTTCACATTAACCTCTAGCTCTTTCTCAAAATTCAGAGTAATAGTGTAAGCATCAAAATAATCTGAAAGCATAAGTGATGAGATTAATTCATTAGAATTTACCAAAAATATTTCATAATCAGCCCAGTATTCAATACAGAGCTTTAAAGCAGCAAATGAGCCAATGATTGCTGACAAAAAAAGCAGGGTATAAATCATTGAAAATTGCTCATTCATCTGAAAATCACCATATCATAACCTAAAGAATTGCTGCAGTTATAATAGCATAAAATTAAGCTGTAATCAACTGATTCCTCTAACTTTAAATAATCAATTAAATCATTATTTGTTGAAATATTATTATTAAAATAACCTTTAAGAATTATCTGGTCAGTATAGTTGTCAAAAGTTAAGCTTTGGCCTTTTGGCATGCTTAATTTAAAATTCAAAAAACTGTACATAGCATTTGATTCTTTCAAATAATCCATGGAATCAACCATTAGCTGAACATTTGCTCCAAATTCTTGATATTGCCTCATTTCCAAGAAAACACATAACTCTTTTGAGCCATAATAAACTATCAGAAAAATAATCATCACACTAACTAAAAGTCCAATAGGGTAATCAGTTACTGATTTTTTCATGAGAATTATTAATTCAAAGTTGCATTAACAGTATTATTGATTGCTTCAAGCCCGCTATTAACTCCGAAATCA
>JBAZFK010000013.1:0-29374 GCA_041653395.1 Candidatus Nanoarchaeia archaeon
TTAGTGAGGAACCTTCACACTTTATAGGAATAATGACTTTTAAAAAATTAAAAGAAGAAGATGAGAAATAATTAATCATTTTTTGGCTTTTTTTTTGTTCTTGTATAAGTAATAAATTCCTACTGCAACCATTAATGCTATGATACAGTAACCTATTATTTCCAAGCTGTCAATATTCTCTGCCATTTGGCTGTAAGCTGAGCCCATAAGCCAGCCAATAATTCCTAAAACAAAAACCCTGACTAGTGTCCCTAAGAAAGTGAACAATGTGAATTTTTTAATCTCAAACCTGAGCACTCCTGACAAAGCGCTGAAAACACTGAGAGGCATTATTGGAACAGCCCTTGCCAGAAAGATTATTATCTCATCCTTTATTCCTTTCTGAAAATACTTGGCAGCCTTATCTAACTCCTCCCAGCTTACCCCTAGCAGCCATTCAAACCTTCTAATCAAAGGCTTGCCCCCATAATAGCCAATGCCGTAGCCTATGTATGAGCCAAATGTTGAAGCAATGGCTCCAGGCAAAGTGATTGTGAATATTAATGGAACTAGTATCTCAAGAATTCCTGCATTGGCTGGAAGCATTATGAACCCTGCAGTCATGATTATTAAAGGGCTTGGGATTGGAGCCAGCACGCTTTCAATCAAGACTCCAATAAACACCCCTAGTGAGCCAGTGCTCCTTATTAATTCCATAATGTATTCAATAACTGCTTCAAACCCCATTGTTCTCAACTCTTGAATAGATTATGTTGAAATAATTGATGATTGTTTTTGCCAGCTCTTTAAAATACTCCTTGTCCAATTTGTACGGCTTTTTTCCAGTAATGATTATTTTTTCATTTGTAAGGAATTTTATGTTTTTTTTGTTTATGCTACTAAGTAAGAAATATGTTTCAAAAAATTCATTCCCAAAATAAGGGTAAGTTTTTTCTTTTACATAAGCATATTCTGTAATCAAATCAACATGCCTTCCTGCCAAGGAATCCGCCATGAAAAGCATGGATTTTTGCATGTGAATGATTAAATTATTGAAGGTTTTTTCATTTAAAGACCTGAAGATTTCAATGAAGTTCTTAATCTCTTCCTTACTTCTTTTCAAATAGTCTAAATCAATCATTTGATCATTGCCTCTATGCTTTTGGATAAATCCAGCGCTGTTTTAATAAATTGCTTAATCTCCTCAAACTTGAAGTTTATCAATTCATAGCTCTCTGAAATGAATGTGTACTTGTCATTTTTTTCTAAAATCATCCCCCTCAAGTCATAAGATTTGATTGAATTAAAAATTGTCATGATGTCTTTTTTTGAATCGGAGCTGAGCGAGAATTTTGAAGAATAATTTTCAAGGAAATAATTTAATAATAAATTCTCATCAGTGAAAATGTTATGGATATTGCCTTTTTCTTTTTCAAAGATTAAATAAGCCTTGAAGGAAAGCAGCAATGATTTTTTCAGATGAATTAAGGTGCTTACAACTATTTTTTTGTCTTTTATTACCTTATTAGTTATTTGCAGAACATAATCCGCAATTTTTGCTTCCTTAATCGCCTCATTAACCAAATCAGCAGAGCTTTCCATGGAATAATTAATAAATGCCGATAGCTTTTAATACTTTTTATGAAATACATTTTCAAAAACGAAGTTGATGAAAATTTAACATACGAACTGCAGAATAATAATTCAAAAATTTTGGCAGTTATGGCTCATGGGTTTAAGGGCAGCAAGGATTTTTTGCTTTTCAAAAAAATTGAAAGCATGCTTAAAGGAATAAAGGTTGATTCTTTAAGGCTTGATTTTTCAGGATGCGGAGAAAGCGAAGGCAATTACTCGGATTCAACAATCAATAAACAGGTAAGTGAGCTTAATTTGGCAGTTAAAAAATCAGGTTACAAAAAAATAATACTTATAGGGCATAGCATGGGGTGCGCTGTTTCAATGATTATGCCAAGCATTAATCAAAACATTTGCGCAATGATTCTTATCAGCCCTTTGGTTTTTCCGTATGTCACTTTTTCTGATTCGCTGATTAAGTACTCCCCTTATGTTTTTTTAGAAAAAATTAACACCAAAAGCATTAAGCTAGTTGACAAATTTGAAAAATTGAAGGAATCCAAAGACAGGATTTTGACAATAATTGAAAAGGAAGCTGTTGGAAGCAGAATGATTGATGAACTAAGAACTCTTGACTTGATAGCTTATGCAAAAAAAATACGCATGCCGGTTTTGATAATTCATGGAAAAAAAGATGAGTTAATCCCTTTGTCCCATGCAGAATACCTGAGTTATAATGTAAAAAATAGCAGATTATTTATTTTAAATTATTTTCATACCCCTTTTTTTAAAAAGGAGCTGGATGATATTTCTGCTCAAGTTATAAGTTTTATTAAAAAATTAAAAGAAAAGTTTTTAAAATGATATTTAATCATTTACAATACTATGGTGGCATTAAGAGGCAGCGATGTATATAAGCAAGTCAAAAGACCTTATACTAGGAAATCAAAATTCAAGCAGCACATGTATATTAGGGGAGGAATCCCAGCCAAGAGAACTGTAAAATTTGACATGGGAGACATTAATTCTAATTACCCTATGAGAATAAGCCTTTTCACATTGCAAACAGGAACTTTACTAGATAATGCCATTGAAGCCAGCAGGCAAACTGCCAACAAGTTTTTGCTTAAAAGCTTTGGAGGAAAGCAAACAGGATTTTATTTTAAAATAAAGGTTTTCCCTCACCATGTTGTAAGAATTCATCCTATTGCTATGGGAGCAGGAGCTGACCGTTATTCTACAGGTATGGCAAGAGCTTACGGCAAGCCAACCAATCTGGCTGCAAGAGTTAATGCAGGGCAGGAAATAATGTTCATTGAAATACCTATTGAAAAAGAGGCAATTGCAAGAGAGGCTTTAAGGAAAGCAAAATGCAAAATACCCTTCAAATCTTATATAGAAATCACCAAGAAAGATATTGTTAAAAAAGAATAAATCTTTTTAAATAATCAGCACCTTTTTTTTATTTAATGTCTGAATTTGTCAAATGGTTTAAAGAAACATCTAAAAAAGATATCTCATTTGCTGGCGGAAAAGGCGCAAACCTTGGCGAGATGTATCAGGCAGGATTTCCAATACCTAACGGGTTCATTGTCACAGCCCAAGCTTACTGGAAATTCTTAAATGACACTGGATTAGTTGATGAAATAACAAAAATATTAAGCACTCTTGACACTGAAAATAATGAAAGCTTACAGTCATTGACCAAGAAAATAAGGAGCCTGATAATCTCTAAAGAAATGCCTGCTGACATCACTGAAGAAATTATTAATAATTATAATTTGATGAAAAAGGATTCTAAAATAAATATTATTGGCCATGATTCTGAAATCATAAAAACAAATATTAATGATGTATTGGTTGCTGTGAGAAGCAGCGCAACTGCTGAGGATTTGCCTGATGCCAGCTTTGCAGGGCAGCAGGAAACTTTCTTAAACATTATAGGAACAGCTGAGGTTGTTAAAGCTGTCAGGAAATGCTGGGCTTCACTGTTCACTGCAAGAGCAACTTATTACAGGGTTAAGAATAATTACCCTCACATGAATGTAAAAATAGCAGTTGTTGTGCAGAAAATGATAAGCAGCGACATGAGCGGCGTTGCTTTCAGTGCCAATCCTTCAACAGGAAATAAGGATGAAATGATTATTGAGGCAGGATACGGATTAGGCGAAGCAATAGTCTTAGGCGAAGTTAATCCTGACTTGTATATTATTAATAAGGGAGATTTATCAATTAAATCCAAGCAGGTAAAAAAGCAGGAAAGAAAACTTGTAAGGACCAGCAAGGCAAGCATTGAATGGGTAAGTGTTGAAGAAGAATTGCAGGAAAAGCAAGTGCTTAAGGATGAAGTTATATTAAAGCTTGCAAAGATAATTAAATCCATTGAGGACCATTACGATTTTCCTCAGGACATTGAATGGGCTGTTGAAAACAATGAAATCTTCATAACCCAATCCAGGCCTATTACTACCTTAGATAATCTTAAAAAAGATGTTGTAAGCGATAAAGAAAAAGAGGGGAAGGAGGACATACTTCATGGTTTAGGGGCAAGCCCAGGAGTTGCATCGGGGAAGGTTGTGAAAATAAAAAGTGTTGATGAACTGGATAAAATAAAATTAGGAGACATAATGGTCACTAAAATGACTGACCCTAATATGGTTCCTGCAATGAAAAAAGCTTCAGGGATAATAACTGATGAAGGAGGAATGACTTGCCATGCAGCAATTGTCTCAAGGGAATTAGGGACTCCTTGCATTGTAGGCACACAAAAAGCAACTGCTGTATTAAAAGACGGCGAAGTTGTTACAATGGATGCAACAAACGGCGTTGTTTACAGGGGAAAAAGCGAGGAAGTTCTTGAATTGAAAGAGCAAAAAAATGAAAAAACAGAGACTCAAACAAGCGCATTGAATAATTTTTACAGAAAAATAGTCACTGGAACTGAAATTCATGTTAATTTAAGCACTCCTGACTTGGTTGATAATGTTTACAATAGGGATGTTGATGGTGTTGGACTGCTAAGAGCTGAATTCATAGCAGCTGAGCTGAATATGCACCCAAGCGCAATGATTAAAGCTGGAAAATCCCAAGAATTCATTGACAAATTTGCTAGCGAAATAGCTAAAGTTGCAAGAAAATTCCAGCCTAGGCCTGTTACTTATAGAGCGCTTGATTTCAAAACTAATGAGTACAGGGATTTGCCTGGAGGAGCAGAGTTTGAGCCAGAAGAAAGGAATCCGATGATTGGCTGGCGTGGAGCAAGCAGGTACATTAGCCCTGAATATATTGAAACTTTTAAGCTGGAATTAAAGGCTTTGAAGAAAGTGAAAGACACTTATGGAATGACTAATGTTGAATTAATGATTCCTTTTGTAAGGAACACTTGGGAGCTAGCAAAGATTTACAAAATCATTGAAGAGGAAGGATTAAGGAATAGCGGATTAAAAATCGGAATAATGGTTGAAGTTCCAAGCGCTGTAATACTTATTGACAAGTTCTGCGAGATGGGAATTGATTTCATCAGCATAGGAAGCAACGACTTAACCCAGTTAGTTTTGGGAGTTGACAGGGACAATGGAAAATTGAACGAATGGTTTGATGAAAGGAATGAAGCAGTGCTTAGAATGCTTGAAAGAACAATAAGAGTTTGCAGGGAATACAAGGTTAAAACAAGCATTTGCGGACAAGCGCCAAGCGTTTATTCTGACTTCACCAAATTTTTAGTCAAATGCGGAATTGACAAAATCAGCGTCAACCCTGATGTTATTGAAAGAACCAGATCAATAGTTGCGCAGATAGAGCATAAATTATTGATAGAGAATAATCTTAAAAAAACAAGAGAAGACCCTAAAATCTTGTAAAAAAATAATGTTTTTAAAGAGATTTTTATCTAGCTTAATTCCATGAAACAATTCAGTACTGAAGAAAAATTAGAAGCAATAATAAAGAACTGCAATAATGTAATAAGCCTTAAAACTAGAGAAGGGCAAAAAAACAATGCTTATATTTTATATGGCCCAAACGGCAAAAAAACAAGAAATGGATTAAGCCATCTTATTAGTGCATACAGCATTAATAAGGAATTAGTTCAGGAGTTAAATAAAAGAGAAATTGTAAAGAATGAGAAGTACAAATCAAAACTTGATCATAATCAGAGAATTGGCTATGAAAATTCAATCATTAACCACCTTAATATCAATAAATTCTTGAAAAATAACTATGAACTCTTGCTTAACTCTGCAGAAAAAGTGCTTCAATACGTGCCACTTTTAAATGCAAAATTAGTCTCAGAGGCCATAACAAATATTTCTGCCCAAAAATTCATCATTGCAGTGTCTGACACTTGCTTATGCGAGAAGGTTTTAAGCCTTTACAATTCAAAAATAAAAGGAAAAATGAAGGAGTTTAGCACTGAAGCAGCAGCATATATACAAAAATATGTGAAAATTTGCGAAAACAGGGATAAAGAAATTAAAAAAAACGAAACAATAATTCTTAGCTCAAGCGATTACAATAACATTGATTTCTTGCATGATGCTTTTAGGGGTGTTGGGAACGACAATGGAGGAGGCCAATTGAAAGGCAGCGTTAAGAGTGAAATTATTGACATTTCATATTTCCTGCAATTACCTGATGCTTTGACAAATATTCCTGAAACTAGCGAGCCTTTAAAGAAAAAATCAAAGCAAAGAATTGGAGTGCTAAATAACGGAAAGGATAAGATTATTTGACAGTGTATTCCATGAAATCTTTTGCATAAATCGTGTTTTTAAACAGTTCTTTAGCTTCATCTTCCAATAATTTAGAAGAGTTATACCTTTGGCTAATATGAGTGAGTATTAATTGCTTGCTTTTGCTTTTTTTTGCAATCATTGCCGAATCAGCGCTGCTCATATGATTGTAATCCTTGCATTTATCCTCATCTTTTTTGCTGAAAGTTGCTTCAGAGATTAACAAATCACTGTCTCTGGCGTAATGGATTAAGTCATCAAAATATTTTGTGTCACCAATAAACGTCACTTTTCTTTTATCATCCAAATAAGTGGCTTTTGCTGCAGTTATTTTTTTGCCCTTATAAACAATGTCTTTACCTTCCTGTAACTCACCTAGCAGAGGATGCTTTGTTAAGCCGAATTTTTCAGTATATTCTAGATTAATCTTCCTTATTGGCTTGGTTATGAAATAGTAGCCATTGCCGGTTATTCCATGGCTTAAAGGAAATGAATAAATGCTGAACTCAGGAGTGTCAACTAATAAAGCTTCCTTTAGTTCATCAGCTTCAAAGACTTCAATATGGAATGCCCTTTTAAAAACATAAGTTTGCATAATATGGTCAATTCTTTCTTTAGTCCCTTTTGGGCCGTAAATTTTCAAAACATCCTCTCTTTTGCTTGCGCTTAAGCTTTGAAGAATGCCACCTATTCCTAAGGTGTGGTCTCCATGCCAATGGCTTATGAATATTGCATTCAAATGATGAGGCGAAAGAGTAAGTATTCTCATCTGCCTTTGCGTGCCTTCCCCACAGTCAAACAAGGCTTTATACTTGTTGAACCTGAAAAAAACACTGCTATGGTTCCTTTCCTTTGTCGGAAATTGGCTGCTTGTTCCTAGAAATATAATATCTATCATTGTATTTAATAAAAAATAGTATTAAGGGGTTTAAATAATTAATGGATAAGAAAGCATTAAAAAAAGAAAAGAAATATTATGTAATTTATGGTTGAACTTTATCTTGCGCCAATGCATGAGATTAACTGCTTAAGCTTCAGATTATTATGCAAAACGCATGGAGCTGATGTGCTATACACTCCAATGATTAACACCAAATCTTATATCAATAACCCTGATAATTATAAATGGATTAAAAAAGAAGCACCTTTGGTTGTGCAATTAATAGGGAATAATGCTCTTGATTTTAAGGAATGCGTAAAGCAAATAAGTAATTGCAACTATATTGACTTGAATGCAGGATGCCCAAGCACTGACAATATTAAGAATGGTTCAGGAGCAGCGCTATTAAAAGATTTGGATAAGTTTAAAGCAATAATTAAAGCAATGGTTAAGTATTCTGATATTCCAATAAGTGTTAAAATCAGGCTTGGCTGGAAAACTGATGAATCAATAAAGATTGCAAAATTAGCCGAAGATGCAGGAGTTAGCAGGATTGCTGTTCATGCAAGGCTTTTTGGAAGCAATTACTCAACCCCTGCTGACTGGAGAGCAATAAAAAAAATAAAAGAAGCTGTTAAAATCCCAATTATTGCCAATGGAGATATTAATTCACCAAGTAAAGCAAAAGAATGCTTAGAATTCACCAATGCTGATGGATTAATGATTGGAAGGGAAGCCATGAGAAACCCGTTCATTTTTAATGATATTAAAACTTATTTTAAAACTGGCAAAATTAACACTCATTTGAAAGCTGACAGAATTAAGTTAATTGTTGAGTTCATAAAATTGTACAAAAAACATGAAGATTACAACAATGCTGAATTGAAAAACCACTGCATCTGGTTATGCAACGGATTCAGCAAAGCAGCAAGCATTAGGAATGAATTAGGAAAATGCAAAAATGAAAAAGAAATAATCCAAAAATTAAAAAAATAAGAGTTGGATTATTTAAAAGGCATTGAATCCTTAGGGAAGCCGTGCTGTTCTCCCCATTTGAAAGGCTCAATTCTCCAGCTGCTAAGCAATTCTTGCTGCTCACCAGTTATGTACTCAGTTTCTTTGGCAACTTTTAGCAGGGTATCATAATAAAGCGCTGAATTAACGATTATTTTTTCATCCTCAAAATTCTTGTTAACCTCGGGGAAGCCATAGTTAAAGATTGACAATAAATTATCAACTATTGCCCCTTGTTTTCTGTACTCAATTATTTCTTTGATTGAGCTTGAGCCAGTGCTTATCAAATCCTCTAAGACCAATAATCTCTTGCCTTTAACATCAACTTTATTTTTTATGACTAATCCTTTGACAACATCAACCTGAGCATTAGTCACATCATAGATTGCATCAACAGCTGAATCAGTATAACTGCTTTGAGGGTCAAAGAACAAATCTATAAGCAAAGTTGTTTGGCCTTTGCTTACAATTCCCTCAATCTTTCTTTCCATTCCATGGTCTTTCTTGTTCTGCCTAACATAAATGAAAGGCTTTTTATTTACATTAGCTAAATCTATAGCAGGAGCTATTGAATAAGGGCAAGTGCTGGCTACTACATCAATTAAGCCAGGCATTAAGAAATATTCTTCTGAAAAATTTTCATAGCAAGACTCTATAAATTCCCCATTGTCAAAGATAATCAAAGGCTTGTCAACAGCTTTTGCCAAGCTTGCTGCCGGAGCAATCCCTGCAGTTGGTATTCCTGCAATGTAGTCAAATTCTAGATTTTTTTCTTTGATTATGCCTGCCAAGGAATTGGCAACAAGCATCCTATGGTCATAATTGCCTAAAAGCATCCTGTTGTCATTGTAGATAGGCATCCTGTAGCCTGATACCCATTTGAAAGGCTTGGATGGCCTAAGCTTGATTGAGCCTATTTTCAATGATGTTTCTGCAATCTTTTCAGCATTCATTTAAAGCACCTCGGAGATATCATTTATTATATCAAGCATTGCCTGATTAGGAGTTTTCTCCTTATCGTTGTAAATGGCGCTTCCTATTACTAAATAATCAGCCCCTAATTTTACTGCATTTCCGGGAGTGTCAACTCTTTCCATATTTTGAGTAGCTCCAGCAACCCCAGATAATGGGCCTTTTATTCCAGGAACCATTGTAATTAATTCAGGATAGATTTTTTTAATTGCTTCAACCTCTTTAGGTGAGCAAACTACTCCGTCAATTCCTGCTTTTTTTGCCAAACCCGCTAAGCAGATTACTTGATCAATAACTCCAGTCATTAAGTATTTTGCATTGCAAGGGAAATGATGAACGCATCCCAATGTTTCCAGGTAACTTTCTAAAGTAAAGCTTGTTAGAACTGTTATTCCTAAAATTTTAGGCCTTTCAATGCCGAATTCTTCACTAGCTTTTGTTGCTCCCTTCAAGGCAGCTTTCATCATGTCAACCCCTCCATGTGCATGAACTGTCAGGAATTTCACTCCCTGCTTTGTTGCTGCGTAGCAATGGTTCTCAACAGTTCCTGGAATGTCGTAGAATTTTAAGTCCAAAAAAACATTCATTCCATAGTTATTCAGTTCAGTTATTGCCTTATCCCCTTCTTTTACATATAAACTGTTTATTTTAACATTTTTCAGCAATCCCTGAGTAGACTCTAATACAGGTATTGCTTTGTCAAGACTTGGCAAATCCCAAGCCATGTAGATTTTTTTTGCAGCAGCCAGCTGCTTTTCATTTAAGATCATGCTTTTTAGAAATAACTGATATTTTAAAATGATAGTGTTATGACTTTTGAGTGAATATTACTAAAATCATAAGTGAATGATTATATTATTATGCCTGCTTTTTTCGTTAAAGATTACCTCCCCTGACTTTGCCAGCCCTTTTTTGACAAGCTTGTCTTTCACTTTTTTAAACTTTTCAAGATTTCCTGAATAGATTATTCCGTCATTTATTGTTTGAATTTCTTCAATAATAAATTTTTTCAAATTATTCGGGATAGCGTAAGTTTTTATTAAGTATTCGCAAACAATTGAGGCATACCCTTTGTTCCAAAACTCTTTTTCAATAACTAAGTACTGAAGGTTTGCGGAGTCTTTTGTTAAGTAAAAATTCTTAAGCTCGCCCACTTTTGTTTTGCTAGAGTCATAAATTGGGCCTATGCATGATAGCTCTATTTTTTTAGTGCCTTCGCTTGACATAAAGCTCATAATTCCAGGAGTGTTCATTTCATAAAAGCATAGTTCCAATCCACTTTGTTTAGCAACATTAAACATGAAGTAATATTGAAGAGTATATTTTTAAATATGTTTTGATAAATGTTTATAATTGCTTGGCAATTATTTAATTAACATGTTATTTGGTGCTCATGAGTCAATAGCAAACAAGATTTACCGCTCATTAGATATAGCAAAAGAGGACGGCTGCGACTGCGTTCAAGTCTTTACTAAAAGCCCTAGGATGTGGAACTCGCCGCCAATCTCTGACAAGGATGCGTTTGAATTCAAAAGAAAAGCTGCTGAATTCAAGATTACACCCAATGTCAGCCATGCAAGCTTTTTATTGAATATTGCGAATGAGGATGACAAGAAGAGAAAGTTCGCAGTTAAGAATTTGATTGACGAGGTAAAAAGGGCACAGCAATTGGGATTGATGGGTTTGATGTTTCATCCCGGAAGCAACGCTGACAAAAAGAAAGGCATACAATACATTATTGAGGGAATAAATGAAGTGATTGAAAAAACCCCTGAATCTAAAATCATAATTATGGTTGAGAACACTGCAGGAACAGGCAATTGGCTAGGAAGCACGTTCCCTGAATTGAAAGAAATATTAGCAGGGATTAAGGATAAGTCGCGTTTCGGCTTCTGCTTAGACACTTGCCACTTGTTTGCAGCAGGTTATGATTTAAAGGATGATTACAAAAATGTTTTTGAAGAGTTTGACAAATTGATTGGATTAAAATATCTTAGATGCTTTCATTTAAATGACTCCTTATTTGCTTTAGGCTCAAAAAAGGACAGGCATGAGCATCCTGGAAAAGGATTCATTGGAAAGAAAGGCTTTGAGCAATTAGTCAATGATGCTAGATTCAAAAGCACTCCCGGCTACTTGGAAGCTCCGGGAACTGACTATAAAGGGGACATTAAATATTTGAGAAAGTTAATAAAATAGATATAAACAAAAAAAAGTTATAATTTAAATATTGAATAAATTTTAAAGTAATAAAAAGAATAGATTATCTATAATGAATGAAGAACAAATATTATTTAATAAGTTTAAAGAATTGAATGATTCCATATTTTTTTTAATGTTTGAAGATTTTGATAAAATTTTAGACAAATATGACAGAGAAGAGTCAGTTGGAGAGTTTAAGGAGTATTATAACATAATAGATAAATACCTTGACTATATTTTAGAAAATTTTAACCAGCAAATAGAAAAAGTGCTTAAAATGATAGATATAATTATTCAGCTTTTTAATAACATTGAAGACCCTTTTGATTCAATAAATATTTTAAAAAACAACAGAACTTACTCAATTCCTTTCAATCTTTTCCAAATAGAGGATTTTGAAAATTTAAAGAACAGGGTTAATAATCTAAGAACAAAAATATCAGAAGAAGGTAAGAGAATAAGAGAAACTGCATATGAAGCAAAGATTTCTTCTGAATCCGAATTTAAAAACACAATGAAAAATATTGAAAATTTTAGAGAAAAAATTTATAAAAATAATATTACTGCATTTGATCCTAATAAAGAATATATGACTATAATTAATATTAATTCATTTAAGGTTGAATCAATAAATCAAGTTTTTCATGAACTTCATTTATTTATACTGCAGCTAATGCGCGGAGAGACTTATTCTCAAAGAGATAATCCTGATTTTTTTGTGAAATTTGTTGGAGTAATGAAAGGGGAATGGGAAAAAAGTAATATTTTTGAAAAAATATATGATTTTTTTTTAATACTTAAGGATAATATTAATCCTCCTTTGGTTCATTTAATGGATAAAAGAAATGAGGGAACAGTAGGATTTGATTGCCATATCCCTATGGGAGTTCATAATTTTAGATTACAAGGATCAATCTACATAAAAAATAATAAATTTTATGAGTTTTCAGAGATTAAACTCACAATCGTTGATTTTTGTGAAGAAAGAATTGATTTTTTTAAAGAAATATTTGAGTATCTCAAAATTAATCTTGTCAATCAAAAAAAGGGTTTATATCAATTTAAAATTCCAATGAATAATGACACTGAAAGATTAAACTTTAAAAAAATGCTTCACACTTTAATGATATCCCTTGATTTTGATAAAGCAGTTAATATTATAAAAGAAAATAAGAGAAAAATATTAGATGATTTCACAGAATATTGGAAAAATTCATTAATGAATGAAAACTATAAAAAAATAAAAAGCGTGTACGGCCTTAATGCTGAATTTGGCAGGTTTTATAACACCTATTATATTAAACCCACAGTTAGGGGATTACAAAAAAACATAAGTTTAAAAGGGTAATTATATATAAAAAAAGTATAACATGAGTGCTTATAAAAAAAAGATTTTTTTTGCCTGTTCAATGGGTATTGATAGAAGTTATAGCGCAAAGAAAATTTTTGAAAAAGATTATGAAACCTACTATGCAGGAGTAATTAGGCATTCTATTTTATATATTAGCAATTTGGCAAAAAAAGCAGACTACATAATTGTGATGGAAGAATGGCATAAAGAAATTATAGAAAAAGTTACAGATAAGAAAATCTATGTTTTAAATGTTAGTGACGGAAAAGTTGATGAGAAAAAACGTAATGAAATAAAAATTAAAGTTGAAAAAATCCTTGAAGAATTACTAGAAAAATGACACGCAGCTTCAGGGGAGGATTGAACTCCCGGCCTCATGCTTACTAGGCATGCGCTCTACCACTGAGCTACTGAAGCAATTTAATATTAATTTGTGAATTACTCATTTTTAAGCCTTGCTTATTTAAGGAGTAATTAATTAAATATTAAACTATTTAATTTATAAATTTACTTAAGATTACTAGGTTTGCAGGGATGCCGGAGCGGTCAAACGGACTAGGTTCAGGACCTAGTGGCTTAGTGCCTACGCGAGTTCAAATCTCGTTCCCTGCATAATTCTTAGTTTAAATTTCCGCCCACGCTTTGCTGAAAGCAAAGGGCGGGTTTTTAAATCTCGCTTCCTGCAATTTTTTCTAATGAAAATCCTGTTATGCAGTTATAGCAATTGTTTCCTTTCTCTTTGAAGAATTCAATGAATGATTCAGCCAATGCTTGTTTCTTGGCAAGAATCTCATCAAAGGAATCATTTATAATGTTAGCATAAATTATTTTTTTAGAGTACGGCTTGTTGCATAAATATAAGTCACCGTTAATGTCAGCCAAGAAGTCGTTTTTTCTGCAAAAGCATGGCACTTCTTTCAAAAGTTCCATATTTTCATTTAGGCTGAAATCAATTGGCTTAATTTTATTGTTCAATTTGCAATCTATTTTATAACTCTTAATGGCTTTTTTTAATTCCCTGCTTTTTTTATTAATCTTGTTTTGTGTTATAATATTAAAAACAAGATGAGTATTTATGTTTATTTCATTATATTTTTCGCAGAAATTCTTAAGCCTTGCTTCAGGATCCAAACCATCAGAGTATGAGAAAATGAAATTAATGAAAAGGTTTTCTGACGCAACTCCTGCCACTTTCTTCATGTTGTCATAAAATATTTTTATTTTCTCAGCAGGGGCTTTTGGGGTGATTCCTGAAGTCATGATTGAAACATATTTTATTGACTCAGAGGACTCCTTTATTTTATCCAGCAAACCTTCAAGGTTAGGGTTAAGAAGAGGCTCTCCTCCTCCGATTGAAAAATATTTGAAATGCTTGATTTTATCATAAATTTTATCAAATTGGAAGCTTGCTGGGTCTAAAGACTTTGCATGCTGGCAGAAACTGCAGCCATTATAGCATTCATTAGTGGCATTTATTCCGAGGAAATATTCTTCCATACGCATTTAATGAGTAAATCTAGTTTAAAAATTTATTTATTGCTGTTTTAGCATTATTCAAAAGGTTTAAATCTTGAATAAGTATAATAGTGTTTATGAGCATAGCTAAAGTTATTGAGTTAATCGGAAGCTCTGAGAAAGGCTTTGATGATGCTGTTAAAAACATCATAATCCGGGCTAATAAGACTGTTAGAAACCTTACTGGTTTAGAAGTAATAAGCCAAAAAGTTAAGATTAACCCTAATAAAAGCCTGGACTACAGGGTTAAGGCTAAGGTTTTATTCTTAATTGATGATGGCAAGAAAAAATAAGCTGTTCTTTTTTAGTAGGTGGCAAATTTTTTAAACGCATAATTATCTTTTATTACTTGCAAGGTTGCCGGAGCGGTCAAACGGAACAGGTTTAGGCCCTGTTGGCTTAGTGCCTACGCGAGTTCAAATCTCGTACCTTGCAAACAATTAGTTTTTGGCAAACTTTTTAAAAACAAGGCTTTCTTTGTTATTTAATGGGCTTTTAAAGAGGAATAGACTCTTTTTGTTCTTTATTAGATTTATGCCCAGAATTATACAGAGGCGAAAAATATGGTAAACTCACTTGATGAAAAATTAATAGATGTAAAGCCTGATAAAAGCAATAAATTTTATGAGAGAATATCGGATGATGATCCTGCTATTGCTAAAGGTTTAAAAGAATTATATGAGATTTTTGACAGGATATGCGGCACTACTCCAAAATATTCTTTTAAATAATAAGAAATTTTTAGGGATAACTGCAAAAGCCCTTTTTTTAATTTTTATTGCTATAACTAACAATAGAGATAAAACTGTTTAGTTTCAAAAATAAATTAAACAATAAAAAATTAATTATTTTTTCTTTTTCTTCATAACGAATACTTCGTCTTCATCTTCTTCTTCTTTTTCTTCGTCGCCTGAGAATAAGTCAAGTATTACATCAAATAACCTTGTTGTTTTTCTTATCTTTCCTTTTACTTCGCTAACTCCTTCATTTATGCTGCTTCCTAGTTCTATCATTTTCTTGAATGCATAAATTGCAATGACTGTAAGGACAATGCATAGTATTGTAGCGATTATTCCCAAGAATCCGTAGACTGAGAAAAAAAAGTCAACTGGAACCATTCCAAATATTGCTGCCATAATTATTTATTAATTAGTGCTGTTTTAAATAGTTTATTCTGCTGGCATTTTTTTCTTTTTTGCCTTTTTCATCCTGAGCACTTTAAGTTTTTCTTTGCATTTCTCGCAAGCGAATTTAAGCATTATTGGAGCTGTCTTGCTTTTAGGCTTAAGCCATAAACCACATAGATCTCCTTTGTTCTTGCAGTTAGGGCAAGTGTATTCAAGGTTGTAGTTGAGCAGCGCTAAATACTCTGCTGGCTCAAAAGTTTTCTTGCATGCTTCGCAAGCGTATACTTTGTCCCTTTTTTTTAATTTTTTTAATCTTGAATTAGAGCAGTTAGGACATTTCGGCTTATACACCCAAAAAAAGGCAAAGCCATCAGGCTCAATTATCTGCCTTGTGAAAAAATCAAGTTCAGTTATATCTTTTGGTTTTTCTTCCATGATAATACTTTAAAAGCAAATCATGATTTATAAACATTATTAGATAGATTTAAAAAAAGAAAATTTTAGAAAAATTATTTATGAATAAAATATTGGCTTATGGATTTAAAAATGTGTCATATTGTTTTAGGGATATTGCCCCAAATATTCCTAAGGATATTAATTATAAACTCCATGAGTATATATCTGGAATAGAATCGGATAAAAAAAAGCAGGGAAAATTATTCTTCAATGCCGGAAAGATTCACCTCTTTGAGTACGGTCTCAATAAGGATTCACTTTATCTTAATTTAGGAAAGACTGATTATTTCACATTTGATTTTTTATCAAAAAATAGTCCTGAATTGCTAAAAAATTATTCGCATGTGCTTAGCACAGGCGCATTATTGTTGACTAATGATGGAAAAATAATTTTAGGAAACAAGTCTAAGCTAAATGATAAGGGAGAAGGCGAATATCACCTGCCTTCAGGATATATTGAATTAAGCGATTTGGGGGATGATTTACGAGCAGCTGCTGTGCGCGAAGCTAGTGAAGAAGTGTTTGATAATAAGGATTTAATAAGCAAGATTCAATCAATTTCACCTTTAGGATTATTTAATAAGGAGTATGATCAGCCAATGCTTGCATATGTTATTCAATTAAAAATTGATGAAAATGAGGTTTTTTCAGTTTGGGAGAACTCAGATGCTAAAAAAAGGGAGTTTTCACAGCTCAAATTCGTGCCAGCAGACAAGAAAAGTATTTGCCAATTTTTAGATGGCAATAAAATAAGGGCGCATGCAAGAGTTTCTTTGGAAAATTTTCTGAGAACTTTATAAGTTTTTTATCTCATTTTGCAGTATTTTTCTTATGTCTTCCACTTTTGCCTGAAACTCAGTTAGCCTTAAAACTTGCCCAATCAAATAATTGATGCTGCTGTTGTTTCCCATATTATAATCAGCTACTGCTTTTTCATTTTTTGATAATATCTTAATTATTAGTTCTTTCAGTTTTTCCTCTGGGAATTTTTTAATTCCTTTCTCTTTAATCAGCTCATTTATTGGCTTTCCTGTGCTGACCAACTCCTTAATCATTTCTTTTGCCAATCTTTCCGTAATCTTATTTTCCTTTATTGCTTTAATGAATCCTATGAATAATTCAGGGGTTACTTTGCTTTTTGAAACGCTTACATTGTTATAGTTAAGGCATTTCATAAGGTGAGTTGCTATCCAATTGCCTGTAAGCTCGTAATCTTTCAGCTCTTTTGAGCATTTTTCAAAGAAATCAGCCAAAGCTTTATCTGTGTAGATTAATACAGTGCTTAATTCTTTAGTGAGATTATAGTCTTTTGTGAACCTTTTTATCCTATCATCAGGCAATTCATTCATTGTTTTTGAAATATCAGCCATTCTTTTAGCATCAATCACTTGCCAGCTTAAGTCAGGCTCGAAGATGTAACCATAATCAGCTTCTGATTCCTTGACTCTTAAGGTCTTTGTTGTTTTTGACTTCTCGCTGTAAGCTCTTGTCTCTTGCTGCTTGATGAAAATTCCTTGCTTAGCCATTATTTTTTGCCTGCTATATTCATACTCTAGAGCTTTGATGATGTTGTGAAAACCAGTGATGTTTTTCACTTCAACCCTTGCCCCTCCTATAATGCTGATATTTGCGTCAGCTTTCATAATCATTTCCGAATCATAGATGTTAAGATGCTCAAGTATTGCCCTTAATTTTGTCAGGAATATTAAAACTTCATCAGGGCTGTTAAAATCAGGGTCTGTAACTATCTCTATTAAGGGGGTTCCTGCCCTGTTGTAATCAACTAAGGTGTATTCGCTGCTAGTGATATCTCCTCCAACATGAACAAGTTTTCCCGGATCTTCTTCAATATGAGCTCTTCTGATGTTTATTTTTTTCTCAGCACCTTTGTTTTCTATTTTCAAATAACCGTTTAGCCCAACAGGTATTTCATATTGGGTGATTTGATAATTCTTGGTCATGTCAGGATAAAAGTAGCTTTTTCTGCTGAAAAAAATGTTATCAGGAACTGTGCAATTCAAGGCTTTTGCAATTTTCACTCCATTTTCAAAAACTGTCCTGTTAAGACTTGGTTTTGTTCCAGGATAACCTAAGCAGATTTGGCAAACAGTGGTATTTGGAGGAGCATCTTTAACGCTGTTAGGGCAGCTGCAAAAAATCTTGGATTTAGTGCTCATTTGAGCATGAATTTCAAGCCCTATAATGCATTTCACTTCTGGAGTCATTTCTTCATTGCCTCCTCATAAGCTTTGGCTATGCTTAATATTTTAGTCTCGTTCAGATGATCTCCTAATAAGTGAAATCCTACTGGAAGATTGTTTGAATCAAATCCGCATGGAACATTAATCATTGGAATGCCTGCAAGGTTAGGCCCAACAGTCAATAAATCGCTTTGGTAAACCTGCAAAGGGTCAAGTTTTGCTATTTCATCAAATCTTGGGGCAGTGAACATCATTGTCGGAGACAATAAGGCATCGCATTTTTCAAAAGCTTTTTTGTAATCATTTATTATTAAAGTCCTGACTTTCATTGCTTTCAAGTAATATTGGCTTCTGTAGCCGCTCATTCTTGCAAAAGTTCCTACAATAATCCTCCTTTTTGCTTCATCTCCAAAGTATTTGCTTCTGACATTTGAGTAATAAGTGTTAAAATCCATGCTTTTGTCAAATTCAAGCTTTGCGCCATACCTTATTCCATCCAGTTTTGAGAGATTAGTTGATGCTTCGCTCATTGCTGCCAAGTAATAAGCAGATAAGTGATATTTTGTCAGCTTTAAATCTATGTCTATGAACTTTACTCCTAATTTTTTCAAGACAGTTATTGCTTCAGAGATTTTTTCTTTAACTTCTTTTGAAACATTTTCATAGTATTGCTTAGGAAGCCCGATAGTATAATTTTTGATTGGTTCATATTTTGTGTAGTCCTTTTTTTTATTGTTTAGTGATGTCTGGTCTTTGGGGTCGTTGCCGCTTATGACATTTAAGACTAATGCTAGTTCATCAACTGTTTTTGCCATTGGCCCGATTTTGTCTAAGCTGTTAGCATAATCTATCAATCCATACCTGCTGACTAGTCCATAAGTTGGTGTTAAACCGTAGACTCCGCAAAAAAAACTTGGGCAACTAATGCTTCCTCCTGTTGATTCCCCTATGCTTATGTGAACAAAATCTGCCAATTGGGTGATGCATCCGCTTCCTCCGCTGCTTCCTCCGCAAGCTCTTGAAACATCAAAAGGATTCTTTGGAATCCCGTAAGCGCAGTTCGTGCTGAAGCTTCCGAATCCGAATTCATCTTGGGCAGTTTTTCCTATGATTACTGCCCCTTCTGCTTTCAGTTTTTCAATCACTGTTGCATCAAAGGGAGGAACATAACCTTCTAATATTTTGCTTCCCGCTGTGCAACCCACATTTTTAACACAGATTGCATCTTTTACTGTTACTGGAACTCCGCATAATGCTCCTTTTTTTTCCTTGTCAGCAAGTTTTGCCTGCTTAAGTGCTTCATCTTCTGAGATTGTTATGAAGCAGTTATATTTTTCATTCAATTCTTTGCATTTCTTTATTGCTGATTTCACTGTTTCATAAGCGCTTAATTTGCCTTTTTTTACACTATTTACGTATTCAGTTAGATTCATAGTTTTTTTTTTAACCTGCTATTTTTTTAAAACCATATTTTTGCTCATAATAATCGATCAATTGCTCAGCTTCAAGTTCAGGAGTGCTGAAAGTTAAATCGCTTTCGAAATCACCTTCATCTTCGAATGCAAATTCTTGCAGGTTTTCTTTTGTTATTTTTATCATTTTTTTACACTATTTTTGGGGCTTTGAAATAATCATTTTCTTTATGGCAAGCTAGCTTAAAAATCTCATCCTTTCTTAGGCATTTTTTTACTTCATCCTCCCTTAATATGTTCTCTGTTCTTATTGGATGAAAGCTTGGGGCAATTTCTTCAACATTCAACTCATCAAGTATTGCAAAGCTTTCAATAACATCATTTAATTGCCTTGAGAATTTGTCAACTTCCTCTTCAGTCAAAGTAATCCTTGCAATTTTTGCAACATGCCTGACTTTTTCCTTGTCAATCATAGTAATTAATCAAAAAAGCTTTGTTTTAAAAAGATTATTAAAACTCTATGCTAGAAAGTTTCCCTGCAAGCTTTAATGAACAGTTAAATGATTCTTCAGGGTTCATTTCATTTTTTTCATAAATTTCCTTAGCTAATGGCTTTATTTTCATTATTTGCTCCAAATTATTATAGGCTTTGATGAATCCATTTTCTAAATACATTTTAGCACCTGAATACATCTCCATTTTAAGGCAGTCAGCTGCTTTTTCAAAGCATTTTTGGTAATCATAGTCCCTTTTGTCAAATAAGTATTCCTTGATTCTTTGGATTAATAGACATTTATAGTTAGAGTCATTCCTGAACGCTTTTTGGTTGTTAAATTCTACGACTCCAAGCATTCTTGAAATCCCCTCCAAATCATCCAGTGTAATAATTTCTTTCATTAATAATAGTGAGTAAATAGATTTGTTTTTAAACCTTACTCTTTAAGGTCATATCTGAGTATTGCAGCTATTCCTGCCAAATTGTCAACCTGCTCGCCTAATTCAGAGCCTGAGTTAACAATGCTTAAGCTCGCATTTGAGCTATTTGAAAAGTTTATCAAGCTGTCAAGCTCTTTAAAAAAATTATTCTCTTTGGCTTTTTTAATGAAATTTGTTGAAATTATTAAGTCTTTAACTGCCCCTTTATTGATTGCTTCTTTAACAAATTTGTAACCATAAGTTGATTTTTTTGATTTAGATATTAATTCCATTAAATTATTTATAATTACTTGCTGCTCATAATATTGGGTTTTCTCAATTGATTTTTGCGCTTCACCTGAATTAATCAGCTCCTTTATGCCGTTCTTGTTGCTGTAGTTAATTTTTACAAAGCTTGACTTGTTCTTCAAATAATCATAGTCGTTCACTTTTGATTTTAAAGAATCAATCAGGCTCATTGTTGCGCCAATCAGAACTGATTTTGCCTGCCTATTCTTTGCCAATTCGTTCAATGAGGATAATAAGGTTTTGATGAATTCTGCCTTATTTTTTTCATAGGTTGTTATCTCTCTTTTCCCACCTAATTCTTCGCTTAGTGTTGTTGAGTATTCAATTGAGTAATCATGATAGTAAGCTATTGTTGCATCCCCGTAATCAGCTGCAACCAGCATGAGGTTAGAATCTTTTTTAGAGCTTTTTGTTAAGTAGTCAAAATCAACAGCGCTCCATTCTTTTATTATAGTAATCTCATCTTTTACCGAAATATTAAATGAATGGTAATCCCCTTTTTGGACCCTGTCATCGCTTGAGCGCAGTATTTTTCCAAGCACTTTTAATATGTCGCTGAATTCTTTGAATTCTGTTTTTTCAACCTCTAATTCAATGAATATTTGCTTTCTTTCGCTTGCTTTATCATTAATTTCAACTTTCCTGTAAGTCTTGCCATTAATTATTGTTTTAGGGGTTATTATTTGGGATAAGTACCATAAATCATCAAGTGATTCAGTTTTAATGGTTATTTCATTATCTTTCAGGTTCTTTTTTAATAGTTTCATTCAAGCACCTCGAATGAATCGATTTTTCCGTCTCCATTCAAGTCATTGCCTTGCACGATTCTATAAAAATCCGAGTCTTTTGAATAATCCTTTAGTATTTCTTGAGGTGAAGTTATTAATGAATAAATTGCTGAGTAAGTTCCTAGCTTTCCAACTCCTGCAAAGACTATTATTGCTTTTTTAGGATTATTTGGATTTTTTATCTTTTGAATCACTCCAATTGATGAAGAAGTGTATTCTTTGCCTGTTTTTTTGCTCTTGAATCCTTTTCCAAAATTAGCGCTTGGAGCTTCTCCCACAAAATCTGTTTGGAATTTAACTATAAATTGCTCGTTGAATTCAAAAGTTATTACATTAACTCCTGGTCCGCCGATTAAGATGAAATTATTTGAATAGTCAGATTTCAGCTTAACATCAGTGTCTAATACTATTGAATCTGGCGTGTTAAAAGCAAGATAATTTCCTAAGAAAAAGGAGAGCATTGCTGAATAATATGCATCTTTAGCCCAAGTTTTTAATATTCCATGGGGTTCAGGGCTTCCTACAACTATTTCTCCGCTAAATCCTTTTTGGTTGAATTCGTTAAAGAATTCAAGCAGTTTTGAATTAATTTCATTATCTTTAAGGTTAAGGCTTAAGCCGTAAATATTCGCTGTTGGGGAGTAAAATTTGGCTTTGGCACCTTTTATTTTTTCTTCTTTAACTATTGAAATTATTCCTGCTTTGAATAACTTATTTATGTGATAATAAATTTTTTGCTCGTGTATTCCAAGAGCTTTGGCAATTTTTAATGAATATGAGGGCTCTTTGTCTAAAAAAAGGAGTATTTTCCAGCCAGTAGCTGAAACCAAAGGCAGCATTTGTTTATTGTTATTGAATAACTTCATAACCATTATAAATTTAATCTTAATAGTTTTGTTTTTTTAAACTTTATTATAGAGATATTAAATAGATTTTTAAATAAAACTTGTACAGTTAGTCCCTTATGGAAAATCACGAAGTGAATAATGGCATGCATGGACTTTGGGCAGATTTATGCAGCTCTAATGCCATTAAGTCCTAGCAGTGATTTCACAATTATAGGAGTGCCTTTTGACGGGTTAGTTAGCTGCAGAAAAGGGGCTGCATTGGCACCTAGCAGAATAAGGCATTGGTCTAAGCAAATTACGCCTTTTTCAGAGGACAGAATTAGTTTAAAATTATTAAATGTTGCTGACAGCGGAGACATCATAATTAATAATCCTCTAAATGATTTCAGGATAATTGAGCAAAAAATCGCAGGAATTAATAATATTCCAATAATTCTTGGAGGAGACCATTCAATAACTATTCCAGTGATTAAATCACTTAAAGAGAAATATAAGAACAAAAAACTTGGACTATTATGGCTAGATGCTCATCCTGATTTATGCAATGAATTCAATGGCTCTAAACTCTCCCATGCTTGTGTATTAAGGAGAGCGCTTGACTATGGAATCAATGAAGAAGATGTTTGCATGGTTGGAATTCGTTCATGGGAGGAGCAGGAAGTTGATTTTATCAAAAATAGCAGATTAAATCTTTTCACAGCAATGGAAATAGCTGATAAAGGGATGAAAATAGTGTGCGAAGAAATCACAAAGATTTTGTCAAAATGCGATGCAGTTTATATTTCATTTGATATTGACGCGCTTGATAGCACAATTGCTCCTGGAACAGGAATTCCTGACTGCGGAGGAATTAGCATGCGTGAAGCATTGACATTAATAAAATCCTTAAGAAACTTGCCTTTAGTAGGGCTTGATGTAGTTGAAGTTGCTCCAAACCTTGACATTTCAGAATCAACCGTGTTTGCTGCATTAAAGATAATAATGGAATTTATTGCACTAAAAGCCAAATAATATTGATAGATTGCATTAATCAAGAATTTTTATCTTAGAGCATAGTGTATTTAAAAATATTATCCTAATTTTAGGCTTAAATTCAAAACAATCAACTATTAATAAAATATTTATAATAGTTTTAGTAGGTTTAAAGCAGCACTAAAGCCTATTTATTCAAAAGTTATGAAAAATTATTGAGTTTATTATAAAATTCTTATAAATCAAGTTTTTAAACACTGTTTTGTTTAATAGGTTATATATGAAGGCAGTAATCTTAGCCGCAGGTGAAGGAAGCAGACTCTGGCCAATAAGCGAGAATGTTCCAAAACCCTTAGTGAAAATACTCGGAAAATACTTCTTAGAATACCAAATAATTGAACTATCCAGAATTGGAATAAAAGATGTAATAATAGTGAAGGGCAAAAACTTTAACGATTTATTTGAAAGTTTTAAAAACGAAATGAGCGAGAAATACGGAGTAATCATTACATACATGGTTCAAGAGCAATCACTCGGGACTGGCGATGCCTTCTTTACAGTTAAAAATATCATAGATGAACCCTTCATTGGGCTAATGGGAGACAACCATTACCAAGCAAGCGATATTGAAAAATTAATCAATGTCTTCAAAAACACTAATAAATCAGTAATAGGAGGATTCCCTGTAGCTAACCCTGAAAATTACGGAGTTATAATGACTAATGATAAAAAAATGGTTACCCAGATTGTTGAAAAGCCAAAATCTCCAACAAGCAACCTAATAAATGCAGCAATCTATATTTTCAAGCCGGAAATATTTAAATTAATATCAACATTAAAACCCCAAGAAAACGGAGAAATCTACATAACTGATGCAATTAATATCTTAATCAAAAAAGATGACTTAGTATGCGAGCAAATAGAAACCTGGTATGATTTAGGCAAGCCTTACCAAATACTTCCACTTACAAAATTCTTCTTCAAAAACTACAAAAGATTCAACGCAATGAGCAAATACACTGAATTAATGAACGGCGTGCTAGTTGCAAGAGATGTAATGATTGGGCCAAACGTGGAATTCTACCCAGAAAACGGCTTAATTATTGTTGAAGAAAATTCAAAAATACTTGGAAGTACAGTAATAACAGGAAATAACTATATTGGACCTGATTGCGAGATAATAAACAGCATCATAAGAGAAACTACAGTCTTAATAGGTGAGAATACTGTAAAAAACAGCGAGATAAAGAACTCAACCTTAGGATTTAAGACTAAAGCCCCTCATTTTAACTACATAGGAGACTCATACATTGGAGAAAACTGCAACTTTGGAGCAGGGGCAAAAATAGCAAACCTAAGAAACGACAACAAAAGCATTAAAATGTTCATTGAAAAAAAAGGCCAGCTAATTGACACTGGATTAAGAAAATTAGGAATATTCACAGGAAATAATGTAAATTTCGGCATTAATTCAATGATTGCACAGCCAGGAATACTCATAGGCTCAAACGTCAAAATACTCCCAGGAGAGAAAATATTCAGAAACAAAGTGACCAATTAACCCTGATAACCTGTCTGATTCAAATCATGTTTATATATTGGCCAAACATTATTTGTTGAACTAATATATGAATCATATCTTTTAATTAAATTTCCTCCTGATTCAAAACTTAATAGTTCTAAAAAAGTATCTCCATCAATATCATCAGCAATAACAGTTGGACCAGAAGCATAGCTAGCAGAAATTTCATAAAGAATTCCTCCAGTATAATTAAGAACTCTAAAATAATTGGTTTCAGGACTAACAATTTCTAAACCATTATTTGATGAATCTAATTCTAATAAAATAGGATTAAAACCTCCATGAGCCATAGTCACATAATCAGTTATTAAACTACCATTATTATCTAATATTAAAATATGATCATTAATATCATAAGGATCCCAATTACTAGTATTAACAAATGAAACAATAATTTCATTTTCACCATCCCCATTAACATCCCCAATAGCAATATGTTTAGGGATATTCATGTAATCATAGTTTAATGAACCATCATCCCAAGTAAAATTATAAGACCAAATGGGACTTAAAGTGCTGTTTAATAGATAAATACTCATGTTAATAGCTGAACTATTTGTAATATAAACAGTTTCTAAACCTGGATTAGAATCATTCAGTTCTGCAACACTAGGAGAAACATGCAATCCTATTTCCGAGATATTAAATGAATACATCTCTTGTCCATTACTATTTAGCATAACTAAAGCATTTTGATGGTCAACTGTCAGGATTTCAGGACCTGGGTTTTCTAAATTAATATTGGCTACAACAGGACTTTGTTTTGAACTAAGATATGCTGTTGAACAACCTCCTGTCCCTTTATCATAAGTCCATAACAAACCCCCTGTGCTGTTTAGTACAATTAAGTCACAAAAACTATTAGCTAATAGTTCTAAGCCTGCACTTTCATTAATATCTGCAACTGCAATTCCTCCATCAGAAAATGAATAAGTATAATTCCAAACCCTATCTAAAGTATTATTAAATAAATAAATGTTATTGCAATCTTTTACTACAATTTCATTTTCCAAATCATTATTGATATCTGCAATAGCTAAACTCTCAATTTTTTGATCATTTCCGCAAGTAGGTGGATAAATTAATTTATTATTGCTTAAACTAATATTATTAATATATTCTCCAAGTGAAGAATAAATATTAATTGATTTTTCATCATACAAGATGGCTACTATTTCTTTTCCATCACTACTAGAATTAATTTCACCAACTACATTATAACTCTCATCTATATCAGTATTAACATTTACAGTCCATAACTTTTTTAAAATGCCACTAGTGATATTACTTGTTTTTGATAAAAAAACATCATTATCACAAGTAACATTAACTAAATAAATTCCTTTGCCTAAAGGATTAGACAAAGAATAATTAGCAAGATTACTGGAAATATCCATTGGATAATTAGTATTATTTAAATTAAGATTGCACTTTGCTGAAGAATTAAAATTAATGATATTAACTAATATGTTAGGGTTTTCATTAATTAAAAAAGTAGTATTAAATACAAAATTATTAATATAAGTTTTTATACAGGTATTATTATAGCAAACGCCTTGTGCATAATTGTAAAAATTACTATTTTCACAATATTTTCCATCATTATTATTCAATAATGCAACAAGAGTATCATAATGGCTAATGATTGATGAGCCGGAAGATAAAGCTTGAGTCCATAAAACAATAGAAGTTACCCCTTCAGAAGTATCAGCATCAGGGAATTTGTCAATAAATTGATTATAAATCCCTGTAATATTAATGCTTTGCCAACTATCTGAAGTGATATTATAAGAGCAATCTATAAAAAAATTCCCTTGAGTTGAATTGCAGTTAGAGAAAATATCTCCGCTGCCATTAATAATATAAGCTAAAGTTTTAGAATACCCTGGAGTCTCTGAACTATAATATACAAAAATGCCAGAATAACCTTGGCCTGTTGAGCTAGAATTATAAAAAGCATGAAGGTTTATTGAATCAACAGTTCCATTAACAAGTTGAGCAACACTGGAGATAGTAACTCCAGAATCATAATCTGAATATTCACCAATAGAATAATCGCCTTCATAGATTTCATCAGCAAAAGCTCCTGCTTGCCCTGCAATTATTACCCAACTATTATTGCCGTTTTCAAAATCCCCATTTAGTAAAATATTAGTAGTGCTAATAATGCTACATCCGCAAGTGTGCGAATCAGTGCTTAACCAGCCAGTTCTTTTATCCTCTAAGTTTACAACCTCGCTGCCTACAGGGCAAGAATTAAAAAAAAGGGTGAGATTTGAATCAAACCCGTTATTTTCAGTGTTCTTGCTTGCAGGGCTTGTTGCTTGAGTGATTTTTCCGTTATTATATATTACTTTTATCTCCAAATCCTCTCCAACTTCTTGGGAAATATAATTAATCTCCCTTAATTCACCAGGCTGAATTGGAGTGTCAAGGGTGAAGTTAAGCAATTCCCCATTGACAAAGATTACAACCTCTGTGACTGGGCTGGAGCCGTCATTCCTAATAATAGCTTTACTGCCAGTAATTGAGACTAAATTAAGCCTTGAGTTATCAGCACCAGGATAATTGTCCAAACTGCCCTGCGATTCTAAATCCAAAACATTTGAATTAATGAAAAAAAACGCTGACACGCTGGCAACAACAGTAATTAAAACTAGCAAAATAACGCTTATTACAGGAGTTATAGTTTTCATTAAATAAATAAATATTCAATATTTTATAAAATTATAGTAAGGTTGATATTATTCCTAATAAGAAAAATATTGCAGTGATTATTGGCAAAACGTTGCCAAAAGGCGCTTTGTAATAAAACTTAGCTATCTTTTTTCTTTCATAAATGATAGTAATGCAAAGTATTACCCCAAAAATTCCTGCAACAACTGCTCCTGTGAAAGCCAAAGTATTAATGAAGCTGGGGCCAAAAAGCATTATGAATAACAATGGGAAAAACATTGCAAGAAAGCTGCTAAGATTAGGATTAAGAGTATAATCATTCACTAGCATGTCTTTAAGCAATAAGCCGCTCATTATGAAAGAGCCAGTCATTGCAAACAAGGCAATCATGTTGCCGATTAAGCCCACAACCCCTGTCAAGCTTTCAGTAGCAATGTCTGAAACTTGGTTTCCAAATACTCCTAGTATTATTGTAGCAAAAGCTAAAAAGAAAACAAATGACAAAATCATTCCAAAAAAGCTTATTTTAACCATTAAATCCTTATTGCTTTTAGTGATTTGCTCCACTTGAGCCATTATATTATAGCCTCCGAAGCTGAATAAAATTACTCCAAAAGGTATTATTAAATTGCCTGATGCGGGAAAATTTAAATTAACAAAAGCAAAATCTCCCCTTAAGAAAAAAGCCATGATTATCAAAAAAGTGAATAGCACTAATTCTATGAAAAAAGCCGCTTTCTTTATGCTGTTAAGCCCTTTGAAAACGAAGATGAAAATTACTGCAAAATAGGCAATCATGCAATAGGTTTGATTAATCCCTGTAAGGTTTGACAATATTTTTGAGCTTCCAAGCAAGTAAGCAATGATTGCTCCAACGCTTATCAATAAAAAAATAATGCTGGTAAATACTCCCCAGCCTTTTCCCAAATATTTCCTAATCATTCCAGGCATTTGATAAACAGCCTTAGTGTTCAAGGTTAATTCAGTTGCAAATAAGCACATCACGAACATGAAGAATGCAACAACTATCATCAAGATTGCTCCCTGAAAATAACCGCTAAGAGTCAAAGCCTTGGGTATGCCTAAAAAGCCGGCGCCAATAACTGTGCCCATCAGTGTTGCCAAACCCAATAAGAAACTCTTAAACTTTGAATCCATAAACTTAGTAATCCTTAGATTATTTAAAAAGATTAATGCTTAATTAATTGTTTGAACGATGGCCGCATGAATACTTGTCTATGCAGATTAAATCCCCGTTTCTTTGCCCTTCACTGCGGCTAACAATGTAAACATCTTTTCCGCAAGTAGGACAGCGCATCTCTGGAGCAGGAATATTTAATACTTCCTGCTTATCCTTATTTTTGCCTGAAGTATTTGATTTGCTTTTAGCTTCAACAAAACCCACATTATCCCATGAATAGCTTAAAACTTTGCTAAATGAATCTATCAAAGAGCAGGTTTCTGAAACATATTTTTTCAGCAAAACATCAATTTGCTCTTTGCATAACTCCTTAAGATAAGCAGTCATATTCTGCTCTGAATACTTTTTAGCAATCTCATTAAATGATACTATAAACTCCTGGCCTTTTTTATTATTTAAGCTGCTTAAATTTGACTTGATTTCAAGAGCATATTTTTCATAAATCCTTGATTTTAGCGCATTAATCTGCTGTTTAAGCAAAGCGTACGAAGTAGTAATCTGCTCCATTAAAGGAGTGATGAACCTGCTTTCAATTGACAATCTATCCTCTTGGCAAATGTTTTCAAGAGCTCCGTAAACCTCTTTTGCATTGATTAAGTTATCCAATTCATTTAAAGAAGTGGCTGATTTAAAATCATTAGAGTAGTTTATTAAAGGATTATCATAATT
>JBAZFK010000014.1:0-28245 GCA_041653395.1 Candidatus Nanoarchaeia archaeon
AAGGGAATGCTAATCCTTTATTATCAACCATGTTTCCAAACTTTACTTCATTAGCAGCTGGAATAGATACTATTTGGTAATTTTGTCCAAATATTGGAATTACTGATCCAACTGGAAATTCATACTTTGCAGTTCCATTATAAGAAACAGTATATACAATATTTCCTGGTGATTCAGCATATTCTCCACCATAGTTTTATGATGCTGTTGCTCCAACAGTTAATTTTTCATAGATTGGGTATTCAGTATCATTGTATGAAACTGTTGTGTTTAACATCCAATCAAAACCGCTTACACTGTTGTTGAAGATTGTACCAACTGGTGAATTTGTTATATTCATATATCCTGTTGATGAATTTATTTGTCCAGGTGTCATTGGCCTTGTTAGGCTTATTGATCCGCTTGAACTTACTGTTGCGCTTGCTTTTTGGGCAAATGCTGCAGCAACGTCCATTGCGCCGGCTAAGTCGCTTGAGATTCCAGCAGCTGTTCCGCTTGAACCTACTACAATATTAGCATTAAATACCCCATTTGTTACAAATGGTGCTGGTAAATCTGCTAATGTTGCTGCCATTACAGGTGCCATCATAGAGCTAGCCATGATTGCTGAGCCTGCTAAAGCTGCGACTTTCTTTATTTTCATTACTAAATTGTTTTGCATTTTACTTTTTCTCCGTTTCTTTTATAGTGTGTATATTTTTTAGGAAAACTTTTCTTTTTACTGTTTCCTCTAACTAGAATAGTGTGTGTAATAAACAAGTTTAGTTGTTCACTTTTAAAGATTTTGCTTAGTATTACTTCGTATTACCTTTCTGGACAGTATTTTATTTAGGCTTAATTGGGTTTTTAGCTGTTTGTCTATTTCATTTAATTTTCCTAAGAAATCGTTGGCGAAATTTTCTAGTTCTCCTGCGCTTAGTTCAAGCTTGTAAGGTTCAATGATTTCAGCGCTTGTTGGTGAATAGTTTATCATGAATAAGAAGAATTCTGTCAGGTTTTTGAAGGTGATTGTGATTTCAATAAAAGAGGAGTAGAATTCTTTGCCTGTTTTTTCAGGCTTTTCTATGTGCTCATCCTCTGTTTTGAAGTTTTTCTTGAAAGAGTCAAGCATTGCATTTACTGTTTTTATTAATAGTTCCTTGGGTGAGCCCATTGTTTGTATTATTACTCTGGATTTTATCATTTTATTTTCACATACATTATTATTAGGGATATTAAACCTATTAATATTGCTGGTATGTAGTAATATTCATCCCTTTTTAAATTTAATTTTGCGGTTATTTTTGAAGTTTGCCCTTCCTGACTAATTGATGAAACATTAATTGGTTCGGGGCAGCTGATTATTTCGCACTCAAGGCAGGTTTCGCATTCAGGGCAAGTAATATTTGTTTGCTCAAGTTCTTGTGTTTGATTGGTTATTATTTCAATTGAATTAAGTGTTTGGTAAGTGTTCATATCAGATTCTGCTTTAATAATATAATCATAAACTCCTTGGCTTATGTTTTGTAATATTTTATTTTTCATAATTAGTATTGCGCTTGAGCCTTTTGTTATGTTCAGTATCTTAAAAGAGTCATCATTTAAATTTTCATTAATGTAATTGGTTTGGTTTTTTATAAATGAAGATAATAATATTACATTGTTTTGGTCAATGTTTGTAATGTTAACATAAGCAGTCACCTCAGAATTAGGTGTTGCGTTTTGCGAAGTAACTGCATTTAATAGTATTCCGTTAATTGTTTCGGGAATTGCTTCAGAAAGGGTTGCTTGCTTTATTAGGATGAAATTTCCGTCATCGCAGTCAGTTCTTGTTTTTGTCACTCCATCCTTTTTATAGCTTAACTGCAGGTAAAACCTGTAAACTGAGCTTGGAATATTGTTTAAGCTAACAAGTATGTTTTCTGAATACAAGTTATTTATTGAAATATTCTGTGTCAATAACAATGTGTCGCACTTTGAGCTGTATTTTCCTTCTGTAAAATCATAGTTTGATAAGCAAATTTTTAGTGTTCCTATTCCTATAAATTCTTCTTCAACATTAACTGATATTACTGCAGAGTCTTGCGGGTAATATAAGTGATTTGTTAGGGTTCCTTCAATTCCTGCATGGATTGGGCTGAAAAGCAGTATAATTGCAAGTGCAATTACTTGTTTTTTCATGAAATTTTTAGTGTTTAATAATTAAAAAAAGTTTTTAAACAATTAAGTTATTCATTTTAAACATGGGTTTATTTGACAATAATAAAAAATCAAGCAACATTAGCTTTCCTCAAAAAGAGGGAGAAATGAAACCTGCTTTTCCAGAGCCTCCGGAGTCAATTGATGACTTTGATGATCTAGGAAGCGTAAAAAATAGTGTTGAATCTTCAATGCCTGAAAATGACTCAAACATTGATGATAGTGCTGTTGAGAATGCTTTAGAAGAAGATATGGTTTCAAAAGAGCCAACTATGCCTATTAATTTTGGACAAAGGCCTAAGATGGAAAGCAACAATCCAATATTATATATTAAGCTTTCAGAGTATAAAGAAGTTGTCCAAGCAACGAGCAATATGAGAAAGGATATTGAAAAGGCTAAGGCTATTGTTGGAGATTTAAGAATGATTGAAAGGGATGAGAATTCAAAGCTTGAAAAGAGCGAAGAGGTAATTAAGGAAGTTGAAGATATAATCTCTTTGTTTGAAAAAGTGATGATTACCCCTATAGAATAAAAAAACTAAAAAAATAATTAAAAAATAAGGTTTTTAGTTTGGTTTTGCAATTGGCCTTAAAGCTAATTGCTGAATTCTATGTTTGTACCATTCGGTTTCAAGTTTTTGTTTTTTTGCTTCATTTTCTATTTCTCTAGACATTTCATTGAAGCTTTTGAAGTTGCATATCATAGTTATTTAGTTACTTATTGGTTTATTTAAAAAGAAATGATAATAAGCTTCCCCTAATCCGTTAATATTTTAAATACACGCTTAATCAATATTATTTATGGTTTTCAAGAAAGGTCATGTGCCAGTTAAAAAAAAATCTGCTGAAAAAAAAGCATCTGATGTTATTAAAAAAAAAGAAGATGACATCTCCGATTTTTATGTTAAATTTGGAATAAAGAATGATATGAAAAATAATTTATCAAATCTTTCTTACTTAATTGCCACATTAAAAAAAGACTTAAGTCTTGTTAATAATCTTAGAGGGAAAAAAGCTTTTTTAAGAAAAGAGCTTTACGAAACCCTTATTAGCTTAAGGCTTAATATTGATTCATTTGAAAGGCATATGCCTGCTAAGGAATATGAAGCTTTAAAGAATAAGATTCTAGAAATAAGCAAGTATGCCAAGAAGGAATTGGATAAAAAACCTGAAGTCAAAAAAGTTGAAAGAATAATTCCAAAACCTGTTGAAGCTATAAAGGAAGCCATAAAAAAGCCTGAGCCTGTTAGTGAAAAAAAATCCAGCCTTTTTGACGGCGCTTCAGACAAGGAGAAAAAAGAGCTTGAAACGCTAAGAAAGGATTTGGAAGACATAAGCGAGCAGCTAAGAAACAAGGATTAATAAGAAAAATAAGTTTTTTAAAACACGTGATTTCTATTAAATTAGTTGAGGAGATGCCGGAGCGGTCAAACGGGCATGACTCAAGACTTACGAGTTTTGAGATATGAGCACTCTTTGAGTGCGATGAAATACTGCAATTGTGAGAAATCATGTGGCTTAGTGCCTACGAGGGTTCAAATCCCTTTCTCCTCAAATTATTTTATTAAAGGAATATTTATCTAAAAAGATATTATTAATTAATTTAATAGTATTTTGTGAATAAATCAGAAGTTGCCGAAATTTTGGGAGCATTTATAGGAGACGGATGGATTGAATCACGAAAAAAGGCAGCATATATTTTAGGAGATAAAACTGAAGATAAACCTTATTATGATAATTACTTGGCTCCTTTATTTTTAAAAAATTTTAATTATGTTAAGGTTAAACTATTTGAAAAATGGAAAGTTTATGGAATAGTAATTTACAAAAGAAAAATAATTGAAAAATTGATTAATCTAAATTTTCTTATTGGAAAAAAATGTTATACTGCATATATTCCTGAAAATTTTTTTAATTTAAAAAACAAAAGAATTTATTCTGCAATTATTAGAGGATTATTCGATGCTGATGGATGTTTTTGGTGCGAAAAATCCAGAGCAAAAACCTCTTGTAAATGGAAAAGAACTCATAATTATCATCCAGAATTATGTATAACTTCATGCTCGATAAAATTATTAAAACAAGTGAAAGAAATGCTTGATTTCTTAAATATAGATTCATATATTTCTAAAAAACATAACAATGGAATAAAAAATAATAGAAATGTCAATGATTCATATATCTTAAGAGTGAGAAAAATTAAAGAAATAAAAAAATGGTTTAAAATAATTGGCACTAGTAATCCTAAGCATAAAACAAAATATTTGATTTGGAAAAAATTTAAGTATTTGCCCACAAAAACAACTTTGAATGAAAGACTTAAAGTATTAAATTATTAATATTCAAATCTCTACCATGCAATTTTTTATTTTTTTTATTTATAAAAATTGCTGCTTTAACTGTTATTTTATTCTTGATGCAGTGGTTATTGTGAATGGGATTGTTTTTAGCCATACTTTCCTGCTTTTAACTTTTTCAAAAATATTGCCTAAATCAATGAGGTTGTAATTAAGAGTTATTAATATTCCTCCTTTTTTTAGCAAACCTTTTAGTTTTGCAAGCATCCTTTTAAGCTGCTCACCTGAATAATAATGCAACACTAATGAAGCTAATATTACATCATATTTTTTGTTCAAAACAATTTTGTCTAAATCTTGGCAATAAAAATGTGCATTAAATTTTTTTAGCCTTTTTTTTGCAAGGGCAAGCATTTTTGGAGAAATATCCAGCAAATCAATTGATTTGAAACCTTTGTTGAATAATTCTAAATCATTTTCTCCTGTTCCTGCACCAATGTCTAAAATACTTGAATCAGTTGGAATTCTTGAGAACTCCTTTAATAGCTCTTTTATTATAGGATTATTTTTTTTATAAACAATGTGATAATTCTTGGCATATTCATCATAAAATTCTTTGTATTCTTTGGCTGATGCATTCATAGGTATGAAATATCCTGGCAAAAAACCATCATAAAGTACGTGCTTGTTATTAATGTTTAATTTAACAAAGGATGGCTCTTTTTTTATATTCAGCCTTATCCATGAGGGGCGCTTTCCGCTGCCCCCATAAGAAAATGATATTTTGCGTTTTGGTCTTAATGAATAATAAAGCTTGACAATTCGCATTATAATAATTTTTTAGTGCCAATTATTTAAAAATATGATTATTCTCCTTCGAATTCAACAACTTTGTAAATTGGCCATTTTATTTTCTCTTTGCCTTTAAGTTCAGGAAGCTCCACTATAAATGAGCATTCAACAACTGTTCCCCCTAATTTTTCAATCAGGTTTCCTGCTGCTTTAATTGTTCCTCCTGTTGCAATCAAATCATCAACTAGCAGCACTTTTTGCCATGGAATTATTGAGTCTTTGTGTATTTCAAGCTCTGCTTTTCCATACTCCAAATCATATGCTTCTGAAATTGTTTCGCTTGGGAGCTTGCCTTTCTTTCTTATTAATACCAATCCTTTGTTTAGCTTGTTTGCTAAAATTGATGCTATTATGAATCCTCTGCTTTCTATTCCTGCAATGAGGTCTATATCCATGTTTTTGTATCTTTTTTCAAAAATATTGATTAATTGGCTGAAAGCCTCTTTGTCTTTGAATAGTGTTGTTACATCCCTAAACATTATTCCTTTTTTCGGCCAATTTGGAACTGTTCTTATGCTTGATTTTATTAAGTCTAGGGATACATTTGAAAGCTTATCAATTATTCTTATTAGCAATTCCTTCATTTTGCTTGAGTTTTTGTCAAATATTTTAAGGATGTCTTCCCAGCTAACTGGCTCTTCATCGGTTTTCCAGCAATCATAATCTGTGCTCATTGCTATTACACAGTATTCAATGCCTGCTTCTTTTGCGAGTATTGCTTCTGGAGCTATGCTCATGTTTATTACATCAGCTCCCCATTGCCTAAACATGTTGCTTTCTGCCCTGGTTGAGAATCTTGGACCTTCAATAGTTATCACTGTTGCTTTTTTGTGGTAATTTAGTTTTAATTCTTCGCAAGCGCTGATTGCTTTTTTTCTTAGCATTTCGCAGAAAGGCTCTGCTAAGCTTACATGCACTGGCCCTTTAGTGAAATCATCATGGAAAGTGATTTCTCTATGCCTTGTAAAATCAATGAAATCTGATAATATTAAGAAGTCCCCTCTTTTTATGTGCTCCCTTAGCGAGCCAACAGCTGTTGTTGATAAAATATGGGTGCATCCTAGTTTTTTCAAGGCGTAAATGTTTGCTCTGTTGTTGACTTTTGATGGAGGTATTTGGTGCTTTTTTCCATGCCTTGACAGTATAAGCACATCAAGGTTGCCTATTTTTCCTGAAGTTATGCTTGATGAAGTTTTTCCGTAGGGTGTTTTTATTTCAAGCTCTTTTGGATTTTTTATAATTTTAGGGTTATCTAGTCCGCTTCCGCCGATTATTCCTAATTTCATAGTATTTTAGATTAAAATCTTGCTTTTTAAATTATACTATTATGAATAAGTATTCATAACATTTATAAATACAGGTTGTGAATATATATTCATAACTAATATGAGGTGATAATATGCCAGGATTTGACGGTACAGGACCAAAAGGTTTAGGAGCTAGAACTGGAAGAGGAATGGGAAGATGCTATTGTAAACCATGCAGATGCCCGCAATTAAGCAAAGATGAAGAAAAGAAATTGCTTGAATCTGAATTAGCCGAAATAAATAAAAGGATTAAGGAATTAGAATAATTTATGCCTAGACCTAGAATGAATAGAAGGATTTGCTGCTGCCAAAAAATTAACTATTATAAGCCCGCAGGAATTCCTTCAAATTCCCTTGAAGAAATAGCTCTTCGAGCTGATGAAATAGAAGCAATGAGATTATGCGATGCCGAAAGTTTGGGGCAGGACGAGGCTGCAAAGAAAATGAATGTATCACAACCAACACTTAACAGAATTTTGGGCTCTGCCAGGAAAAAAATAGCAACTGCAATAGTCAATGGCAAAGCAATAAGAATTGAAGAATGATTATTCAACTAATATATTTTTTTCTTTTATAGTGTTTAATATAATATTTGTCTCCGTTCTTTCAACAAAGTCAAAAGTTTGTATTTTTTTTAAAAATGCATCCATCATTCTTCTGTTTTTGAATTTTGCAATAATGATTGCATCAAAGTTGCCAGTTACATCATAGACTGCAAAAACCCCTTTTAGTACAGCTATTTTTTGCTCAACATCAAAAAGCCTTCCTTTAGCTATCCTCATATGAATTAAGACTTGGACATCATAGCCTATCTGCTCATAATCAATTTCAGCAGTATATGACTTAATTGTTTTATTTTTTTCCAGCTCTTTCACCCTGTTCATTATAGTCACTGCTGACAGTTTCAATTTTTTCCCTATCTCTCTATAGGATTGCTTTGAGTTCTCTATTAAGCTATTTATTATTTCCTTGTCTTTTTCATCAATCATTGATTAACAACTCTTAATTAATATATATAATATTGTTATAATTTATTAATATATTTAAATATAATTGTTTTAATAATTAACATTTGTTAATATTATTTAGCATAGTATTAATATTAACATTAGGTTAATATATTATTATGGAGTTCCAAGATAGTTATAAAAAACTAAAGGATGATAAAATCAGCTTTATAGAGCTAGAATTCACTGATATCTTCGGCACTTTAAAGGCAATTGAAATACCTGTTGAATGCATTAAAGAAGCAATAGAGAAAGGTGTTTGGTTTGACGGCTCATCAATCAAGGGTTTTTCAAGAATAAAAGAAAGCGACATGTATTTAAAGCCGGATTTAAGTACTTATGCAGTTTTGCCATCAAATGATGAAACTATAAAAACTGCAAGGTTCCTATGTGATACCTATAATCCTGACGGCTCGCCATGCTTGTCAGACCCTAGAATGCTTTTAAAAAAAATCTTGGCAGAGCATAAAAAATTAGGCTATGAATTAATGGTCGGCCCTGAAGTTGAATTTTATTTGTTCAGAAAAGATGATAAGGGGAAACTGCTCACACCTGAATTTGACCTAGGCTCTTATTTTGACTGCTCAAGCAATGATATTGGAAGCAATGTAAGGAAAAAAATAATGGTTGCCTTAAAATCATTCGGAATTGAATCCGAAAGAGGACATCATGAAGTGGGTGTTGGCCAGCATGAGATTGGATTCAAGTACGGCGATGCTTTAAGCACTGCTGATAAGGTTGTGACTTTGAAAAAAATAATAAAGTCAATCAGCAACGAGCACGGGCTTATTGCTTCTTTTATGCCTAAGCCCCTTTATCAGAGAGCTGGAAGCGGAATGCACACCCATTTCAGCGTATTCAATCAAGGAAAAAACGCATTCTTTTGTGATTCAGACAAAAACAAGCTTTCAGAGTTTGCAAAGCATTTCATTGCAGGAATACTAAAATACATTAATGATTTCTGCCTTTTAACTAATCCAACGATTAATTCTTACAAAAGACTGGTTAAAGGCTATGAAGCTCCTGTTTATGTCTGCTGGGGAAGCACTAACAGGTCAGCGCTTATAAGAATCCCTAGATTTACTCCTGGAAGAGAGTCAAGCGCAAGGGGAGAAATAAGGTGCCCTGACCCAACAGCTAACCCTTACTTGATTTTTGCAGCAATCTTAAAAGCTGGGATGCAAGGAGTTACAGAAAAATTAAGATTAATGCCTGAAACAATGGACAGCGTTTATGCTAAAAACTTGGATGAGATTGAAAAGCTTGGAATAAAATTACTGCCTGAGTCAATCTTTGAAGCAATTGAGAGCTTTAAAAAAAGCGAATTCGCTAAAGAATTGCTCGGAAAAGAGCTTCATTCCAAATTCTTGGAGCTAAAAGAAAAAGATGCTGAAAATTACAGGACAATAGTGACTGAATGGGAGATTGAAAAATATTTAGAGTAAAATAAAAATCTTTATTAATTCGTTTCGGGATTATTACTTATTATGATTAAGCTAAAAAAGTCCGAGCATTCGATAATTATTTCAGCAATAATCTCTTTTTTTCTGCTGGTTTTAAAATTAGCTGCAGGGCTTTTGACAAGCAGCATTGTGCTTTTAAGCGAGGCTCTTGACAGCTTCACTGATTTATTGTCAATGGCTGGCTCATATATTGGCATAAAAATCTCTGCAAAAAAGCCTAATAATGACTTCAATTACGGCTTTGGAAAGGCTGAAAATATCACCTCATTTTTTATATCAATTTTGATAATCTTTGCAGCTTATTCTATCGGAAAAATGGCATATGATTCATTTTCTTCAGACATAACTATTCAAAATAGTGTTTTAGCATATGGTGCAGGAATAGTTTCAATGGTTACTTCAGCATTTTTGTCGTTTTATCTGCTTAAAAAAAGCAAGGAATTAAACAGCGAATTGCTGTTCATTAATTCAAGGGAGAGGCTTGCCGATATTTTAAGGGGCTTTGTAGTCATTGCATCAATTTATCTGCATGAATCAGGAATCCCTTATATTCAAGGAATAGTCACTTTAATTATTTGCCTTGCAGTTTTTTTCATTGGAATAAAATCTTTGGCGTTTTCAATAAAGGGGCTCATGGATAATTCTCCAGGAAAAAAAATAATCCAAGAAATAAGACTGATAATCTCCAAAAATGAGGATATTTCAAGCTTTAAAAACTTGAGGCTGAAAAAATCAGGCAGTTACATCTTTGGGGATGTTGAAATAAAAGTTAACAAGAAATATTCCATAAAGAAAGCCCATGACATTGCTGACTCTCTTGAAAAGTCAATAAAGGAAAAATTCAATGATGTTGCTTCATTTATAATACATGTTGAGCCTAATGAATAAAAGTTTTTTAATGCTTAAATGAATGCAGTTAGCTATGGATTTTTTAAAAAAAAAGCCAGTATTAAGGCTTTATCAGGAGAAAATTTTAAGCGAAGCATCAAAATCCAACAGCTTAGTTGTGCTGCCAACAGGCCTAGGCAAAACAATAGTTGGGCTTTCATTGTCCGCATTAATGCTTAATAATCATGAGGGGGAATATGTTATGTTTTTGGCTCCAACCAAGCCTTTGGTTGAGCAGCATAAAAGAGTATTTCATGAATTCTTTAATTTTGAAAACGAAATGGTCTCTGTCAGCGGGAACATTAATCCAAATGAAAGGCAAAAGGAATATGAAAATGCCAAGATTATTTTTGCAACTCCCCAGACTATACAGAATGATTTGATTGTCAAAAGGTTAAATCTGAAGAATTGCTGCCTGATAATTTATGACGAATGCCATAGGGCAGTAGGGGATTATGCATACACTTTCATAAGTCAGGTTTACAAATCCCAAAGAAAGACCATTAAAGTGCTGGGGTTAAGCGCAAGCCCGGGAAGCGACAAAGAGAAAATTTTAGAGGTTTGCAAAAACCTTTTTTTTGACAACATTATTTACAAAAGCGAAAGCGATGCTGATGTTTTGCCATACATTAACAAAAAAGAGATTGAATTAATTGAGCTTTATCTTCCAAAAGAATTGGAAGAGATTAAAAAATTATTAGAATCAAGCCTTAAAAAAAAACTGGAAATGATGAAAATAAGAGGGCTCATTAACACCAGTGATTTAAACAAGATTAACAAAAAAACTTTTCTGGCAATTAATGCCGAGCTTTCTAAAAAAATAAAAGAATCAAGCGATGCTGAATTCTTCAAATTTATAAGCCTTAATTCTGAAATAATCAAGGTGCTTTATTGCCTTGAACTGCTTCAAACCCAAGGAGTTAAGCCTCTTATATCTTATTTCAATGAGCTGAAAAGCCATTTGAAAGTCAAAAGCAACTCTTCGCTTTTCAAGGACAATGATTTTAGAGATGCTGTGCTTAAAGCTTTTGATATTGAAGACAAAGTTGAGCATCCAAAATTTGAAAAGATAAAAAAAATGATTGATGAAAACTTAAACAACAATTCCAAATTCATCATTTTTACGCAATTCAGGGAGACTGCAAGCAGAATTGTGAATTACTTGAAATCAGGCGCGATTAGTCCTGCATTGTTTGTTGGCCAGGCAGGAAAGGAAGGATTAAGCCAAAAGAAACAGCTAAGCGTTATTAAAGAGTTTGAGGAGGGCAAGTATAATGTCTTGGTTGCGACAAGCGTTGCTGAAGAAGGATTGCATATTCCAAGCGTTGATTACGCCATCTTTTTTGAGCCAGTTCCTAGCGGGCTCAGGATGATTCAGAGAAAAGGAAGGGTTGGAAGGGTTAATATTGGAAAAGTTTTCGTGCTATACACTAAAGGCTGCATTGATGAAAAATATTTGTTTGTCAGCAAGTCCAAGGAAAAAAGAATGAAATATGCAATCAATGAAGCGAAAGAAATTATTGAGTCTAAAAAGCAGAAAAATTTAGGTGATTTTTGAAAGTGATAATTGTTGACAACAGGGAATTCAGGAGCAAAGTTGTTAGGGAGCTTTTCAATAAAGGCTTTGAATTAATGCCCAAGCAGTTAAGCATAGGGGATTATATTATAGGCGATGTCTGCATTGAAAGAAAAAGCATTAAGGATTTTTATGGCTCAATTATTGACAAAAGAATTTTTGAGCAGTTGAAAAGCATTAAAAGTCATTACGAAAAAAAACTGTTGATTGTGGAAGGTGAAGGCTTCGAAAGAAACATACATCCTAATGCAATAAAAGGCTTGATTGCAAGCATAACAATTGACTATAAAATTCCTGTAATATTTTTGAAAGACTCTGGCGAAACTGCTGAATTCTTGGGAGTTATTGATAAAAGGATGCAAAAAAAAATAACACCTGTAATAGCTATTAAAAAAGCTAAAAACGATTATGACTCAGCAATTAAGGTTTTATGCTTAATTCCCGGCATTGGAATCAAGAATGCAAACAACCTGCTAAATAAATTTAAATCACTTAAGAATATTTTCTCTGCAACAGAAAAAGACATGATTCAAGCAATAGGAGAAAAATGCGCAAAAAATTTCACCAAATTCATTAATGAAGATTTTTAATTAATAAGCAAATAAAAGAGATTAGTATGCATAAAAAAATAAAGGCTGATTATTTAAATGAAAAATGCTTGAAAATTTTTCTTTATATTTTGAGATTCTTGCTGCTTTCTGTTCCAGTAATATTAATAGTCAGAATGGATTTGTATTTTATTCAAAAAATTTATGCAGTTATTAATAATGCTTTGCTTAATTGTTTAGGAATAAAAACTGTTTTTTTTGATTCTTTCTCATCATCAGGCCTTAGCCCTTCACTATATTTTAACCAAAAAATTATAAGGATTGACTCTGCTTGCACTGGAATCAGGAGTTTTTATCTGCTTTTTGCAATGATTTTTGCATCCAATGCCTTGCTTTTTAAAAAATTCAAATATTTAATGCTTGGAGCTTATGCAATAATAATTGTGAATATTTTAAGAGTGCTTTTGAGCTCAGTATTATTCTTTAATGATATTATGGGATTTGACAGCATTATTTGGTCAACAAGCCTTAATTTGACTGCGTTTGCTGTTTTTTATTTTTTTATAAAGAATGCCTCAAAAAACGTTTGAAATGTTTTAAAAATAATTAAACCCTTTAATTTATCTATATGAAGGAAAAAATTGTTCAGTTAATCCAGAAAATGGGGCCAATAGTGCCTACTGATATTTCAAAAGAATTGGGCCTTGACAGCTACGTTGCTTCAGCAATTATAAGCGAAATGGTTAGGGAAGGATTAATCCTTTATTCTTATAAGAAAATGACAACCAGCCCATTATATTACCTGAAAGGCCAAGAGGAGCTTGTGCGAAAAAGGCTAACCCCTATTCTTAAAATCCCTGAGATTAATATTTTAGAATTTTTTAAGAACAATAAGTTGGTTGCTAAGGAGAATTTGGAGCCTCAGCAAAGGTACATGGTTGATGAGTTAAGGGATTTCATAACACCTATGGTTCTGAAAATTAACGGCGAAGACAAAGCATTTTATAAGCATTATTCAATAAGCGAATCAGAGGTTATTGAAAAGTTCAACAAGTGGAAGCAGGACCAAAATAAAGGAGTTGCTGAAGTTAAGCAGCAAAAAATTGTTGAAACATCAGAAAAAGAAGCGCATGAAATGCCAAAGCAGCAAAAAATTGACTCTGCAACTGACAAATTTTTCATCAAGAATGATTTGGAAATAATTGAATCATTAATTGTTAAAAAATCCAGCGAGTACGATTTTGTTGCAAAGCAGAATTCAAGCGTTGGCCAGACATTTTTTGTAAAATACTTAAAAAAAGCAAGCATTAATGACTCTGATATCAGCAAAGCATACACTGCTGCGCAGTCCAAGAAGATGCCCTGCATAATATTAATCACGGGAAAGCTTTCAAAAAAAGCTCAAGAATTAATAGCAAACTTAGGATACTTGGTTAATGTTATCAAAATATAAAATATTTAGCGAGGAGTGGATTTCAGAACTGGCCCTTTTCTCGCTACGCTCCAAAAGCCCCAGGGTAAAAATACAAAAAAATATTTAGCGAGGAGTGGATTTAAGAACCAACCCTTTGCTTCGCAAAGCGTTGGCGGAAAATCAAACTCAAAAATTTAATAAATATTTAGCGAGGAGTGGATTTGAACCACTGACCTCCGGGTTACTCAAAAATAATTTATGAGCCCAGCGGGCACTCCAAACTGCCCTACCTCGCTATAATATTATTCATTGATTATTTGCTTATTAAAAAGGTTACTAAAAACTTGCTTAGTTTTTTTTTAAAATATTTATTATGTCTTTGATAGGCTGAATCATCTTTGTTGACAAAAAGATAATTGAACCCATCAAAATAAGATTATATAATTTAATTCCTGACTCAAACGGCAGTATTGCTGCTATATAAGTTAGTATTCCGCTTAATGGAAAAAATATGATTATTTCTTTTTTCATTTTGTCATACTTTAAGTAATAAATATAGGGAATTGCAAGTATTAAGTATAAGCATACACCTAAAGGTATGTCTTTTATTAAATAGCCTATAAGCATGAAAACTATTAATAAAACCAAAGATATTGCGTTCAATTCATTATCATTTATCATGTTAATCGCTTAATTTTTCAATATTTTTGCAGTGGTTTTTACAGCCCCAATATTCGCTCCTAAGTCATTCCTTGTTTCTTTTGAGAGTTCTAAGGCTTTTTTGAAGAGTTCGTAGCTGTTTCCCATTACAACATATCCTTTGGCTAATCCTTGTATTTCGCCGTTTTTGATATAATAAAAAGTGCTGCTGTTTTGCCCGAAAGCTCCTGTGGTTTTATTGATTGTGTGGTCAGGATAGGTATCATATAAAATAAATCCCTCTTTTAATGACTTTATCATTTGGCTTAATTTGTCTTTTCCTTTAATTGTTATGCAGTTATAGGAAGTGCTCGGCTTTATTATCATGCTTGCGCTATTGTTCGTGTTATCCATACCTAATTTTTGGCTAGTGTAAGAATCATGAATGAATGATTTTATCACTCCATCTTTAACCAGCACTGTCTTACCTGATTTGTTTGCTTCAAAATCAAAAAAGCTTTTATTGTTTTTTTCAAAGCAATCATCAATTATTACCAAGTCCTTGCTTAGTTCTTGCTTATTGATTGAATTAATGAACCTTGATTTTTTTTCACAAACAGAGTCACCTTTCAGAGAAAACAGCAGCGGCGATATAACATTTAGCATGGCTTCATGGCAAAATATTACTGGATAAGCTCCTGATTCAGGTTTGCTTAAATTTTTTGAAGCCTCATATTTGAACAATGCTTCTTGTGCAAATTTATTTAAGTTAGGCTTTTTGTCTGAAAGCAATGAAACATTTGTTCCAATCCTATGGTCTTTTCCAATCACTATCTGAAAATTTAATGAGTCAGTTTCAAGAGTTATTTTTGCGCCTAAACTGTTTAAGTATGTTGTTTTGCTTTTCCTTTTATTTGCTAAAAATTCCATTATTGGGGCTTTGTTGTCTATTAATTGTTTTATCTGCTCAGTTGATTCTATTAATTTTTTTTCATTGAATAGATTGTAATTCAAGATTTTTTTGTTTAGTCTAGCAGTGCTTGTTATGCTAGGCATTAATTCTTTTTTTGAGCTTAATTTTGCAAGATTATAAGCCTGAAGTATTGAGTTTTTTAAAGAGGAAGTATTGTTTGACACTATTGTTCCTTGCTTGTTGCCTATTATTGCCCTTGAAAATATTGTCGTAAGTGAATTGCTTATGGGCGTGTCGATTTCGCTATTCATAGTTATTGAATCATTCCTGACTGTTTGGATTATTGACTCCCAACTAAAATTTTCTGGCTTAATTTCCGACATTTATATCCCTCACTGCAAGGTATGGAACTTTTTCTGACACTGGAACGCTTTGGCCTTTTTTTCCGCACATTCCGCCAGAATAAGGCGAGCCGAATTCTTTGCTTATTCCTGTAATATTTTTCAGAACCTGCTTTAAGTCTCCGCTTAAGCTTGCTCCTTTGTAAGACTGCATAATTTTTCCATTCTTTATTAAAAATGCTTCATCAGCTTTGAAGCTGAAAACCCCTGATGTTGGCTCAACTGCTCCTCCGCTAAAGCCTTTGACCAATAAGCCGTTTTTGATTTGCTCAATTAATTCCTGCTTTGAATATTTTCCCGCCTTTATTTCAGTGTTCGACATTCTAGGTATTGGCAAGTCATGCACTGACTGCATTCTAGCATTGGATGTTTTTTTCAGGCCTTTTATGTCAAAATAGCTTGACAAGTCATTCATAAAATTAATCACTTTGCCTTTATTGATTAAAATGTTTCGTTTTGACTTAATGCCTTCATCGTCGTATTCGTAAGAGCCCCAGTAATCCTTCAGTGTTGGATTATCATAAAGGGTTAATTCATCAGTGCTTACTTTTTCGTTTAATCTTATGCACGTGCTTTTTTCTCTCAAGCTGTCAGCTTCCAAGGCATGGCCAACCGCTTCATGAAAGAAAGTTCCTGATATTTCAGGATCAATCACTAAATTATACCTGCCTGGAAGGCATAATTTTGCTTTCAGCAATCTTTTTATCTTATATTCTGAATCTTTTATAAAATTATTATAATCAAAATTTAAAAGCTCATAGCCTTTTTTTGCCCTTCGCATATTTCTGCAGTTCTCGTTTGCTGCAACAATTTCATTGAATAGTTGAGAATAATTTGATTCTTCAATGACTCTAGACCCTTTGGAATTGACATACAAATTATTGTTTTTCGAAAAAGCAATGGTTGTTTCAACATTTTTTAATTCCATTAAAGAGAACGCGTTGTTGAAATCTTTCAAGTATTCTATCTTTTCGGATTCGTCAATGCTGAAAGGGTCAGTTTTTATTTTTGATTTGATTACTGCTTTATTTGCTTCAAAATCCTTAACCAGAGTCTTTGTTTTTTTCAATAAGCTTGCATTCTTCGCCAATTTGTATGCTGTGCTAAAGGTTTCTTTTAGTTTTTTAAAATCATTGCCTGATGCGAAGCCGAAGCATCCGTTAACAAGCATTCTTATGCCAAAGCCTTCAGAATCTGATTTTATGTAGCTTTTTAGCTCCTTATTTTGCTGTATTATTATTTCTTTGTTAGATTTGTTTTCCCAGTATTCAACAAGCTCAGAATCTTGGTCATACTTTTTTATAAGCTGCGCATAATTCATCTTATTATCTTTCTGATTTTGTCTATTATTAATTTTTTCTTTTTGGAGTCAGATAAAGCATAATTTAATACGTCGCTTAAGTTTTCAACTGGCAAGATTTTGATTCCGTCGCTTTTTAATGAAGGTATTATATCTCCAATGTTTAATTTTGGAACTATTACTCTTTTTATTCCTGCATCAATTGCAGCTTCTATTTTAGAATTAATCCCCCCTATTGGAATGACTTCACCTCTTACTGTTAAGCTTCCTGTCATTGCAGTATCCTGCCTTATTGGCAAGTCTTCTAATGCGCTTATTACAGCTGTTGCTATTGAGATGCTTGCACTGTCTCCTTCAACTCCGCTGTAGCTCATTACGAATTGTATGTGTGTATCATATCTTCTCTTTAAGTCTTCTCCCCTGTATTTTTTTATTACTGCCGAAACATTTTTTACTGCTTCTAGGGCTATTTCTCCTAATTTTCCTGTTGCTATCACTTCACTGCTTCCTTCTCTTGAAGTTGGAGTGACTGCTGCCTCTATTGGCATCACTATTCCTGCATCGCTTCCCATTACTGCAAGTCCATTCACTCTTCCCACTTCATTTCCTTCATTCTTTATTATGCTATATTCTTTATAGGACTCAAGAGATTTTTCAACCATTTGTTTTTCTAGGCTGCTTGATAATTTTTTCCCTTTTTCAATATGCTCTAATTTTATTATTTTTGAATTCTCTTCAACAGCTACATCCCCTGCTACTCTTATTAATCCACCAATATCTCTCAATTTAAGAGTTAATTTTCCTTTTCTTCCGCTTCTTTTTCTGGCTTCTTTAAGCAATTCAATAACTGCATCTTTGCTCATAGGAGGAATCTTTCCTTTTTCCTTGTAGATTTCTTGGGCTACGAATTGTGCGAATTTTTTCCTGTTTTCTGAATTATCCTCCATTAAATCATTAATATAGATTTCATAGCCATTTCCTATAATCCTGCTTCTTAATGCTGGAGTTATAAGTAATCCGTGTTCTGGGTCCATGTTTCCTGCTGCAACCAATATAAAATCGCATGGCACTGGCTCGGTTTTAACCATTGCTCCTGCGCTTCTTTCGCTTCTTCCTGTTATTGGCAACTTTTTTTCCTGCATTGCAGTTAATAGATTTATTTGGCTTTCCTTGTCAAGAACTGCTATTTCATCCAGGAATAACACCCCTTTATGGGCCCTGTGTATTGCTCCTGCTTCAACCCTTTCATGCGCTGGAGTTCCTAAGCCGCCGCTTTGAAAGGGGTCATGCCTTACATCCCCAAGCAACGCTCCCTCATGGGCTCCTGTTGCGTCAATGAACGGCGCCTTGTCCTGGTTTGAATTATCAACTAATAATTTTGGTTTAAGCACCTTAACCATTCTTTGGGATAAGGATTTTGAAAGCACGAAAATTATGGCAATGCACATAATTATTAGAGTTAAGAATATTGTCATGCTTATCCTGTTCGCTGCCTTTAAAACATCGCTTTCGTTCGGGAAAAAGAATTCCTTTACCTCTTTAGGGAAGATGTTGAAAAAACTTTCAGGTATGAATTGCATAAAAAGTATTACTCCTAAGATTATTGCACCTATATACAAAAAATTGTTGTTGACATTGTTCAAGTCTAATAATTCGTTTGTCTGAGATGGAATGCTTGACAAGATTTTGTTACCATCACCTGCTTTCACTACTTTTATTTTTGGAGTATTCTCATCCTTTTGGTTAGGCAAACATAGCACATCTTCTAGTTCAGTTTTTGGCAGTAATTCTGAAAGGGCTAATCCTAACATGCTTTTTCCTGTTCCCGGCTCGCCTATTAATATGACATTCCTTCTTTGCTTTGCCGCTTTTTTAATTATAGAAACTGCGTAATCCTGTCCAATCACTTGGTCTATTATTTTAGGGTTGATTTTTATCTCTTCAGTTGTTTTAAAATCAAGCTCAGGATAATCCTCTTTCATATCTTTTGTTATAAATTAGGTTTTTTAAAGATTTACTATTTGAAAAAAAATAAGTTTAAAAAAAATTGAAAATTATTGCATTTGCTCTGAATTAATCTTTGGCTCGTCAAAATTCACTATTGATTTTGAAATCAATGCAATATCCCCTATTGCTTTGATGTAAGAATGGCCTACCATTACTTTTTTTGCGCCGGTTGCAGTCTTTGCAAGCAACGAATTAGGTGTTGCTTTTATTTTCCAACCATAAACCCTGTTACCCTGGATGAAAGCCTCTTCTATCTCGCCGTAGTAATCCCCTAATTCAGTGTAAACCTTTAGCCCTTCCATATCATTTATGCTTTTTAATCTTAACATATTAGTTAAGTTTGAATTGCTCAAATATAAACTTTTCTTCTCCTTTTTGGATATTGAAATATTCAAAGAATTTTTCGCCTAAAGTTAATTTGTAGCTTTTTCCATCAGGAGCTGAGTTAACAAAGCCCATTTCGCCTAAGCTTTTTATATGCTCATAAGCCTTGTTTCCTCTTATTCTTACAACTTCTCCTTGGCTGATTCCCTGTTTCCAAGCAATAACACTTAGGGTCTTAATTAAAGATTTTGAAATATCCCCTGGAATGAGCTCATCAACCCCGTTTATTAATTCCCTATGGACAGTCATTCTGTAAACATTGTTCAGATTAAGTATTGTGAAGGCTTTGTCATTTGCCTCGTATTCGCTTTTTAGCTCATTTAAAATATTAATAGCCTCCTGTTTTGTGCAGTTAGTCTTTTGGCACAGTTCATCAGCGCTTAAGCCTTTGCTTATTATGAACAATAATGCTTCAATTTTTTTTTTCAATTCATTAGGCATGGGTATTATTAGAAAACTCAAAAGATTTAAAGTTTATGCTAATTTAATCGAGTTTTAATTCATTCTCTACAGGGCAAGGGTAATCATTGTTAGTGCAAGCTAGGCATATGCCTGAAGTGCTTAAATCAATAAATTGGTCATCTGGAATCTTGTTTATAGCCCTTACCAACCCTTCTTTTGATATAAACTGCACTGAATCAGCGCCTATTTCTTTGCATATCTCTTCAAGGCTCTTTTTATATGAAAGTAATTCTTTATGCGTTGGAAAATCAATACCCATATAGCAAGGATCAATAATCCCGGGAAAAGTGACTTTTACATGAACACTTTTTGCGCCAGCTTCCCTTAAGCGGGTTACGTTGCTTTTGGTTGTTGTTCCTCTGACTATTGTATCATCTATTAATATTATGTTTTTTCCTTCTACTGCACTTTTGATTATTATATATTTTTCAGAATTAAGCTTTGATGCTTTTTTTCTGTCATTAGGATTGCCGTTGATGAATGTCCTTTTATAATAATACCTGTTTCTTGCCATTCCTATTCTTATTTTTATTCCTGATTCATTTGAGTAAGCTGTTGCTGCAGGCATCCCGGAATCTGGAACTCCAAAAATTCTCCAATCCTTTTTTTCTAATTCTGTTAGTTTAAGCGGCTGCTCTCTGTAAAGAGTTTTACCGCATCTTACTCTGGCATCATTTACAGTTTTTCCCTCAATTATTGAATCAATTGATGCAAAGTAAACATATTCTAAAGGACAGATGGCTTTTCTTTTTGGCAGAAGCTGCAAAGAATCTATTTTATTATTTTTTATTTCTATTAATTCTCCTGGATTAATATCTCTTAAAAATTCAGCGTCAATGAATTCCATTGACCTTGTTTCTGAAGAAATAATATAACCTTTGCTGTTTTGCAATTTGCCAATGCTTAGGGGCTTAAATCCGTGGCCATCTTTTAGAGCATAAATGTTTCCACTGTTATCAAGCACTATGATATTATATGCACCTTGCATTTTGTGATAAATAGTTTCTAAAGACTTGTTTAAGCTTTTTTCTTTGGTGTATTCATCAATTATTAAATTTTTTATTACTTCAGTGTCAGTGCTTGTTTCAAAGTTATAATTGCTTAGCTGCTTCCTTAAAAAGTTATAATTTGTGAGATTCCCATTGAACTCTACTGCAAAGCTTGAATTATCAACTAATTGTCCTATCATTGGGTGAAGTTTTTTCACTGCTTCTTCTTTATTTTCAAACTCATTAACTGATGTTGTTGCGTAACGCGTGTGGCCTATGCCTTTGCTTCCTTTCAAAGTATTTAATATTTTTGGCTGAAAAACATCTCCAACTAGTCCAATGTCTTTATAAAAATAAATCTCATTCTGGTAGCTTGTTGCCATTCCGCATCCTAACTCCCCCCTGTGCTGTATTCCCTGCATTCCAAGATAGACTAAATCCGAGATATTTCCTGAATTTGCATAAATTGCAACTACTCCGCATTCTTCATGCAGCTCATCATCTAATGACTCTTTCACGAATAATCAGGCTTTGCCTTTTTTAATAACGATTTTTGTCTTCTAAAATAATCAAGCAAGGGATGAAATCCTTTTTAAAGCTCGAAGATTATATTATATCTTTATACAAAAATAAGGTTTATTGCTTAAAATCCTGGCATTATAAAAGTATGATTATTGCCAAAATTATTGCTATTAATATGATTATTACTGGCCAAGGGTTAAAACTTTCTTTTCCTTCATATTTCTTTATTGCTTTGTAAAAATTGTTTTCCTGCACTACTTCATTCTTTGTAATCTCAGACATTTGGCCTAGCTGATTCTCAATCTTGTCCTTTTTGGCTTTTGGCATAAATACTAATTGAATGATTCAGAATTTATTAATTTTGCCAAAATCACTGCTGCTCTTCAATTCTTAATGGCTTTGTTATTTTAATGTCCCCGAACTGCTCTTTTTGACTCATCACTATTTTTCCATCACAGTTCAGATGAAGCAGAGGGACAAAAGTCCATATTACATCCTTTCTTTCATGCGAAGGCAACAATTCTTCAAAGCTTATCTCTTCTTTTTTCATTTTATTGAAAAATCCGCTTATTTGGGTGTAAATGCTTTTTATCTTTCCAGTTATGTCTATTGGTTCCCTTGCTTTGAACTGCATCTTTTCTTTTAGCTCTTCTCTTCTCGTGTTTCTTCTGTCCTTTACAACCATTGCATCCTTTAAGGCGTCAACTAATTCATCAAGGCTTATTGGCTTTATTCTCTGCCTTGGAAGGTTGGGGTTAATGCTTGTTTTTGATTCTTCAAATTTTTGCCTCATTGCCTGGTTTCTCATCTCTTCGCTTAAGTATTCAATGTTCAAGTCATCAAAAAAGTCCTCAAAATATTCCTGCGCAAACGTAATGTCTTGGAATTCAAAATTGTCGCTTTTCATTTTCAAAAGCATTGCAGCTGCGAGCATGAATTTTCCACTCAGCCTGAAATCAACGTTTTTTAGCTGATTAACTACTTCCATGTATTTGCTTGACAAAAATGAAATATCAATATCCCAAGGGTTAATGTTTTCTTTCTTCACAATATCCCTTAATAATCCTTCCCAGGTGAGCTCTTGGCTTATTATTAATTCATAGATTGCCAAATCATCCAAGGTAGCTCAGCCCCTGCTTTATCTCTTCTTTCTGTTTTTCTTTTGCTTTTTCGTTAAAATAACTATACATATTAATTGTTTCTTCGTCAACGCTTGGTTTTGAATTCTCAAGAGCTTGCTTGAAGTTTTTAAGCGTAACTTCCTTGCTTTCAATATTCTCCCTTAAGGCTATCATTGCTGCTTCCCTGCAAACGTTTTCAATGTCAGCCCCAGTATAGTTCTCCATCTTTTTAGCTAATTCTTCAATTTTTACAGTCTTTGCAAGAGGCATGTTCTGTGTGTGAACTTTCATTATTTCAATTCTTGCAGCCTCGTCAGGTGCTGGCACCATGATTAATCTGTCTAGTCTTCCAGGCCTAAGCATTCCAGGGTCAATCATGTCAGGCCTATTGGTTGCAGCTATGATTATAACATTTTGCAATTCTTCGAGTCCATCAAGTTCTGTTAATATTTGATTGACTACTTGCTCTGTAACTCCTGAAGAATCGCTTCTGAGCCCTCTTCTAGGAACTAATGAGTCTATTTCATCAAAAAATATTATGCATGGCGCTACTTGCCTTGCTTTTCTGAAAGTTTCCCTTACTGCTTTCTCGCTTTCCCCAACCCATTTGCTTAAAAGTTCCGGCCCTTTAATGCTGATAAAATTCATCTCTGTCTCTTTTGCTGCAGCTTTTGCAAGCATTGTTTTTCCAGTGCCTGGAGGCCCGTATAATAATATGCCTCTTGGAGGCCTTATGCCTAATTTTTTGAAATTCTCAGCATGCTTTATTGGCCACTCAACGCTTTCTTTCAGCATTTGCTTGACTTCTTCTAATCCTCCAATATCAGTCCATTTAACATTAGGAATCTGGACTATTACTTCCCTCATTGCGCTTGGCCTTACTACTCTGAAACCATAATCAAAATCCTCTTTTGAGACAACTACGTTTTTCAATTTGTCTTCTGAAACCTTGTCATCCTTATCCCAGTCAATGTCAGGTATTAATTTTCTTATAACATTCATTGCTGCTTCTTTGCATAAAGATTCTAGATCAGCTCCAACGAATCCATGGGTCTTGTTTGCTATCTCTAAAAGGTTAACATCTTTTGCTAAAGGCATGTTCCTTGTGTGAATTTTCATTATCTCTAATCTTCCTTCCCTGCTTGGAACGCCGATTTCAATCTCCCTGTCAAATCTTCCTGGCCTTCTGAGAGCTGGATCTAGAGAGTTAGGCCTGTTAGTTGCAGCCATTACTATTACTTTTCTGCCTTTTAGTCCATCCATTATTGCTAACAGTTGCGCTACTACTCTTCTTTCCACTTCTCCGCTATTATCCTGCCTTTTGCTTGCAATTGCATCTATTTCATCTATGAATATTATGCTAGGCGCTTTTTTTTCAGCATCTTCAAAGATTTTCCTTAATTGCTTTTCAGCTTCACCAACCCATTTAGACATTATTTCAGGGCCGTTTAAGCTTACAAAATTGGCTTCGCTTTCTCCTGCAACAGCTTTGGCTAGCAAGGTTTTTCCTGTGCCTGGAGGACCGTGCAACAATACTCCTTTTGGAGGCTGAATTCCTAACTTTTCAAAGACTTCAGGGTGCCTCATTGGCAGCTCCACCATTTCCCTTACTTTCTTGACTTCATCTGTTAGTCCTCCAATATCCTCATAAGTAATGTCAGGTATTTTTTGCTTGTTAGCAACTGGAGTTGGGTCATAATCAATCTCTGTGACATCAGTTATTACAACATTTGTTTTAGGGTTGGTTTTTGAAACAACTAGTTTTATTTCTGGGCCAAAACCCATGCCTGATTCAGTGCTTGGCATGAATGAATTGATGTCTTCTTCAATCATTTTGAAAATGTCTGCAAAGTTCTCGCTTCCCCTTAAGCTTATTCTTCTGCTTCTTGTTCCGCCAAGAGTTATTGTGTCATCTTCCCTGACAAATCTTCCAAGCAAGCTTCTTTTTAGGGTTGCTGCATTAATGTTTAGCTTAATATTATCATCAGTAGGTGAAAGCGTGATTTTTTTCGCTTCCTTGAATTCAGCAGGCTTAATTGTTACTGCTTCGCCTATTGCACTTTTGCTGTTGTACCTTGTAAGCCCATCCATTCTTATTATCCTTAAACCTATATCTGCAGGGTAGCACCTGTCAGCTATTGCTACTGTTGTTTTGTCTCCTGCAATTTCGATTGGCTCCCCTCTTTTAATTCCTAATTCTTTCATTATTAATGAGTCAATCCTTACAATGCCTTTTCCAACATCATCCTGCATTGCCTCCGCAACTTTCAGCTGAAATTCATTAGTATCATCTGCCATTTAATTCACCTTGAATGTTTTTTTGTCCTCTTTTTCCCCTTTTTTATAATAAAATACTACTTTTTTCATAACCATTATTGGCTTTTTACTTTTTCCTTTGTCTTCAAAGCTTATAAATTTATTTTTTTGAAGCAGCACCAAATCTTCAAAAACGTTTTTGATGTTTCTTTCTAGAATCCTGGACAAATCCCTGATGCTTTGAGGATGATACTTGGCAATTGTTTTCATTATTTCAATCCTTTTTGTAGTCAAGCATTCCAAAAGCGCTAGCTCTTTCAAAAGCGCTTTTTCATCATCTGTTTCAAAGGAAAAATCATCAACCATGTTGGTATTAAATACAAACAATTTAAGATTATAAATATTTTGATTCCTAAAGTTTATAAAAAGAAAAACTTGGTATTTTCATCATGGCAAAGCTGTATTTGATTGGGATTGCAAGCCATTATGAGTACAAAAAAGAATACTGCAAAGCTGCAGTAAGCACAGGAGCAAAAGAAGTTTTTATTGAAGAAATGAACAATGACTGGCATGACTCTTTGCAGAAAAAAATGTATAAAGAATTGATAGAGAACAATTTGAAATTAATACCTATTGCCCCAAAAGAAAAAATTAAACTTGACACTGACGGACTTTCTTTTGTTGAGCTATACTACGCTTTGAATATAAAAAAAAATCTTGAAAACAAGGATTACTGCTTCACAATAGGGTCAGCACATCTATGCCCAAAAGAAAAAGATGAATCCCCTTTGGAATTCGCCCTAAAAGCTATTGGCTGCGATATTGAGGTTTTGTGCAATAATTTTTTGAAAGATTACCCTTTGGGTTATGAAAAAATCATTAACCAAAGGAAAAAAATCATATCCCACTTAATTCAAGGGATGCATCTATAGATTTTTTTGCCTGCTTCTTTTCATTTTCGAACTTTTCGTTTACTGCAGGAGGGAAAGCCGCTTTTACATATAAACTGTTTACTGCACTAGCAAGCTCATTTGGCACAGAAAAAGCTGAAGGGTTTTTAAGCAAAAAATCGCTGACACCGAGTGATATTACTGGATTTTTTTTTAGCGCTTCATCGAAATTTGATTTGAATATATTGTTTGAAATGGAATCATAAGCAATTGCAGCCAAAGGATTTTTTTCAAATAATTCATTATTTATTTTTTTTGAAAAATCAATCAATGAATTCAAAAACAGCCAGTCAAACGAGACAGTGCTGTTTTCTTTGATTAATTGAAGCACTGCTGATTCAAATAATTCCTTAAAATCGGATTTTTTTAAAAATGTCTCAAAATAATTAATTAATTTTTCCTTATTTTTCGGAGCAAAAAGCTCGCTAAAAGGGAAACTTTTTGTTTTTGAAAAAAAATCAAGCTTCATTTTAAAATCGCTTCCATTATCCACAAGCTCAAGATTATCCCTTATCTTGCCAAGCAAGCCGAAATCATTCTTTAAATAATTCATCTCTTTTTGATTTTCATGCAAAAAATCGACAAAGATTACAAAAGTTTCGCACGCCAAAAATATTTCACTTATTATCATTTTTTCATCAAAATCTTTTAAAAAAACCTTGCTGTTTATTATTTCTGCTGGAATAAAAACCATAAATAATTGGCTGCGATTTCTTATAAAAGGATACGGTTTTTTGGTGCCGACTGAAAAAATGCAGGAATCTAATTCCAAATCTCCAAATTTCAACTCTTTCGGCTTGAAGTTTAGTTTAAAAAATAGTTCATCCCTCTCAGCTTCATTTAATTCATCATATTTTCTTGGGAAATTTTTTGCAGCAAGTTTGTCTAATTCAAATTCATCCGGTTTTAGTTTTAAGTTAAAAAGCAAAATATCCTTTTCATTTCCCGGCAAGTCATTGTATGTCATTGGAAACATTTTCTCTGCCAACCTATTTTTTTCAGGGTAATCATTTTTGTTTTTGCATTCAGAAAGCACTATCTCCTTTTGATCTGGTTTTAAATACCGAAAAAGTTTTGGGAACTCTTTTTTGGCTAATTCATCTAATTTTTTGAGAAGTTCAGGATTGAATTTTAAAGTAGAAAGCACTGCATCCTTCTCCGAAGTCTTTAAATCATTATATTTTTTTGGAAAAATGACATTAACTGAATCATGCAATCTTTTCATATCAAGAGGGTCTTTTGCTGCTTTTTCAAAAACGCAAAATACCTGATCACCATCAACTATCATGAAATTCCTGTATTTGGATGCAAGGCAAGAAGAATATAACTTCTCTTTTAATGACATTGACACCAGATTATCTTTAATAAAGAATTTCAAAAGCCCATTTTCTATATCAATCTCATCAATTTTTTTGTTTACAAAAAAAGAGTATTCGAAGGGCTCTTCAAACTTTATACCTACTTTTTTTAAGCCCGGCATATAATCTTCAGTTTTAAATTCTTCATCCAAATTTTTAAAAAAAATTATCAAATTATTAAAAGTGTCCGCTTTTTTAATTATCTTATTCTCTTTCAAAATATCCAATTGTTGGGAGGTTATAATTATATCATTAATTTTGTTTTTATTTTTACCAGAATTAATCCCAACCATTGCTTTGAGTTCATGCCAAAAAAATGTTTCAAGCCCAAAATTTCTAAAAAGATGCTTATAAATTTCAAAATCAAGATTTGAAGATAAAAAGAATTTTTCATAAAACAATTTTAGAGTATTGCCATTTTTTTCAACTAAATGCGAAATAAAAAATGAGCTTTCATGGCTTAATTTGAAACTTCCCAGCCTTGTTTTTAAATTCATTGAATAATAGATAATATTTCATTATTTTTATATTATCCTAAATCCTTTCTTTCGCGCAAGAGGGGATAAGTATTTATTAGGGTTAACTGCAAAAGGATTACCAACCAAGTTCAGCACTTCCAAATCATTTATGCAATTGCCATAAGCATAGGATTGCTTTAAATCAATATTTAATTTCTTTGCTATTTTTTTCACCACGCTCGCCCTTTCAGAGCCAATCATTGAAGGAGTGATAAGCTCTCCAGTGTAAACATTGTTTTTTGTCTTAAACAATGAGCCCCTTATGTAATCAAACCCTAAGATTTTTCCGAATTTTTTAACAACATCATCAGGGCTTGCGCTTAAAAGCACTAATTTGTGGCCTTTATTTTTATGCCAATTAATTCTTTTAACTATTGCCTCTTTCAAATTCTTAATATCAGTCAAAACAAATAATTCTGCAGCCCTTAAGGTTTCATTCTTGTTTGCCCCTTTGAAAGCTAAAGCCATCAGATTATCCGCCTGGTCAACAGCTTGCCTATAATCGCCTTTAAAATAAGAATAAGCTAATTTTAAGCTGGGAAGTATTGTTGATTTATTCGCTTTTATTATTTTATTTTCATATAAAAATTTTATATATCTTAATCCGCTGTTTCCTTTTATCACTGTATCATCTAAATCAAAAAAAGCGCCAACTTCCATAGTTAAATAACTGTTTTCAGAGTTTTTAATATTTTATAAAAATGCAGCAATAACTACAACATTGATTTTTATTAGTCTAATAAATTTTTTATGAATAATGACTATAATTAAAAACAGGTTAAGAGAAAATTATAGTTTTGCTAATATTAATTTATTAGGAAAATGCAATGCTGACTGCTATTTTTGCATAGGAAAAGACATAACTTCAGAGTTAAAAGGAAAAAACCAATTAAGC
>JBAZFK010000015.1:0-15711 GCA_041653395.1 Candidatus Nanoarchaeia archaeon
AATTGAGGGTAAATTTTTGGAGTCAATATTTGAAAACATTTCTTTTGATTTTTCATAATTGCCAAGTTCATCAATTATTTTTCCAAGTTCTTTAACTGGATTTTTTTGTTTATTGAATAATTTCATGGTATAATAATGAATAAAATCTATTTAAAAATGTTACTACTACTTAGTTATTTCAGCTTCAATTATATTGAATACATCAGCACAAAGAAAAGAATAGTTGAAACAAAAATCAAGAAGTAAGTGTGCCTTCTGCCTTCAAAGCTCAATGGATTAAATAAGTCAACCAAAATGTGCAGTGAGTAAAAAAATGCAGGCAAATAAACCAATGCAGTAGGAAATACTATCACTGCAAGCGCAGGGAACAAAACTGAGTGAAAAATCATGCTTCTCTGTCTCTTTTTATGGAAATCATTGTCAGGGCTTAGCCCGAAGTTCAGCAAAGATTTTGATTTGATTCTTCCTCCGCTGAAAATTATGCAGATAATAAATCCAATAGCAAGATTAAAATAATTGCTTAAAAAATCATTGACAATTAAAGGGAATAATTTAAAATAATAAAATAATGCAAAAACAATTGCGCCAATTATCTTATGCTCTATTCCTTTCATTTGAACTGCACCAAATTTTTTTGGGTTATAAATTTTTTATACAAAACGCTTTTGTTAATCAATACTTGCGCGCACTCCTTATCAAGCTTTTCAAGTAATTCTTTTTTGCTTTTAATGCTTGTCTTATTTTTCATTGCTTTCCTTGCAGCTTCCCTCACAACCCACACTCCTAAAGGCGCCAAGTATTCAGCGGTTATTTTCCTGTAAGCAATAACTCTTGCCTGAATATTATTGCTCTCCAAGTATTCCAGCACTGCTAGCCTAGCAGCATAGTATCCTCCGGCAGTTTCGTAAGCGTACTTTTTTCTTCCATTATATTCTTCATAATCATGCATGAACTCTGAATTATCACTTGTTTCAAAGAGCTCAAAGCCAAAAACAAAGGGCAGAAAAATGATGGTGTAATAATTTCCGAATAACTCTCCCCGAAAAACCATGAACTCAGGTATAATAGGGTAGTCCTTGATTTTAGAAATCATTTGCTTTCCAAGCGAATCATCAACAGCAGTAATGCTCCATCTTGTTGGAACTATTCTTCGCTGTTTTTTTATTCCGAAAGCTGCTGCTGACAAATATTTTGATAAATTATTTTCGCTAACTCCTTTTTTGAATAAGATATTTAATGCATCATTTGCTTTCAGGTCAAAGTCGTAAAAGCATTTGCTTACATTCCTGTCAATCTTAATGTTTTCATTTATTGAAAACTCTTTAAGCTCGCTAGAAGGACCCATTGTTGTTGACACAAAATCAAATGCGGATTTCGGCTTAGGGGCTTTCAGCAAAGTTGTTTCTACAGTAACTGCTTTTTTTGACAGTGCTAGCTCCTGCATTTTATCAAAAAAAGATTTATTTGTTGATTGGCAATTTATCAGCAGGCTTCGCTTGTTGATTATTTGGTTAATGCTTAAGTTGTCTGCAAAAAATTTAGGGCTGTCAAAATTATCTGCATCAACTGAGCTGAAAGGCAGGCTCATCAGCCCTATTGAAACATTCGGGTAATTCGCCTTTCCGACAAAGATGGACGGGCTTGAGCCTTCAAACTCTTTCTTGAAATCAAAGCTTTTGAAGCTCATGCTGAGCCATTTGCATTTTTTGCCGCAAAAGCCCCTGCCTTTGCATTTTATGCACAAAGTCTCCATGCTTAATTGGAGCAATTATATGCTTTAAAATATTGGCTAATAATTTATTTAAACAATTAAATCATTATTTTTCTATGGAAAAATGCAATATTTGCTACTGCGTTGATAAAGGCTTTGAAAAATATGCCATTGCTTCAATAATTTCATTGTTTTTGAACTCAAAACTTAAGCCAAAAATCCATATAATCCACAACAAATTCACTGACAAAAAAAAGCTCAAGATTGTAGAAAGAATGTTTAAGACAAAATTTAGTTATTACTTGACTGATGACAAATTATTGTATGGCTTGCCAGTATTAGGGGGCTATTCGGTTTATTACAGGATATTAATACCTAAACTGCTCCCTAAAACCATTGATAAAGTCTTATACCTTGACTGCGACACTATTGTTGAGGAGGATTTAAGCGGGCTTTTTTCAATTGATTTATCCAACAATGCATTAGCTGCAGTTGAAGATTATGTTGCAATCAGAAGCGATTTCAAGATGCTTAAAAAAAGGCTTAAAATTCCAAAAAATAAGTCTTATTTTAACTCAGGTGTGATGCTGCTTAATCTTGAATACCTGAGAAGGAATGATTCGAGCAAAAAAATAATTTCTTTTCTAAAGAAAAACAATGAAAAAATAGTCATGCATGACCAGGATGGAATGAATGCAGTGTTATTCAACAAGTGGATAAAGATTCCAGAAACATACAATTACATTATAAATATTAACCTGATTTTTCCAAAAAATATTAACCCAAAAATTGTGCATTTTGCAGGATTGAAGCCTGAAATGATAAAAATTATCAACCCTAATAATGTTTACTGCAAAAAATATTATGGATACTTAGAAATGACTGATTTGCCTAATGATGATTTTACAAGCGAAGATTTCATAAAATTAATGAAACGAACATACCAAACCTTTTTCAGGACAAAATTCTTTTTCAAATAAAAACATTTTTAAAATAATTCTTTTATTTATCCTGTATGAATTCAAAATTATGGGATGTAAAATTCGAATTTTCTAATGAAAATTTAAACTATGTGCTGAAAGAAAAAATCAGCAAAGCAAAAAATGACAAATTAATACCTAGTTATGTGAATGTTTTGACAGGGATTGATAAATTATCAGTAATTAACAGGTATAAAACGATTTTATTAAACTGTTCTCCTTCATTATTCCCATTAAATATTAAAGAAGTGACTCCTGAAATACTAGGAAACTTATATGATGGAAACTTGTTCAAAAAACCTTTGTTAAGCGTGCTAATTCATGCAATAACAAATGATTTAAGTTATGTTATAATTCAGCAAAGGACTAACAAAACGAGCCAAGGGCACTCGCAATTTCAGCCAGCTGCTGCAGGTTATGTTGATTCAAGGGAAAACCCGCAAAATTCTGCAGTAAGGGAATTTAGGGAAGAGGTCAGCGATTTGTTAGGTGGAATTGATTCAATATTGATTCCTAACTCATTAGGCTTAACAACCCATTACATTGCAGGGAATAAAGCCTTGGTCAATCCATTATTAGGGTATATTATAAAAGTTGACAAAAATCAGGTTATGAAAAAATTAAAAGTTGTTAAAAATCTCAAAGAATTAGACGGGCTTTCTGAAATAAAAGACATTGAAGTGTCTAAGCTTGCGTTAGTTTCCTATGAAAACTTTGAAGCTATTTGGGAAGAAATTGTTGACTCTAAAAGAAACTTCGGAGATGTCAATGAAGGGGTTGGGAAAAGCGTCAAGCAATTCATAAATTATATTAACACTGAAGAGCTTTAATTAATTCCCAAAATCAATAAAATTAAGTATTTTAGTTAGGTCATAATCCTTGGCTTTTGATTCAAGGCATATGTCATATTTGTATAAACATTTAACTCTCCCATAAATTATTCCAACTGTTTTCAAGCTGAAAAGCTTTGATTCATAAAAATATATTGAACATTTTTCTTCTTCTGCAATTACTCCAACTTCATAGTCATTTTTCTCAAAATAATCCCCTTTTTTAAGCTCAAGGCTGAATTTTTTGCAGGATTTATCCAGCATAAAAATGGTTCCTGTAATAGGTTTTTTTGCCAACTCTTCAAGCTCAGCTTCCTTTAAGAACACGTAAAAATTAGCTTCAACGCTTTTAGGATAAAACTCAGCAAGGGCTTTCATGGCTACAGAAGATAAATTCTGTCTTTTAAAAAAGTTTTTAAAACAAACTCAGTAATTAACTATTCATGGACATTATTAAAGGATTCAAATTCAATGAAAATAAGACTGTCAAAGATTTAGTTAATGATTTTTCAAGCATGGGTTTTCAGGCAAGCCATATTAAGCAGGCAGTTGAAATAATCAAAAAAATGAAAAAAGACAAGGCAACAATTATCCTCACATTCACAAGCAATATGGTTTCAAGTGGGCTCAGGGAAGTATTCGCTGAGCTTTGCAGGCTGAAATTTGTTGATGCAATAATTACTGGAGTTGGAAGCGTTGAAGAGGATGTTATGAAATCCAAAAGCCCGTTCATTTTGGGCAATTTTGGTATGAATGACAATGAATTGCACCAGAAAGGAATCAACAGGATTGGAAACATCCTAGTTGATAATTCCCATTATGAAGAATTGGAAGATTCTCTTCTTCCATTCTTTGACACTATTTTAAAGATGCAAAAAGAAAGAAAGAAAATGTTAGGGCCTAGCGAGATAATTCATGAATTAGGCAAAATTATTGAGGATGAATCTTCAATACTTTATTGGGCTAATAAAAACAATATTCCAATTTTTTGCCCTGCAATTTTAGACGGAGCATTCGGGCTTCAGTTGTATTATTTCAAGCAAGAGCATCCTGAATTCGGAATTGACGTGACAGCTGACATGAAAGCAGAGGCGGATTTAATTTTAAACTCTGAAAAAACAGGGGGCATCATTTTAGGAGGAGGGTTTGCAAAGCATCATGCTATTGGAATGAACATTGTCAGGGGAGGCTTTGACTACGCAGTGTATGTCACAACAGCTGAGGCTTATGATGGCTCACTTTCAGGCGCAAGCACAAGTGAGGCTGTGAGCTGGAGCAAGATTAAGGAAGAAGCAAATACTGTAATAGTTCACGCTGATGCAACAATCGCGTTCCCTTTAATTTTTTGCTCAATTTTTGATTAACTTTTTAAATATTCTAATTATTTAAACAATATAAAGATGAAATCAATCACTCCTGTTGTCAGCTTAATATTATTGGTTTTAATTACTATTGTTGCCTCTGTGTCTGCTTATTTTTTTATTAATTCAAATGTTTTAAATTTAGAATCACAGGGCAATTTAGACACTTATCCTGGCAATGACAATTCAAGACTCAATCTTGTTTCTATTACAGGAAGCAAGGCAATTGTCAGGAATGACGGCTCAAGCCCAGTCACTGAAATTGTTTTATTTGTTAATGGCGAATTATTGAACTACACTCTTGATACTCCAATCTTGCCAGGAGAATTAAGGGAGATTAATTATATCTCCCAAGAGGCTGGAGATGATTTGGAGATAAAAGTAATCTACAATAACGGAAAAACCGTGCAAGCAGTAAGCCCTGCATCTAAGAATACTGCAAGTTCAGGCTTTTTTAAATCCAATTTTTTTGAGCAATGCGGAGAGGATTCAATAATAGCTAGCTTGGAGGACAGCAGAATATTGACTGAATCAAGCAATATACTTTGCGGATGCGGGGTTTATGGAGAGGAGAATATCTTAAACGGAGGCTTTGAGGAAGGCAACGAATCCTGGGTTGCTGAAGATGAATTAGTAATTGCTGAAGAAAACGGAAATAACTATTTATTTTTTAACTCTTCAATTTATGTTTTGCAAAAGCTTAATGATGTTGCTGATTTTTTCTCTTTTGATTTGAACAGTTCAGCTAATGCTACAAGTTATAGTTTATTAATTGATTTTAAAATAGAGTTAGAAGACGAACAAGAGTATGATATATATTACCTTAGAGTTAATGAACTTCCTGTTTACAGTGATTTATGCGATTCGTATCTTAATCCTTATAGTTATGTTAAATGCTTTGACTCTGATTCTAATGAATGGGACACTGTTTCTTTTGAAGTGGAAAATGATTTTCTTATATATAATAATCTTTCAATCTATGATTACAGGGAAAACATGACTGTTGAGATTATTTTTGAAATATTTTCAGATGAAGGTTTTGCAAAACTTGATAATTTATCCTTAAAAGAATCAACTAACTTCAAATATTGCGATTTGGAAAATGACGGAATTCTTGATGGTGTGTGCTACAGCGAAGCTTGCGAAAAGATAAAGTTTAATTCTGCAAATTACAATCCTTATAATTACAAATATGATAATGTTTATTTCAATATTTCAGCAAACTATTTTGATGCTCCTGATTCCTGTACTTTATCAATTGAAGGAGAAAGTTATGCTGGCTCCATAGAAGAAAACAGCATTAAAACAATTGCTGACTTTGAGTTAGGTGATTATGATTCATCAGCACTAATGTCATGCTCTTACCTTTCAGAAAGCAAAGAATACTCATTTAATTATTCTTTAAGTGTTGGTAATTTCACCCAAATTAATGAGATTTATAATAATTCAGATATTGATGATGTAAGCTCTTATTGCTATGGGGAAAATACTTATGTTAGTTTATGTGAATTAGACGAACACTTTTGCTATCTTTTGAACTCATCAGACAAAGGGGAGAATTATGATTTGTCAGAAATATCCTATTATCAAGGTTCAGGGTATAATATACACAATTCTTTAATTGCTGATGAAGAGACTATCTATTTTATTACAAATAATGATTCAAATCCTTATTATGGGGTATCTCTTTATAATTCGTCAGTTTCAGAGATTTCATTCTCTTTTATTCAGTCAATTAATCTATCTACAGGTTATTCTTCTTTTAGGGGTTTGGCTCTTGAAGGTGACAATATTTACATTGGCAATTACAATGGCTCATATATTGTTGTTTATAACTCTTCAAATAAGGGTGCTGATTTTGAAAAAGCAAGCGATTTTTATTTTTCAGAGCCGCCAAGCAGTTATGGGGACTTTCATCTCTATGCCAATATGGATAATCTTTATCTTGCCTATAGTTACAATGACAATATTTTTATAAATATTTCAGGCAATAATGGCGCAAGCTTTGATGATTCCATAATCCTTTCTGAATCAGAATTCCTTGACGATCCTAATATTATAGGTGCTGGCATAAATGAAGACTATTTTTTTATTCTTATTGAAGATTATGATATTTTTTCAAGAGATTTATACAGGGTGAGCAATTCTGATTTTTCAGTTGAAAAAATCACTGTTGAAGATATTATGGGTGGAGAATTTTTTGTCTATGAGAGCAATGTTTATATTTTAGGGGCAGGTAATCTTGCAGTTTCAAATGATAACGGGCAAACATTTACATTATCAAGAATTCCTTTTAATACGGACTATGAAAGCATGTGCGCTTATGATGATAACATAAACATTTTTTATGAAAGAAATGATATTATTTATTCAAATTATTACAAGCCATAAATTTTAAAAAAAATAAAAAGCAAGAAAAAAAATCTTTTATTCAAAGAAGGTTTCAGCCAATGTTTTATAGGAATAAATCTCTGACTCTTTGAACCATAGTTTTATTTCAAATTCAGCATCTTCCTTGTTTCCTGAAGCGTGGACTAAATTCCTTGTTGTTCTTTTCTTGATATTAGAATCCATTGCTGAATCATAGCTGTAATCTCCCCTAATAGTTCCTGGATTTGCAGAATCAGGGAATGTGCTTCCTACAATTTTTCTTACAATATTAATTGCTCCCGGAGCCTGCAGAATCATTGCAATAACTGGGCCTGAAGACATGAAGTCCATGTTCATTTCCCTTACTTTTTTCCCTATTTTTAAGGGATCCTTTGTTCCTAATGACTCATTAGCATCAAAGCCGTATTTTTCATAATTTTCAAGAGTTTTGACTCCAACTCCTTTCAAATAAGCTTCATTATCAGAATAGTGCTTTCCAATAATATCTTTTTCAACCCAAATCATTTTCATTGCAACAATCTTTAATCCTACTTTTTCAAATCTTGAAACTAGTTCTCCAACTAAGCTTCTTGCAATGCCATCAGGCTTGATTAAAACAACTGTTTTTTCTGTCATGATTTAAGATTTAAAATCCAATGCTTAAAAATTTAACGATGAGAAAACATTTTTAAATGAATTGCTTCTTTTTAATAATTAACAAGCCAGATGATAGACTAATTATCTTGATTGGCAATTAAAGGAGATTGATAAATAATGGGACTATACAAGTTCATGCAAAAACTATGGAAGAATCCTAGAAGGGATAACCCTTATTATAGGGAGCATTTAGTGCAATGGAGAACAGAGGATGCAGTTGTCAAGGTTGATAAGCCTACAAGGATTGACAGGGCAAGAAGCTTAGGCTATAAAGCTAAGCAGGGAGTAAGCATTGCAAGAGTCAGAATAATTAAAGGTGGAAGAAAAAGGGAATCCACTCATATGGGAAGAAAGCCTTCAAAAGCAGGGCAGAACAAGTATTCTACAAAGAAGAACCTTCAAAGTATTTGCGAAGAAAGAGCCCAAAGAGTCTTCAAAAACATGAATGTTTTAAACAGCTACGAAGTTGGAGATGACGGTAAAAACAAGTGGTATGAAGTAATCTTAATAGACACTAACCTGCCTCAGATTTATATGGATAAGGATTATTTTGTATTCTGCACAAATAAGCATCAGGGAAGAGTCTTCAGGGGATTAACCAGTGCTGGAAAAAGAGGAAGAGGACTTCACAATAAAGGTATTGGAACTGAAAAGATAAGGCCAAGCATTAGGGCTAATAAGAATTTAGGAAAGTAATATCTTTCCTTTTTTTATTTTTTTCCATTAATTTTTTAAAGCGCCAAGTTAATATTTTTCATTACTTATGACAAATAAATTATTTGACTATTATTATAATAATTATAAAAAAATGCTCCTTATTCCTATTTTAATACTATTATTTAACCTGTCAGTTTTGGCTTACAATTATTTTGCTACTGGAAGCATTATTAATGTTGATTCTTCTCTTAAAGGAGGGGTGACTTTAACCTTTAATTATGATAATGAAGTGGATTATGCTCTTTTGAAAAATTATTTAATCACTGAGCTAGGAACTGATGATGTTGAGATAGTCTTATTAAAAAATCAATTATCTGACAATATCAGGGGCTATGAGATTCTGACAGAGCAGGGGATTTCAAAAGAGAGGCTAATTGGAATAGTCCAAGATTTTCTTAATGACACATTAGTAGAAAAAGATATTAGTTTTGGCTCTCAATCAAGTGTTATAGGTGATAATTTCATTAAAGAAACTTCATGGCTTTTTTTGATAGGGTTCTTTTTGATGATAATAGTTTCATACTTGTCTTTTAGGGAAATTATTCCAGCATTAACGATTTCAATTAGCACTTTGGCTGACATTATCGGAATACTTTCAGTTTTTGACTTGTTCGGGGTGAAAATAGGGGTGATAACTATTGGTGCGTTGTTGATGATTATGGGCTATTCAACTGACAGTGACATATTATTAGCAACTAATATTTTTATTAAAAAAGAGGGAAAATTATTAGATAAACTTTTTTCAGCCCTGAAAACTGAATTAACAATGAATTCAACAGCTTTGATTACGTTTGTCATAATGTTTTTATTGACAAGCGTTGAGGCAATAAAGCAAATCTCTCTTGTTTTGATTGTTGGAATGCTTTTTGATTTATTGAACACTTGGCTCGGAAGCGCAAGCATCCAAAGAATATACCAAGAGTTTAAGGAGAAAAAAAGATGAAACTGCTTGATTTTTTTAAGGACTGGAGAATCAGCTTAATGGTTGTATTATTAATATCAAGCATTATTGTTATTCAGCCAAAGATTAACACTGCTGGAGCGTTAGTGACTGGAGTTTCTTTGCCAGCATCCAATTTTTTGTCAAAAGATGTAATAATAACTAAAGTGAACAATGTTTTAATAAATGATTCCAATGATTTTAACCTAGCTATCTCTTCATTATCAGTTAATGATTCAGTTGAAATAACCTACAAAGAAAAAGGGCTTTTTTCGGCTGAACAAACAACGTATCCTTTTTTATTGAGCTTAAAAGATAACAAGACTTATTCAGGAATCAGCGTTTCAGATGTGTCTTTTTCAAACATTGAATTCGGAATAGATTTGGTTGGGGGCTCAAAAATAACTTTAAGCCCAGCCCAAGAAGTTACTGCTGAAGACATGGAAAATGTTAAAATGATTCTTGAAAACAGGCTGAATGTTTATGGCTTCAAAGAAGTGCCAATAAATATCTTGTCAGATTTAACAGGCAATAGTTACATAAAAATAGAATTTCCTTCCTCAATCAGCATTGATGATGTTGAAAAATTGCTTGAAAGCGAAGGAGTGTTTGATGCAAGAGTGGGAAACCAAACAGTGTTTCTAAGAAATGACATCACTGGGATTTGCATGGTTAACTCTGATGATTGCCCTTCAAGAGTGACTGCTTCCCAAGGAGGATTCCAGTTCACTTTTGGGCTGCAGATAAGCCAGGAGGGTGCTGAAAAGTTTGCCAATATTACAGAAAATTTGCAAAGAAGCGGCTTTGGCTCAAATTGCTATTTAAATGAAACTATTAGCTTTTATTTGGATGATGAGATGCTTGATGGCAGCAGCCTTAATATTGGATGCTCTCTTGCTGGAACAATGGTCAGGAATCCTGTTATTAGCGGTTATGGAAAAACAAGGGATGAGGCAGTTTTAAGGATGAAAGAGCTAAAAAGCATGATTCAAAGTGACAAGCTGCCAGTAAAGATGAATATTGACAATATTCAAGATATTTCTCCAAAATTAGGGGGGGAATTTTTAAGCAATATTGTGATGGTGTTTTTTATAGCAATATTATGCGTTGATATAATAATAGCTTTTAGGTACAAGGATTTTAGGATAGCTTTGCCTATAATATTTGTTACTTTGACTGAAATAATCATAACTTTAGGCGCTGCAACTTTAATGCACTGGACTTTTGATATAGCTGCAATAGCTGGATTAATTGCATCTGTAGGGACTGGAGTTGATGATCAAATAATAATTACTGATGAAGTTTTAGGCAATAAAGATGATAATGCTAAACTGAACCTGAAGCAAAAAATGAAAAGCGCTTTTTTCATAGTTATTGCTGCTTTCACTACTAGTGTTGCAGTAATGATTCCTTTGAATTTTGCAGGAGCAGGGGTGCTTAAGGGTTTCGCAAGCACTAACATTATTGCAATAACTATTGGAGTATTAATCACTAGGCCTGCTTATTCTAAAATACTTGAATTATTAATCAAGAACAAAGCATGAAAACTTTTTTAAAAAGATTAAAATACTTAAGTGATTAATGTTAAACTACTCTACACATAATTTATCAAGCAATGGAACCATATTAAATACTGATGTCTATTCATTGGATAACTTATTGTCAACCCAACCAAGCCATGCTGGAATAATAGACCCTAGCAGCAACTATCTTATTTATGACAAAGGAGTGAATCATATTTCACTTAACAATAGTGATAATATCATCAACAAAATCTATGAAGCATTCAAAATAAACACTGACTATAACTCTACTGATGCTGCAAAAACAGCTGTTAATTACATTAACTCTAAAAACATTGATATTGAAACCTATAATGGAGCATTAGAGGAGTCTTTCCAAAGCCCATCTTTGCCATTAATTGCAGGATTTTCGCTTCCTTTTTTTTACTATGGGCTTAGAAAATCCTTTAAATCATTGCTTGAAAAGGACAAGAAGAACTTTAAGAAAGGAGCTGCAATATCAACAGTTACAGGCATTCCTTCAATAATGTTTTTGAATACTTTAAATAATTATTATAATAAAGCCAAATCAATGGATTTAATAACAAAGGTTTCAGGGCTTAAAGGCTTGTATTACAATTTAGGCATATTTTCGTTATCGAACGCTTTTTATAATCTCTTTATTGGTATAAAAGACATAAATCAGCACAGAAAAAACATAAGGGATGGTTGTGGTGATGTTGGACTAAACAAAAAAGGCTATGCTGAACTATTCCTATCAGCCTCTGAGTTTGTAGGTGGAGGATTAATGACTTATTCATCAAATTTAAGCTGGGTTACTTTAAGTTCATCAATATTATCCACTCAAGGAGCAGTTGTAGGCTCAATGCTTGGAGGAATAGGAATTGGAATAATTGCCTTAGGTTTAGCTGTTAAATTCGGGCATTATTTATATACTAAGTACAAATCAAAAAAAATGCATATTCAAGGATGCGTTTATGATATGATATTAATGCCATAGAAATATTTTTAAAAAGAATTACATATCTATAAAGCAATGGAAAGCGCTTATTCGACTCATTTAATAGGAGCTAATGTTGCTTCTTTGCCAGATTTTCCTTTTGTTGACTATAATCCTGCTGACTTAGTTGCTTCAAAAAACGCATCAGATGCTGCGCTAAAAACTTACTTAGGAGACGCTGCCAACAGGCATGCTTATAATCAATCTTTTTTGAACATAAAAACTGATTTTTATAATAATGGTGAAAGAGTCGGGTATGTTATTCCAAAATCAGACCAGTTAATAACTTTGCCAGGAGGAAGCATTGATAGGGATATTTTTTACAATACTAGCCAGTTTTCACAGGACATGCTTAATCATTTGGTTGATAAAAATGTTGATTTCGCATATTATCCCCTGCATGATTATGCTTCAGGAACAAACCTTGAAAGCGTTTTTAATGAAAGCGGACAAACAATATCAGTTGACCCAACGTTTTCTCAGAGCACAATGAGCCAGTTCGGAGCAGGCGCAATTTTAGCAGGATTGTCCTTGCCAGCAATAGGGTATGGAATTAGGAATATTTCAACAGGTTATAAAAGAGACAACAAGAAAAAAATAGCATTGGGTTCTATGCAAGTAGCAGGAGGGGTTTCTTTTAATTCATGGTTTTGGATAAATATGTATAATTCATCAAATCTTTACAACACTACTTCTAATGTCACAAACACTTTATTAGGAATAAAAGGCTTATGCTTTAATTCAGGAATGTTCTTGATTGGAAACGGTATCTACAATGTTTTCAGCTCTTTAAAAGATTACAAAAAAGACCCTTCTAGCAAAGGAAGAGCTGTTTCAAAAGCAGCATTCGGAGGGTTAGAAATCGCTTCAGGCTCATGTTTTGTTTCAGCTGGAACCAAAGCAATGACGTCTTTGGTTTATGAAGGCTCCGGATTATTCTCGCTATCAACCCAAGGATTGGCTTCAATTTTATCAACAACTATTCCGTGGGGCATTGGATTAGGAATAGCTGCATTAGGAGTAGGCACTATTTATTTAGTGCAATGGTATAAAAACAAGAAAAGCAAAAAAATTAAGTGGTTAAATTAAAGCAATAATTATGAATTCGTCAATCAAAACTTTGAGTGTACTGTTGATTTTAATAGCCCTTACTAAAATAAGCTTCAGCATAACAAGTTACTACACATTTGACAACATGAACGGTTATTTATCAACCCTGGATAATTATGGAGTTAATAATGTTTTGATAAAGATGAATTGCAGCGTAAAAAATGACAATCATAATATAAGGGTTTTTTCAGCAACAACTAATGCTGCAGGTTATTATACTTTTTTAGGCCAAGGGGATTACTTTTCAGACTCTTTAGGTGAGACGGAAGTGACTTGCTTTTTATGGTCTTTGGACCCTAAAGTAATCAACAACAATGCAGACTACAAGTTTAACATAAGCCCTTATCCTGGAAATTACAAGGTTGGAGCAAGATATAATTTAACTTACAATTATTACAAGTATATTCAGCCAATAGTCATTGTTTCTCCAAACCCTAATCTTGTAATGTCATCAACAAGTGCTGACCTAATTGTTTCAATACTTGGAGGGACTTACTGCAAAGTCAACAATAATGACATGACAAAAATTTCGGAAAACACTTTTTCAAAAACAATGGCTTTTTCCCACGGAGCGAACGTGCTTACAATCTCATGCACTGATGATGATTGGACTAGGCAAATAACTTTGCAAAAAACATTTTATAATGATATCATGGGCCCAACAATAAGTTTAGTAAGCCCAACAGGAATTGTTGGGGCCAGCACCACCTTAATTGTTTCCACTTCTGACGCTGTAAGCTGCACTGCCAATAGCCAAGCAATGACAAATGTTAGTACGCAATTCTCAATAGCTTTAAGCGGATTAAGCAATGGAGCAAATGACATTAACGTTGTCTGCCTTGATGCATATTCAAATTCAAATAATACTATTTTCACAATAACATCTGATGCATTATTTCCACAGCTAAAAATTATCTCTCCATTAAGCTTTTATTATAACACTAAAAATTTGCTGCTTAATATTTCAGCCACTGATTCAAACCTTAACAGTGTTTGGTATAATTGGAATGGCAATAATGTTTCTTATAGTATTCCTCTTTACGTTTTGTTCAATGAAGGAATTAATACTTTGCATGCTTGGGCTAATGATTCAGTTGGCAACTTGAACTACACCAATGTTTCATTCACAGTTGACACTATTATTCCTAGCTTAAGCATTGTTTCTCCGCAAAATATTAGTTACACTAATGATACTCAGTTGCTTAATCTTTCTTTTTTTGATGTTAATTTGGATAGTGTTTGGTATAATTGGAATGGGGTTAATGAGAGCTACACTAATGCTTTTAATATTACTTTCAATGAAGGCGTTAATGTTTTGGAGGCTTGGGCTAATGATTCAGTTGGCAACTTGAACTATACCAATGTTTCATTCACAGTTGACACTATTATTCCTAGCTTAAGCATTGTTTCTCCGCAAAATATTAGTTACACTAATGATACTCAGTTGCTTAATCTTTCTTTTTTTGATGTTAATTTGGATAGTGTTTGGTATAATTGGAATGGGGTTAATGAGAGCTACACTAATGCTTTTAATATTACTTTCAATGAAGGCGTTAATGTTTTGGAGGCTTGGGCTAATGATTCAGTTGGCAACTTGAACTATACCAATGTTTCATTCATGGTTGACAGCTATCTTCCATTACTTGAAATTATCACTCCACAAAACATTAGCTATAATGCTGCCAATCAATTGCTTAATATTTCAAGCACTGGAGTGAGCACTTGGTATAATTGGCTTGGCAACAACGTCTCTTATAATATTCCTGTTTATGTGTTGTTCAATGAGGGTGTTAATCTTTTAGAGGCTTGGGCAAATAATTCTATAGGAGCAATTAAGCACACAAGTGTTTCATTCACAGTTGACACTATTATTCCTAGCTTAAGCATTGTTTCTCCGCAAAATATTAGTTACACTAATGATACTCAGTTGCTTAATCTTTCCTTTTTTGATGTTAATTTGGATAGTGTTTGGTATAATTGGAATGGAACTAATGAAAGTTATTTAGCCTCTTTTAATATTACTTTCAATGAAGGCGTTAATGTTTTGGAGGCTTGGGCTAATGATTCAGTTGGCAACTTGAACTACACCAATGTTTCATTCACTATTGATTCTGTTGCTCCATCTATTGCTTTGGTTAGTCCTTTGTCTGTTGTTGGTGTTTCGTCTTTTGTTAATGTGTCTACTGATGAGTTGTCAAGCTGTTATTTGAATGGTTCAGTTATGAATACTTTGGATTCTTTAGGTCATGATTTATTCATTGATACTTTAGTTAATGGTTCAAATGTTTTCAATATCTCTTGCTTTGATTTATTAGGCAATTATAATGAGTCAATTGTTGAAGTTACTGCTGACACTGTTGCTCCATCTATTGCTTTGGTTAGTCCTTTGTCTGTTGTTGGTGTTTCGTCTTTTGTTAATGTGTCTACTGATGAGTTGTCAAGCTGTTATTTGAATGGTTCAGTTATGAATACTTTGGATTCTTTAGGTCATGATTTATTCATTGATACTTTA
>JBAZFK010000015.1:15721-26629 GCA_041653395.1 Candidatus Nanoarchaeia archaeon
TTTGTCTGTTGTTGGTGTTTCGTCTTTTGTTAATGTGTCTACTGATGAGTTGTCAAGCTGTTATTTGAATGGTTCAGTTATGAATACTTTGGATTCTTTAGGTCATGATTTATTCATTGATACTTTAATTGATGGGATTAATTATTTCAATATCTCTTGCTTTGATTTATTAGGCAATTATAATGAGTCAATTGTTGAAGTTACTGCTGACACTGTTGCTCCTCATATTGAGATTATTTCTCCTTTAAATACTACTTTTAGTAATGCTACTCAATTAGTGAACATTTCAAGTGATGGAGATTATGTTTGGTTCTTTAATGGCTCTGAAAACTTTACTTACTCTGGTCCTGTATTAATGGAGTTTGAGAACGGTGCTAATATAATCATTGCTTACAGTAATGACTCAGTTGGCAACTTGAACTGCACTAATGTTTCATTCACCATTGACACTATTGCCCCTAGCTTAGAGATAATTGTTCCAAAAACCCTTATGTATAATAATGCTACTCAGTTGCTTAATATTTCAGCTGCTGATTCAAATCTTAACAGTGTTTGGTATAACTGGAATGGAACTAATGAAAGTTATTTAGCCCCTATTAATATTACTTTCAATGAAGGCGTTAATGTTTTGGAGGCTTGGGCTAATGATTCAGTTGGCAACTTGAACTACACCAATGTTTCATTCACAGTTGACAGCTATCTTCCACTAATTGAAATTCTTACTCCACAAAATATTAGCTATAATAATTTAACTCAATTGCTTAATATTTCAAGCACTGGAGTGAGCACTTGGTATAATTGGAATGGGGTTAATGAGAGCTACACTGATGCTGTTAATATTACTTTCAACGAAGGAATTAATACTTTGCATGCTTGGACTAATAATTCAGTAAGCACACTCAACTATAAAACAGTCACATTCACTATTGATTCTGTTGCTCCATCAATTATTTTGGTTAGTCCTTTGTCTGTTGTTGGTGTTTCGTCTTTTGTTAATGTGTCTACTGATGAGTTGTCAAGCTGTTATTTGAATGGCTCAGTTATGAATACTTTGGATTCTTTAGGTCATGATTTATTCATTGATACTTTAATTGATGGGATTAATTATTTCAATATCTCTTGCTTTGATTTATTAGGCAACTATAATGAGTCAATTGTTGAAGTTACTGCTGACACTGTTGCTCCATCTATTGCTTTGGTTAGTCCTTTGTCTGTTGTTGGTGTTTCGTCTTTTGTTAATGTGTCTACTGATGAATTGTCAAGCTGTTATTTGAATGGCTCAGTTATGAATACTTTGGATTCTTTAGGTCATGATTTATTCATTGATACTTTAATTGATGGGATTAATTATTTTAACATCTCTTGCTTTGATTTATTAGGCAACTATAATGAGTCAATTGTTGAAGTTACTGCTGACACTGTTGCTCCTCAATTGTTATTGTTCGCTCCAAATGGAACTATAGGAACTCCTGCTTTTGAATTCATTGCAGTAACTGACAGCGCAATATCATGTAATTTGACTTTCCCAATTGATGGAGTAATTGAGATGACTGAGCAATCCCCATATGTTTTCAATTTCTCAATACAATCAGGATTCCCTGAAAACATTGAATACAACTTTAATTTAACATGCTCTGATAATGTTGGTAATATTAATTTAACCTCCCATAGCTTATACTTGGATACTTTAGCACCTCAAATAACATTAACCAACCCTTTGATGCCTGTAAAAAGCTCAACTTATATTAACATAACAACTGATGAGGCATCAAGCTGTTATTTGAATGGCTCAGTTATGAATACTTTGGATTCTTTAGGTCATGATTTATTCATTGATACATTAGTTGAAAATGCTATTAATTACTTCAATATTTCATGCATTGATTTAGTCGGCAACTATAATGAATCAATCATTGAACTATTATCAGACACTGTTGCTCCTAATATAATCATTAATTTTCCAACCAATGGTTCAATAGTAACTAATTCAACTGTTAATTTTGAAATAACTCCAGATAGTGATGCAGTAAGCTGCATCTTAAGTTCAGGCTCAGTAAATTATTCAATGGCTAATAATTTAGGGATATTTTCAAGAGGATTAATTTTGCTTAGCGGGAATTATGATTACTCATTTTACTGCTCAGATTTGGCTGGAAACCTAGGAACAAATGCAACCTCTTTTGAAGTTATATCAGACTATGTTCCTTTAGAATTAACCCTTAACACTCCAATTAATCATTCAAATTATAATTATAATCCATTAATTAATTTAAGCTTAAACAATGCTGTTGGAACTTGCGAGTATAGCTTAAACGGAGCATTGAATCAGACAATGGTAGATAGTGATTCATACATGATTGCAAGCCCAGTATATGCACAAGGCCCAAACACTGTTGAAATCTATTGCAATGATTCAGTAACGTATCTTAATGATTATTTAGAACTATTTGTTGACACTATTAAGCCTTTAGCCGAACTAAACAGCATTTCAATAATAAACCAATCAAGCATTGAGTTGTCAGGACTATTCAGCGATGCTTCAGGGATAGCAAACGTTACATATTATTTCAACAATAGTTACTTGATTGGCTCAAACTTAACAGCCCCTTATAATTATAATTGGACTGTTCCAAGCAATTTAGAGAATTCATTCATCAATATTTCAGCAGTAGCTTATGATACTTATGGAAACGTCAACGAATCAAAATTAATTAATGTGCCAGTAAATATAATTCAAGAGGCTCCAATTGCAGTGCTTGAATTCAACAGCTCATACTCTGACAAGATTAAGCTATTAAATGCAACACAAAGCCATGATCCTGATTTCATAATTGACAACATTATGTTGAATTACTCATATTATTTGAGCAGTAATTACTTAACATTTTATGAATTGCCTAACTGCCAATCCATCAGCACTTCTTGCGAGTGGAATATTGAAGAAACAACTGAGATTTGCACTTATGGAACCTGCTACTTAAAGGCAAACATAACTGATTCAGTTTATAATGTTAGCTCAGCAGTGATTGCTTATAACATCACTGGAAATGATTTAGTTGTTCAGTCATTGGCACTTCCTAATGAAGCAATAGTGAATAATTATTATAATTTGTCTTCAATGATAAAGAATAACGGAGTTAAAAATGCCACTGTGCAAGTGCTTTATTTTGACAATGGATTATTAGTTTATAATGATTCATTCCTGATAATTGCAGGGCAATCAATTGAATCAAAAGCATTAAGCTTGAATTTTTCAAAAGGAACCCATAACATCACAGTTGTTGCAAAAGTGCCTAACGAATTCAATTCATTTGACAATTCTTTGACTTCGTTTTTGCAGAGCCATTACGCTATTGAAAAAATAATTATTGACATCTTGTCTTCAGGCAAATCAATGCCTAATAATAATATTAGCGCAACAATTTATGCAACAAACACTATGAACAATGATTATTTATTGGACAACACACCTTATGCGGATTTTTCAGCAAACTTTATTCCAGTTAACAATACAGGAGTTAACCTGATGAATAATTCATTAGTCTTTTTCAAGTATAATCTCACTAGCCCAGCAACAGAAGGTAATTATAGCTTTTGGGTAAATTCATCACTTCAAGGGGAAGATGTTCAATTTGCTTCAGTTAACAAATCCTTAAGCGTTGTGATGCCTCATTCTCCAATATTAAGCACTGACATAATAGTTGTGCCAAAGATAAGCAACTTGTATGACAGCAGTGTTATTGCTCAAGTTTATAATTATGGAAACGAGACTGCTTACAATGCAAATGCAACAATAGTCCTTCCAAGTGGAGTCAATCTAGTTTCAGGAAATCAAACAATATTATTAGGAAATATCACTAACGGAACTTATAAGGAGATTAATTGGACAGTAAGGGGGGATTATTCAGGAGAGTTTGCAATAGGGATTAAGGTTGAATCAGGGAACTATGAAAACATTGAAAAAAATATTGCATTGACTAAGCCAATAATATCCCAATCAATTATTTATAATAATGTCATAGATGAGTCAGAGAATTTGACAGTAAAAATATTGCTTAACAACACAGGAGCAAACGCATTAGTTAATGTTTCATTGCTTCTTGGTTCAGGATTATTTTCAGATAAGATGTTTGAAGAAGTTACAATAAACAATAACACATTGAACATGGAAGTAATCTTCAATGTAAGCTCTGGAAATTGCGAGAACAAAACCTTCAAGATTTTAGTAACAGAGAATGAATCAAGCTATTATAAGGAATCATTGGTTACTTACAGCAAAAGAGCGGACCCAGTATTAAACACTGCAATAATAGCTTCATTGACTAATCAGACTTCAAGCATTTTATTGAATTGGAATTCTGTTAGCCAAGCAACTAATTATTCAATATATAGGGCTAATTCAATCACTGGAGCATACACCCTTATTTCAACAGTGCTCACAAATACTTATACAGACAATTCAGTGGTGAATGACACTGATTATTATTATAAAATAAGGGCTTTTAATTCATACGGCCAATCAGGCAATTACAGCAACATAGTTTATGGAAGAATAAATACCCCTACTTATACTCCTCCATACACTCCTCCGTATACTCCACCCTATACTCCTTCATCACCTCCAGCTGTAACTCCTCCAGCTAATGACACTAATGATGAGCAGAACGATTCAGATACATTTAGCACAAAAAACATTACTTTAACAAATGATTCAACAATTGTGAACAATTCATTGATTGACTTCAATGTTTTGGATGAAATAAGCAAATTATTGACTCTTGACCAAAAGCTAACTTTTGAAATAATTAAAGCTAACTTAATAAAAGAGCCTTTTAATGTTTCAGGAGCTTATTATAAAGCCTCATCTGATTTGCTTAAAAAAATGAACTATTCAGTTTTCAATGAATCTTACTCATTCAATGAATCATTAAGCGGGATTAGCATGCTGGTTAATGTAAGCGCTTTAAAGGTCAGCATTAACAATGTCAACAACACAAAATATGAAATAACAAGAACTATCACCAATGATTTGAATGAGACTCTCAGCAATGTTACAGTATATTTTGAACTGCCCAAGGATTCAATAGTTGAATCATCAGCTAATTTCAAGGATTCAAAAATGTATTTTGTGATTGAATCATTGGCTCCGGGAGAATCATTAAGCATGAGCTATTCATTCCTCACAAGGTCTGATGATGATTTATCTCTTACCTCATTTAAGATATCAGAAAAAGAAATAAGCACGAATCCTTTGACAGCATTCATCTCATTGGCAAGAGATAATAAAGAAGCTGCATTAGTTTACTTAATTTCAGCAATCATGTTATCCTCTTTATCTTTAATCTATATTTTAAGGAATGATATATCCAAATTAATGCCTATTAAAGAAAGATGAAAGCTTGCTCATTCTTTTTTAATTTTTTTTGCAATGCCCGGGCCAATAATGCTGGAAAGTTTTTCATAATCGGTTTTCAAGATATCACCAACAGACTTAATTTCTTGGCTGAAAAGTTTCCTTGCCCTAACTCTTCCTATTCCTTTGATTGAAACTAGTTCAAACAATTCATCCTTTATTCCATAGCTTATTCTTATTCTCATCCTTTTAAGGAACCCTAAAATCTTTTTTTCATCCATTATTTTTGACAATTCAGCCATTGAATAGATAAGCCAATCAATGCTTGAAAGCATGTTTCTTAAATCTCCTGGATAAATCTTGTACTCATCAATTATTTGCTGCTCATTTATTTCATTAATCCATGATTCAAAGAGCATTGCTGTCTTTATGCTTCTTAAAAAATCATCATACTCTAAATCAAAAGAGCTTGGCTCATTAATTAATAAATAGCTTTTTTTAGCAAGGCTTAAAAGATTCATCACTTCCAAGTTCTTAATGTTTAATAATGCCAAACCTTTGCTGTAGCATAAACATTGAAGCATGTTAAATGAGTTGATGCTTACGCTTTTTGATTTAATAATTCCGTTAATGATATTGTAGGCAACCAAAGGGTCAAGGTATAATTCGCTTACTCTTTTGCCTAAAAGTGTAAACGTTATTAAATCCTTGCTCTTGTCAATGAATCCGTAAAAAATTAACTCATCAACTATTTTGTCAATTAATCTGTTGATTTCATCCAAATTTTTGTACTGAACTGCAAAGAAGGTATTTTTAAAAAAGTCCTTAAGCTCATCTAATGAATGGCAAAAATTATTCGAAACAAGGCTTAAAACATGAGTTCTTAAATGCGGCTCTGAGCTTAATTTAGAATAGACATTCTCAACATCCCCGTAAATGTATTCGTCAAAAATATCTTTTTTCTCATCCTCGCTCTTTGCTAATGTGATTGCTTCGCCGTAATCCTCCAGCCCCGGCCTTCCTGCCCTTCCAAACATTTGCTTCACCTCAAGCACTGGAATAAAGTAGCTTCCTTGCAAAGCGCTGAACCTTTTTAGGTCCCTTACTACAACTCTAAACGCCGGTAGGTTAATCCCTGCTGCCAAAGTGGGGGTTGCGCAAATAATCTTGATTAATCTTTCCCTAAATCCTTTTTCTACTAAATCTTTCTGCTTTTGGATTAATCCTGCATGATGGAAAGCAACTCCTTTCCTTATGCACTCTGAAAGCAAATTGCACTGCTCTGTAGGCTGCTCTAATGAATACAAAACTTTGTCAGCCAAGATATCCAGCTCCCCCTTGTCCTCCTTGCTTAATAATTTATCAGCATAAACGGACAGCCTATTAGCCAGGCTTTGTGCATTCCTTCTGCTGCCTAAAAAAAATATTATTTGCTTGTTAATGCTTAATGTGTCCATAGCAACATCTTTCTCAGCAAAAGAAGAGCTGGCAATATTAAGGGTTTTATTATTGTTGAATTCAAGAAATCCATTCAAATATACCCCTTCATAAAGCTTGACAGCCCTGTAATCGCTTTTAACCAATTCAGCATTAAGCCATTTGCTTATTTCATAATCATTGCTTATTGTTGCGCTTAAAGCAATAATTTGGGCTTTAGGCAATAATTTTTTAATAATTGTAATTAGCACCTCTAAAGTGGGTCCTCTTGAATAATCATCAATCAAGTGGATTTCATCAATAATAACGCATGAAACATTTCTAATAAATTCTGCGCCATGCCGAATTAAGCTGTCAACTTTCTCAGCAGTGCTTATGACAATATCATAGTCTTTTAATTTGTAATCCTGCGAGTCAAAATCGCTAATGCTCATCCCCACTTTTACTCCGTGTTCGGAATAATCCTCTTTGAAGGATTTATATTTTTCAGAAGCTAGGCTTTTAAGAGGGACAATGTACAAAGTTTTTTGCCCTTTTTCAAAATGATTAACCATAGCTATTTCAGCAGCCAACGTTTTTCCGCTGCCAGTCGGGCTGCTGATTACAACATTATTTCCTTTCATTATTCCTTTGTCAATTGCCAACTGCTGAGGAGGCCTCAATTCATTAATTCCTTTTTTTTTAAGCAGTTCATTTATGATTTTTGGAAGATTATTCATGTTTACTAATTGGAATAGTTGATGTGTTAAAAAATCTTTTGAAAAAAATCCCTTATTTTTTTTTAAAAAAGATTTATAAAATAATAACTATTATTTTCTTAGTATGAATAAAAGCCAGACAGCAGTTCCTGCAGTTATTTTGACTGTAATGGCTTTACTTATCTGGTATTTACTATGGATTCCTCCACAGCAAAGGTATGAGCTATTGTTCGGTATTAATGACACTGGCTCTGAAATTGCAGAAGGTCCAATAGATTACTCTTACTTCAAGGCCAATGTTGGGGAGATTGGACAAAGCGAAGGAACACTATTATATTCAACAACTGTGAGTGACATGAGGGTTTCTTACTCCTTTGTCAAAATGCTGCTTAGCAGCTACGAATACACTTCTCTTGATGCAACCCTTTTTTACAACGGCAATAGCAATATTGATATAAACGGTGACTACAGCTTGGTTGAGCTGGAGTTGAATGCAGGAAGCATTGTTGGCACTCCTAAGGTTCAGGTTAAGATGAATGGCACAGTTTATTATGAAAATGAGCTTATTAGCAATTCAAAAATCTCAGTTAAAATACCTTTCACAGCTGTTGATTCCTTCGGAAAAAACATTGAAATACTCTGCAAGTTCAACGGCAACTCAATCTTTAACTCCCAAAAATGCGTGTTTGATTCAGTGAAACTTTACAACTATGAGTACTATGAAGAGAAAGGAAATGACACCAAGACTTTTTACCTTAATCCTACAGCAGCTCTTGCTGAATTAATGGAGCTTGATTTTAACCCAACCCAGTTCACAGAATATGATGCAATAATCAATATTAATAACAGGAAAGTCTTCCAAGGAGCATTGACTAATTTGACCAATAAAATCTCAATTGATTTGGCTGATATATCCTTAACTGACACTGCAAACAATATTACTCTGCAGTCAACCAAAGGCGCAGAATATTATTTGTCCAATGTTTCAATGAAGTTTTACTCGCTTCCAAGCGGAATGAGCGAAAGGTATTTTGTCTTTGATTTAGTGGAGAATGCTTTCGGCTTAAGCAATCTAGTATTATACATGAACGTCACTGGAATAATCGAGAAAGGGGATATTCATATTAATCTGCTTTCAAAAGATGCCACTTTCATTTACCCTTCAGCTAAGCTAGTTTTGGGAGTCAACCAATTGGAGATTCCAATAAGGTATTTCTCAGAGAAAGCCAATAATTTGAAGATTTCAAGCCCTAATGGAAGAGTAATAATCAATAATATAAAACTGTATGAGTGAATGATATGGCTGATGATAAAGACAAGAAAAAAGTTTCAATGACTCAGGTTATTAAAGATTCTTTAGGCTCAACTGGAGGAATAAGTGCTGATAGAACTAAGGCAATAATATTATTAATAGGATTTATAATAATTCTTGCATTTTTCGTATTCCCTTACCTAATAGGCTTAGGTACTGCCTTTTTTGCATCATCTCCAGATCCTTTAATACAGGTTATAGGCATACTATTGGCTGTATTAATAATATATATAGGGGGTTTTAGATAATGAAAAAAAATGATACTTTGCTTGTTTTAATCTTTTCTTTAATGATTTTTTCTTTTTTTATACTTCCAGGAGCATTGACTGCAGGCAGTATTATTTTAGGTATTACAATAATAGTTTTTATTATAGGGGATATTATCTTATTTTTTCTTGCTTCAAAAAGTGAAACTCCTATTGATTTTTTAATACCCATATTTTTTTTAGTAACTTTTATTATCATTCTTATTGCAAATCCTAATGTTGATTTAATAATTTCCTCATTTATTTTTTGGACAGTTTTAGGAGTAACTGGTTCAGTAATAGTGCAATTACTTAAGGCAATTTTTGCAGAAAGCCAGCAGTATTATGTTAATTCTGAAGGAAAATTCATAACTAAAGAAGTATATGATAATAAAGTTAAAGCTGATAAATCAGAGGAATCAAAATGGAATGAATCTACTAAGGTTAAATCAGAGCTTCCAGTATTATTATTTAAAATCTTAAGAACGATTGCTTTAACAACATTGCTAGCAACCTCCTTATGGGTCTTAGTCTCAAGCCCTTTCTCGTTTTTTGGCGGAAGCCTTTATGGAGGAATAATGCAGGTAATAATCACTGTTCCTTTAATCTTATTATTAAGCAGCACTTGGGCAAGCGGCAACAATTTAGGATTAATATTAATTACTGCAGGAAGCTTTGCAGCCTACATGCTTAGTTTCATGTTTCCAACTTTGTTTGCTAACTTATGGATTGTTTCAACAACTTCAAGCGCAGGAGCAGGAGCGTCCACAATAGGCAGTTTCAGCTCAATCTCGCCATTAAGCTATTATAAGTCAACTTATATTGTAAAAACGGGTCAGACTGAAAAAAGAATGGGCCCAACCTATGAATTAATCACTGATGATGTTGTCAGCTCAAGCTTCAGCATTCAGGGAAGATTATGCGATGAGTCAATACTTGTTGCGTCAATCACTTTCCAAAACAGGGCAAAGTTTGAACTGCAGGACTTGTCTTTGCAGATGTCTGCATTAAGAAGCCCTTACTGCTTTGGCTCAGATGGTTCTATTTGCAATATTTGCGAGGTTAATTTCACAGTAGGCGACAAGGGTTCAACTTACACTGAAGCAATTACTAATTTGCCAAAAGGTGTTCCTAAAACAGTCAATGTTCCTTTCAAAACAAGGCTTGCTGCTGATGTTATGGAGCAGGTTTGCAAAATAAGAAGCAATATCTTGGTTCATTATCATACAACAAGTGTTTTCCCATTATCATTCATTGATTACAATGCTTATTTGATTTCTCCTATGAATATTGGAAACCCTTTAAGCACTAGCAGTTTTGGCAAAATATTATTAAGTATGGATGTTGGCCAGCAGCCAGTTGTTGTTAATTATGACACTAAAGACACTGATCAAGTATTGCTTAAATTGGCTTGGAGCCAAAAAGGAGATGGTTTGGTTAATAATCCAAAATTAGTGCTGTATTTGCCTGGAAATTTAGGGCAATGCGAAAAAGTCAGCAATTGGGAAACCAGTTATAAAGGCTCTCTTGGAACAACTTATTATGGAAGCTATGGTTATAACAAGAATAAAACAGCATTATTTGACAATAAGGATTTTACATGCACTAATTATTTGGAAGAAGCTTCAATCTATGATAGCGTGCAAGATTATTGCAACACCATTTTTAATGAAAACATAAACAGCACTTTGAATTCTAATAAAACTGCTGAGTCACTGCTTTATTTCACTCCAGCGTATCAATCATCTTTTAAGGGAATGCCTTCATTTGATGATGCTTGCATTGATTTGGCAACTAAAGGCTACAGTGTTTGCGTAACTAATAAGGATGTGGAGCAGAATGAAGTTTTGTTATGCCCTCTTT
>JBAZFK010000016.1:0-25547 GCA_041653395.1 Candidatus Nanoarchaeia archaeon
CGCGTTACTTTTAAGCCAGATGCTTAATGATCATATAGATCGAGTCTCTCATTCAGGAATCCCAGGATCAATGGCTCCATGCGCCTACCCTGGGCTTATCGCAACTTGGTGCGCCCTTCATCAGCTTATGAGCCAAGTCATCCACCTAACAGCGTATTCACCTTCTGTAATGAAATTCAAACTTACTTTTAGAACATTTTACTTTAGTTTATATGTATGAATTTCCACTCCTATGCAATAGACACTACTTCTGCTTTTTTAAGTATGAAGTAAAGTATCGTATCAGTATGCTGGCATCTTTTCAGCACACCTCACAATATTTTAGGTCTATTAAACTATCAATATTGCCCATAGGAATGGGATATCTCTCTTGAATAATAGTAATACAATTATGAGTAATAGATATTTATAAAGCTTTTGCTCATTTAATTAAAGATTTAGTCTTCCATCCGTTAATGCCTTTAAAGCCCATTTTATTAAGAGCATAATCAGTCAAAAATTTATAACTATTCATCATTTCTTTTTTTTCATTTAAAACCATGCAATTGACAAATAATTCAATAAATTTTTTGTCAGGGAATTCAAAAAGCCCGTATTTAACCATATCTTTTTTGTCAGTCAAAAATCTTAAAACTTTATGGCTTCCAATATCTTCATATCCTATAAAATTGCAATAATTTGAAAAAATATTCTTTAAATAATTGAAATAAACAAAATAAAAATCCTCTTTTGCTTTTTCATAAACTTCCTCTAAATTATCAACCATATCCCATAAAGCATATTGAGACATTTCATTGCCAATTTTTCCGCCTTTTTTGAACAATTTAACATTGAACTTTTTGGCAATTTTAATGATTTTTTTAACATCGCCTGTTTTGTCAAACAAAACCTTGCCAGTGGAATACATATGTGCATCCAATCTTCTTCTATCATTGTAATCCTCTTTAAAATACTTCAACTCCTGCCTGATAGGATTCATGAAATACTCAACCAAGAAGCCATTAACCATTTTATTACCCCTTTCCCTCCAATTAATGCTGTCTTTCAAGATTATTCGTAAATCAATATCAGAATGCTTGCTGGGATTGCCAGTGATATAGCTTCCGCAAGCAACAGCGCCAATAACATAATCTTTATTCTTATAATCTTTCAAGAAGTCATTGACAGCTCTCTCCCAGTCTTCCATAGTTATTTTATAGATGCCAATAATTTAAAAATATTGTATTACTCAATAAAATATTTCCTATAGTCCTTCATTTTTTTAATACTTACAAATTTTTATTTAAAAATCTAGCTAAATCCTTTTTTTTAATTCATTAATCTTATCTCTAATAATGATTGCTCTCTCAAAGTTCAACTCCTCAACATAAGCATCCATCTCTAATTGAAGATTCTCAATAATTACAGGTATATCAGATTTAGGAATATGCTTAATATCTTTTACTTCGCGCTCCTTAGCCTTAACTGCCTTAACAATAGTCTTAGGAGTAATCTTGTTAATCTTATTATATCTCATTTGAATCTCCCTTCGTCTAAATGTTTCGCTAACAGCTTTTTTAATAGAGTCAGTCAATTTATCAGCATAAAGAATAACATAAGATTCAGAGTTCCTCGCAGCTCTTCCAATAATCTGAATCAAGCTCCTAGCATCCCTTAAAAATCCCTCCTTGTCAGCGTCTAGTATTCCGATAAAGCCAACCTCAGGCAAATCCAAACCCTCTCTTAATAAATTAATCCCCACTAATACATCAAACTCTTTAGCCCTTAACTGCCTAATAATCTCTGTTCTATCAAGGGTGTCAATCTCTGAATGCAAATATCTTGCCTTAATCTTTTTCTTGCCTAAAAACTCAGTTAATTCCTCAGCCAATTTCTTAGTCAAAGTTGTTACCAAGCACCTGTAACCTTTCTTAATAGTTAGCTCAATATTTTCCAATAAGTCATTAACCTGATTATTGCTAGGCTTAACTATCACTTCAGGGTCAATTAAACCAGTAGGCCTAATAATTTGCTCAACTGGTTTTCCTGAATGAGTTAATTCATAATCAGCAGGAGTGGCTGAAACAAAGATTACGTTATTCATGTAAGATTCAAACTCGTTGAATTTCAAAGGCCTGTTATCATAAGCGCTCGGCAATCTAAACCCATAATCAATCAAGTTCTTCTTTCTTGCATAATCTCCCTTATACATGCCGTTCACTTGCGGCAAAGACTGATGACTTTCATCAATTACTAATAAAAACTCTTTAGGAAAATAATCAAGCAAACAATAAGGCTTCTCTCCAGCTTTTCTTTTGTCAAAATGCCTTGAATAATTCTCAATGCCCTTGCAAGTGCCAGTCTCCCTAATCATTTCAATATCATACATTACTCTCTGCCTTAACCTGTAAGCCTCCAAATCATTCATCAAGGGCAAAGTCTCATCCAATTCCTTAAGTATTGACTTAATCGCCGCTTCATTTTCTTCCTTAGTGCTCACAAAATGCTTTGCAGGAAAAAGGAAAAAATATTTGTGCTCTTCGATCAAATCCATTGAGTTTTTTTCTAACTGCTTAATGGATTCAATCTCATCCCCAAAGAATTCAATCCTAATAATATCATCCATGTAGCTTAAAACAACATCAATAATGTTGCCAGTCACCCTGAATCTTCCGCTCACTAATTCAATCTGATTCCTTTCATAAAGCATATTAACTAATTTTTTAATAACTTCCTCTCTCCTAATCTTTTGGCCCTTGCTTAGCTCAAAACCAAAGCTTAAAAAGTTTTTAGGATTGCCTAATCCATAAATGCAAGAAACGCTTGCAACAACAATTGTATCAGGTCTAGAAAGCAATGAAGCAGTAGCACTTAACCTGTATTGCTCAATTTTTGGATTAATCAAAGCATCCTTTTCAATATATTTATCCTGGCTAGGCAAGTAAGACTCAGGCTGATAATAATCATAATACGAAATGAAATACTCAACCCGATTATTTGGGAAGAATTCTTTAAACTCATTATATAATTGGGCAGCCAAAGTCTTATTATGCGACAAAACAAGCACAGGCTTATTTATTTTGCCAATAACATTAGCAATAGTGAATGTTTTGCCAGAGCCAGTGACTCCAAGCAAGGTCTGAAACTTTTTTTTATCTTTAATTCCTTTAATCAATTCTTTTATTGCTTTAGGCTGGCTGCCTGCAGGCTTATAATTGCTGATTAGTTCAAAATCTTCTTTCATAAACAACAATATTAATAATAATTTTATTTAAATAGTTATTTTAATTAACCCAAGCGTTTGCCAAGCTAACCAATACTGCTACAGTCATCCAGCAAACGTAAGGCAATAATAAATAAGCTGATTTTTTGGACAATTCCCTAAATTCAACGAATGAAAACAATGCAAAAAACCATGCAAACAATAATATTACTGCACTAATAATTAATGAATTAAGCGCTGTAAAAGTGCTGCCCCACAAAAAATTAATAAGCATCTGAATAATGAAAATCCAGAAAGCAAAATTAAGCTTTGCATTAGAAAATCCTTTGCTTGACAACTCCCTTAAAGACAATCCTGTCATGAAAAACAGAAAGCTCCACATTGGGAAAAAAATCCACTGAGGAGGAGACAAAGGAGAAGCAACATAATTACCTTGAGAAAATTTGACAAAAAACCATGAAGCAAAAGCCAAAATGCTTGAAATAAAAAATAAGTACTGAAGATTCTTCAAAATCTTTGAATAATTCATGCATTAAAATAATGCCTGCGGGTTTTTAAATATTTATTTTAACATCTTAAACTTTTTCATAAGTATGATTTAAAGCATTAACATAACCACTATAAAATAAACAATCACTGAAGTGGCATCTGAAATTATTGTTGCAACAGGCCCGCTTCCAAGAGCTGGGTCGAATTTGAATTTTTTTATTCCTAAAGTAATGAAAAAAGAGGTAATGCATGCAAAGATAAGCGAGAAAAAAACTGCCAAAGAGATTGCCAATGCTATAAAAGATTGCTTCCAAAACCAGGAGATGCATATAAACATTAATAAGCTTAATGTTACTGCAATAAAAAAAGAGATTATTAACTGCCTTAAAAAATATTTCTTTAAATCAAGGTCCTTTCCAATAACAGCAATATCCCTAACAAAAATAGTCTGAATCTGCGTTCCTAAAGCATCGCTCATATAAACAATTGCAGGAACAAAAGCAGCTATTATCACATATGTTGAAAGCGTTTCTTCAAATAATCCCATATAAAAAGCTATAAACATTGAACCAGCAAGCCCAAAAATAAGCCAGTACAATCTGTCCTTAATGGATTTTACAATAGGGATTTCTAAGCTGTTTTCAAAATCTAAATGGGATTTGTGGATTCCAGCAAAATGAAACAAATCCTCCCTTAAAGTCTTGTTCACAATTGACAAAATCTTTTTTGAAGGAATAACTCCAACTAATTTTTTTGAATCAAGCACAGGAACTGCCTTAAGGTTATATTTTAGCGCCAAATCCGCAACTTGCTCGATATTTGTTTTTTCATAAGCATGAATTATGTTTGTTTGCATAAGATTCTTCAATTTCTCGGATTTTTTATTGTTAAAAAGCTCTTCAATAGACAAAAATCCCAGCAATTCCTTGTCTTTGCCAACAACATAGATGCAGTCTAAAAAATCGTAGTTCATGCTGCGTTTCTCAAGCATTACTAATACATCTTTCACTGTGCTTTCCCTTCCAATAAGGGGAACATTTTCAATAATATATTTTTTTAACAAAAGATTAACAGCCATTTTTAACCAACCTTACATTAAATGAAAGATACTTTATAGTTATTTTAATCTTTTGCTCCTTAAAGTCTTATTATACTTAATCGCGAATCTATGCGCTTCATCCCTCACTCTTTGAAGCAGTTTAAGAGCCTCGCTCTTCTTATTAAGCAATAAAGGGCTTGCCTTATTAGGAAACCATATTTCCTCAAACTTTTTCGCAAGGCTAATTATTGGAATATTAATATTTAACTCTTTCAAAGCTTTTTTAGCGCTTGACAATTGCCCCATACCTCCATCAATAAGGATTAAATCAGGCAAAGGCTTATTCTCAAGCAATAATCTTTTGTACCTTCTGAGCACAACCTCTTTCATAGCCTTAAAATCATCAATTTCATCAATTAAAGTTTTAATCTTAAATTTCCTGTATTCATTTTTATTAGGCTCTCCATTCTTGAACTGCACCATGCTTGCAGTTGTGTCAGTTCCTGACAAATGGGAGATGTCAAAGCCTTCAATAATGTGAGGAATGTTTTCAAGACTGATGAATTCTTTAATCTCAAGCAAAGCGTTTTTTGATTTCAAAAATTTTTCAGCAATATTCTTCTTAATCAAATCAAGCATTTTTAACTTGTCGTGGGATTTGGGCAAAACTATTTTAACATTATGATTCTTGGTTTTCAAAAAATCAAGCAAAACATTTTCAATATTCTGCCTTAGCACTATCTCTTTAGGGACAACATTTTCAGAGTAATATTGGGAGATGAATTGGGAGAAAAAATCAGGAGAATAAACAAATTCGAACTCTTCTTTTTCGCTGACCAAGCCATTATTAACCTTAAAGACCATTATGTAAACTATAGAATCATCAACCAAGTAATCAATAAAATTTTCATTATTATTCTTATCCCTCTGGATTATCTGCTTCTCACTCAAGTAATTAATCGCTTTAAGCTGCTCCCTAACAATTATTGCCCTCTCAAATTTCTGGCTGCTTGAACAATTCTTAATTTCATCTCTTAATATGCTTATAAGCTCATCATTTTTTCCGAGCAAAACTTTTTTAGCTTTATTTACTGAATTAAAATACTCCTTTCTGCTAATGTTATTGATGCATGGTGCGCTGCATAAACCAATATGAAAACGCAAGCATTCTTTTTTTGGCATTCTATTGCAAGTTCTTAGTTTAAAGGATTTGTTGATAAATTCTAAGATATTTTTTCTGTCAGATGCCAAAACAAAAGGGCCAAAAACATTCTCCCCTTTTTGCCTCTCCCTTAAAACAATGAATCTTGGAAACTCATCATCAGTTAGCTTAATGAAAGCATAAGTTTTGGAGTCCTTTAGGTTAATATTATAATAAGGCTCATGCTTTTTTATCAGGTTATTCTCTAAAATCAAAGCTTCAATCTCATTATTAGTGACAATATAATCAACGCTTTCAATGTTTTTTACCAAAGCCTTGGTTTTTTCATCCAAACTTTTATTCATGAAATAACTGCAAACCCTTTTTTTCAAATTCTTGGCTTTGCCAACATAGATAATCCTATTATTCTTATCCTTAAACTGATAGCTTCCAGGTGTATTAGGTAAAGATGATAAATCAACCATGATTAAAGAAAAAAGCTTACTAATTTAATACTTTATGAATCTAATCTGATCACTCTTTTTTGAACACTTCAAAATCAATAGTGTAATATTGCTCATTAAGAATCCAAGTTGTGAATAATCCGTCTGATTTAGTTCCATGTTCATCTTCCAAGGGAATGAAATTGTCATGAACATAAACTTCTGCCTTATTTTTATACAAAGAATCGCAAAGGCTTAAAGGCAATATTTTAAGCTTGTTATTTCTTAAATCAAGCTGGATTAACTCACTAAAACCTTCTAACCCCACAACTTCTTCTAACCCGCAGGATAATATCTGAATTTTTGTTATATTATGGGACTGCGGATTAATTTCAATGCCAATTTTAGGAATTACATACTGAGAAACATCCATAAAATTAGGGGATTGGTAACTGCTTAATTCAACATTGCTTCCAAGTTTTTTTTGGCAATACCCCTGTAAAGCATTAATTAATTCAAAATCTTTTTTTGAAATAACATAATTAGAAGTGCCTAACCCTATTTTGACATTATTATCTGCCATACACATTAAAGAAACTATACCCTTTAAAAATTTTATTCAGGAGTTCCATTTGGGGTTAATTCAACACCTTTAATGATTTTATTGCTTTTTTGGTTAAAAAGCTTTAATTTATAGTAAATTTTTGCAGAAAAATAATTGTCTTTTATTAAATTTATGTCAGCATTCACTTGCTCAGGATTTTTTAGCATAAGCTCGCCAAGAATATTATGGATGAAAGAGCCTTCAATCATTGAAAAAATGAAAGTGTTTTCAAAAACCTCTATTTTTGACTTTAAATAATTAAACTTGAACTCCTCGAATTTTTCTTTAAAATTCTCAAGATTCTCAAAATTTAGGTAATTAGTATTGAAAATATTGCTGACATCTTTTCCAATCTTAACAAATAACCTTTTTTCATATTGGGCTAGGGGGCATTTATAATTAGGGTTATGCACTGAAACAGTATCAGTGAACTTAAAACCCTCAAAATCATAATTTTTAACATAGCTATTATAAGTCCATTTTCCAAGCATCTCTTTTTTCATATAATCCATTTCAGTGACTTTTTTATTGCAAAGCTCAAAATCCTCAAGAGTGTCTGTTAAAATTATTATTTCCAGCTTTTCTCTAGGGCTTTCTTTGTTCATAATTAGTCTTTTAAAGATTTTTCTTTAAAAAAGTTAGCTTTTTTTAAAAATGAATAGTTTTAAAAAAAGATTTGTATAATAATGAAATTGTGAACCACGCAACTATTAATGATAGAATCTATGAGCACCTAAACAATTATTTCAGACTTAACGGAAACGCTAAGCCGGAAATAAGCACTGATGCTTTAAGGGTTGCAAAGGAGTTAGGCTTAGAAAAATGCTTATTTGAAAAAGAATATATTGAAAATCCTGATATAATACATCCAAGAGGGTTAATAAAAGATTTTTATCCTTTAAGGGACAGCGGAATACTCAAGGGAATATTGCTGTTTGGCTCCTTAAAGAAAGGGCATTATGTTGATGATTTATCAACCTATGAAAATATTGAAAAACAATTGGTGACTTCTGAGCAAAACTTTTGGCACCATTCTTTTATAGGGGACATGTTCAACTACCCTTATGGCAGCGATGTTGATTTCTGCTTCATAGTTGAAGATGAATATTATACCCTTAGCCCTGAAAAAATAAAATCTGACTTCTCAACAATTTTATTAAACTATCCAAAATACTATTTTGAGCATTTTTCAGTAATACCAAAATATCAGCTCTATAAACTCATGGAAGAATTTGACCCTTTCAGGCTAAAAAAAATCCAAAATGAAAATTTTGACCTTTTATTCTTCAAAATAAATCCAGACTATTACCCTACAGGCATCAAAGAATCAGCCAAAGAGGAGCTTGTTAAAAAAAGGCAAGAGCATGAAAAAAAATTAGGAACATTAAGGGACAAGCTTGAATTACTGAAAGAACTCTACAAAAATGATGAAATCAAGTCAAAAATGATTGAATACTCATTGAACAGGATTAATTCAGGAGTCACATGCGAAAGAGAGGATAGCTTTGGGCATGAAAGGGTTTTAAAATCATTGCCAAGGTCATTTTTCTTAAACTTTGACCCTTCATTTTTGCATTCAATAAAGAACATAAACAATTATTCAATAATATCAAACTCTTTTGAAACCTATCTTTCAAGCTTTGAAAAAGAACTTAAAGAACAGGAGCTTAAAAATAATACTAGAATGAATAAGTGGCACTTCATGAAAGAGTTCAGGAATTATTACCTGAAAAAAACTATATCAAAAAATAAATATAAGGTGTAAACTTATGGATGAACTTATTAATTTACTAAAGGATATGGGCTTAAGAGACTATTTAATAAAAGCTTACATGGATATCCTAAAATCAAAAGAGCCGAGCACTGCTTATGAAATAGCAAAAAGCTCAGGCTTACCATTGTCAAAAATCTATGAAATATTAAATGAGCTTATGAAAAAAGGGTTAATTTACTTGGTACCGGGAAAGTTCAAAAAATTCATGGCCTGCGAGGCAAAAACATCGCTAAAAAATTTATTGGTATCACAGCTTGAATCCATCAACGACCTCTCTTTAAGGATTGATGACTTGAAGCTTCCCACTATTAAGCAGGAAAAAATAATGATATTTAGGGGAAAGGAAAGAATGGCAGTTTTTGAGGATGACTTGAAAAATGCCAAGACTTATTCGTATTCATTTTTCCAGAATATTCCGCAGCTTAATCACCCCTTAAAAGAGTTAATAAAGAATAAGATAAAAAAAGGAATTGATATAAAAGGGATAATAAGCTTAAATGAAAAAAACAAGATATTATGCAATGAATGGAACAAGATATTTCCAAACATTTACAAGGTGAAAAACTTGCTTGAAAATTCAAGAATGGGAGTAATAGATGATGAAATAGTGAGATTCACCTTGATTGAAAATAACGAGCCTTTAATGATAAGAATACATGACTCTGATTTGGCGAAGCTTTTCAAAAAATCTTTCATAAACGAATGGAATGAGGTATGATTTTTTATGAAAACAATTGTTCTAGTGAGCGATATTCACAATAACTTGGAGGCTCTTAATAAATTCATCAAAAAAAACGCAGGAAATCAAATCATATGCTTAGGGGATATAGTGGGCTACAATGAAAACTTTGACCCTAATCTTTCTGTAGAGGAGGTTAAGAGAAGCAATATTTATTCCATTGCAGGGAACTGGGACAGAATGGTAAACATGAAAGAAGCTCCAGGATTAAATTATAATGGAGACACTGACTTTGAAAAAAAACTCCTCAAAGAGCAAGAAGTATATGGAGGAACAGTTCCAAACAATAAATATTACACCCAATCAACAAAGAACGCGCTTGAATCAATAATAAAAGGCATTTCGCAAGAGAACAAAGACTATCTTAACTCATTAAAGGACACCCATTCAGTCTATGGAATCTATTATTTTGTCCATGGAGGATTCCATAAATCACAGCTAAAAAACGGGCTAAAAGAATCAAGCGATTTTAATGTAAAACAGTTCAACTACAATGCTTTCATAAAGGGCAAAGAGTATGATTCGCAGCTAATTCCCGGAAAAATAATAGTGCTAGGCCACACTCATAATGCAGCAATATTCTATGAAGGAAACTATGAAGAAATAATGAATAGCTCTGAAAACACTGAATTCGAAATAGAAAATGATAAAGGAGCAGTAATAAGCCTTCCGTCTCTTGGCAGAAAAATTAAGGAAAATGAATTTAATGGCTATGCCTTGATGAAAGCGTCAAAAAAAAAAACTCAAATAAGTTTTTTAAAAATCTAAAAATCAAAAAAAATAGTCTTCGAATTCGCTTATTAATTCATCAGCCCTATCTCCATTAATGACATAATGAACTTCGCCCAAATAATGAATAGTTCTCCCATGGCTTATTGCTTCTTGCTTGGCTGATTTATACATCCTAATAAATAAGCCCATTTTTTCATCAGGCAAGGAATACTTTATCTTGTTTCCAGTTATCTTATTCCAATAATAAACATTGCTTTTGTCAAATTCTAGTGCATATTCATTATTGCTAAAACCCATGCTTCCTTCAGGGTGAAAATGAAGCTTGGAATCCAAGTTCAAACCTTCATTTACATGGCTGATTAAATGCTGGCTGTAAGTCTTTATCATAATAATTCATATAACCCTTTGTCTTATTAATGGTTCTTAACCCCTTTAAATAGTATAAAAAAATAGGATACTTTTTATATATAAATGATTAAAATAATTATTTATGAATTTAATACTTAACACCAGCAATGATTTAGAGACTTGCTGCAGTAATCCTAAATATTTCTTTACTAATGACTCTTATGAAGTGGTCTGCATTAACTGCGCATCAGTCGTAGGAAAATATTATCCCCTTGAAGAAAAAATGAAAGAAAAAGACATAAAACATTATGAAATATTTATGAAAAAATCAACAACGTTTAATCAGAACCAAATAAGCAAATTAAGCAGTAAGTATATTGATTATAAGAAATGGAAAAAACTGTCAAAGATAAATTTTAAACTTGAGCACGGAGTTTCTTACTGCTTCAGTTATTTTAATCTATTAGTCAACACTTACAATGATGACGTGCCTGAAAATGTTAAACTGGATGCTAAAAAATTAATTAACAAATCTTTGGATAATAGAATTTCCAGAGGAAAAACCTTGGAATCAATGGTTGAATCCTCAATACTCATGGCTTATGAAATAAATGGCATAAATCAAGGATTAAGGCAATTCTTCAAGAAATTCCAAATGTATTATTGCAGAAAAAAATTAAAGGAAATAAGAAGCTTTATAGATTATTACTCTAAAAATTTCATAAAAAAAGGCGACTCGCTTAATGCTAATCCCAAAGAGGATGCCAAAAAATATCTGCTAAAAATGTGCGCGGAGTTCTCTATAAGTGAGCAAACAAAAATCAGCTTACTTAAAGCAGTTGATTCAAATATATTTAATCTTGCCATTTTTCAGGGAAAATCAATGCCTTGCGTGGCTGCAGGGCTTTTTTATTACCAATGCAGAAAAAACAATAACCCTTCAGTGTCAATGAAAAAAATTTCCAACTATTCAGGATACTCAGAGATTTCAATAAGGAGCAGGTTTAAAGAATTTTGCAGGATTAAGCTTAATGCTGAATTAACAAAATGCAAAAAACCAAGTGTTGAATTAAGCAAGAAAGCATTCATGACAGATAACTCAGAAACCATACTAAACAACCTTGAATTAATGCTTACAGAGTACCCTAAAATTAAAGACAAAATAACTCAGTTAATCAATTTTTATTCAGTGCCATAATACCTGTCGCCGAAATCCCCTAATCCTGGAACCAAGTAAAACTTTGAATTAAGAACTGGGTCAATCACTCCAGTGATGATTCTCACATTTTTATGCCTATTCATTATCATGTTAATGCCTTTTTTGCAGGACAATAAATTGCAAAAAATTATCTTATTCTCTTTAGCTCCTTTTTTCAACAATAGCTCTATAGCTGTCAATGCTGAACCTCCAGTTCCAATCATTGGATCAAGAAGAATTATTGTATTCTTTGATAAATTTTTCGGCAATTTTGAGTAAAAAAAAATGGGCTTAGCATCCTTTTCGTTTCTTTGGATTAATATTTTTCCGTAACTGGCATTCGGAAAAAATTCCCTGAATGCTTTTTCCATAGAATCTCCTGAGCGAAGAATTGACACTCCGCATATTTTTTCATTCAACTCTAAACCGTTAAATTTAGAGCCAGTTCCAGTAAAAACTGTTTTATTAACCAACCCTAATTGGTTGAAAACTTCCTGCATTAAAACCTGCATAACCCTATCAGAATAGTTCCTAAACTCCCTCATTTTAGTTTTTTTATCCCTTAGATTAGTGAACAAGTAATTCAAATACTTTGTTTTCTTCAGCTCTAAAACATTTTTCATAATCAGTCACTTATCTTAGTTCCTACAAATTTTTTCCCATCAAAATAATCCCTTAAATTGCTCAAATTTTTGCCATTCATTATAACAACTTCTAAACCTAACTCTTGCGCTTTCTTTGAAGCAACAGGATCAAAAGGAGCGTTAAGTCCAGGATTCCATGTGTCTCCAACAATTTTCCTAAAATCTTTCCAAGAAATATTCTCAATCTTTTTAGCATCCTTAAACTTGTTAGGATCCTTGTCATAAACATATTCAATATTTGACAAATTAATCACTTTTTTAGCGCCGAAATTATTAGCAAGCATTACTGCATCAAAATCAGTGCTAAAACCAGGCTTCCATCCGCTTGCTATCATGAATTTTTCCTTAAAATTTAACTCAATTACTGGATTAGAGACAACATCAGGATAGCAATTTTTCTTAAAAACATTTTTGATAAACTCTGCATTAAGCTTAGTTGCAGCTATTCCTATCCAATCACCATCCTCTTTTGAACTGTCAAAATTTATTAAGGCTTTCTGGTATTTCCTTGCAATGCTTCCTCCTCCAACAACAAGGATAAACCTTTCAGGCCTTTTTAACAATAATTCTTTAAAATTCTTAACAAAGTCCACATCAATCTCATTAGGCACAATCAATGAGCCCCCAACACTTAAAATAATAATATCAGATTTCATTAAGGTTATATAAAGATTCAATGTTTTAAAACATTTATTATTTTAGCATTTTTCGTAAATACTCAGCAGTATAACTCTTAATATTCTTTGCAACCTCTTCTGGCGAGCCTGTAACAATCACTTCTCCACCCTTATCCCCTCCTTCAGGGCCTAAGTCAATAATATAATCAGCTGATTTAATGACATCCAAATTATGCTCAATTACAACAATACTGTTACCCTTGTTCACTAATTCATTAAGCACCATTATTAATTTTTTTACATCATCAAAGTGCAGCCCCGTAGTTGGCTCATCCAATAAGTAGAGGGTTTTTCCAGTTGCTCTCTTACTTAATTCCCTAGTTAATTTAATCCTCTGCGATTCTCCTCCGCTAAGTGTAGTAGAGCTCTGGCCTAGCTTAATATAGCCTAAGCCGACTTTTTCTAAAACTTCAATTTTTCTTCTTATGTTAGGAATGTCCTTAAAAAATTCCAAAGCCTCACTAACGCTCATATCCAAAACTTCGCTGATATTCTTGTCCTTGAATTTAATCTTCAAAGTTTCTTTGTTGTATCTCTTGCCTTTGCACTCCTCGCAAGGCACATAAACATCAGGCAAGAAATTCATCTCAATCTTGATAACTCCGTCGCCTTGGCAGTTCTCGCACCTTCCGCCAAAAACGTTGAAAGAAAATCTGCCAATCTTGTAACCTTTCTCTTTTGATAATTTTGTTTGCGAAAACAAATACCTAACATCATCAAAGACTTTAATATAAGTGGCAGGATTGCTTCTTGGAGTCCTTCCAATAGGGCTTTGGTCTATAACAATAGTCTTGTCAATTAATTCCTTATTGACAACATTTTTTGAATTATTAATTAACCCTTCATATAAGCAATCATAAATAAGCGTTGACTTGCCTGAGCCGCTAACTCCAGTAATGGCTGTAAGAATGCCCAAAGGTATTTTTGTGCTAACATTTTTTAAATTATTCTTAGAAGCATTTATTATGCCTAAAAAATCCTTAGCCACCCTTCTGATATTAGGCACTTCAATTTTCAACTCACCAGACAAGTACTTGCCGGTAATAGACTTAGGGGCATTGATTAACTCCGTAACAGTTCCTGCAGCCACCACTTTGCCTCCATTAATTCCAGCTCCCGGGCCAATATCAACTAAATAATCAGCTTTCCTAATAGTGTCCTCATCATGCTCAACAACAATTAAAGTATTTCCCAAATCCCTTAAATTGCACAAAGTATTTATTAGCTTATCATTGTCTTTCTGATGAAGCCCAATGCTAGGCTCATCCAAGACATAAAGCACGCCAGTCAAATTTGAGCCAATCTGGGTAGCCAATCTAATCCTTTGAGACTCACCTCCGCTTAAGCTTCCAGCGCTCCTTGATAATGAAATATAGGACAAGCCAACCTTATACAAAAATCCTAACCTAGCATTTATTTCTTTTAAAATATTCTCAGCAATGATTGAATCAGACTCGCTGAATTTTAATCCCTTAAAAAAATTAATAGCATCATCAATTGACAACTCACTTATTTTATCAATTGACTTATTGTCAATCAAAACATTCAAAACATCCTCTTTTAGCCTTTTGCCTAAGCATTTAGGGCAAGGCAAAACTTTCATGAACTTTTTAAGCTCCTCCCTCCTGTATTCAGAATTAGTCTGGCTAAATAATCTGTCAGACTGGGGAATCAAACCCTCCCATGTGCCGCTTCTGCTCCATTCAGAATCACCCTGATTCATAGTCATCTTGAATTTTATGACTTTGTCGCTTCCATACATTAAAGCATTAAACTGCTCTTTTTTCAATTCCTTAATTGGAGTAAAAACACTGAAGCCAAAACTTTTAGCAACATTCTCCAAATACTTAGCCCTCCATCCATCAACAATATTCCTGTATAATCCTATTGCTCCATCAATAATTGAAAGATTCTTGTCAGGAATTATCAAATCAGGGTCAAATTCCATCTTAACACCCAAGCCTTTGCATTCCTCACAAGCTCCAAAAGGGCTGTTAAAGCTAAACATCCTAGGTTCTAATTCAGGCAACGAATACCCGCAAACAGGGCAGGATAACTTACTTGAAAAAATCTCTTCTTCAACGCCTTTAATTATAACCAATCCATCAGATTTAGTTAAAGCCAAAGAAATCGCTTCATCCAATCTTGACTCCTCGCTTACATTAACGCTATCAATGATTATTTCAACATCATGCTTTTTGTTCTTGTCAAGAATAATCTTATCAGTTGTTTTGAAAATTTTGCCATTAACCCTGACTTTTGAAAAACCATCCTTAAATAAATCCTTAAACAATTGCTCAAAGCTTCCTTTCCTTTGCCTAACAATAGGTGATAAGATTAACACTTCATCTTTTTCAGAATCCTTAATCTTTTTAATCATAACTTCAACAGTTTGCGCATGAATCCTAACCTTATGGGTGGGACAATAAGCCTTGCCAACCCTAGCATATAATAATCTTAAATAGTCATACACTTCAGTTACTGTTCCAACAGTGCTTCTTGGATTATTATTAGTGGTTTTTTGGTCAATGCTAATCGCCGGGCTTAAGCCATCAATTTTTTCAACATCAGGTTTATGCATAACTCCCAAGAACTGCCTGGCATAAGCTGACAAGGACTCAACATACCTTCTTTGGCCTTCAGCATAAATAGTGTCAAAAGCCAATGTTGACTTGCCAGAGCCGCTGATTCCAGTAAAAACAATAAATTTATTCCTTGGGAGTTCCAAGTCAATATTTTTCAAATTATGCTCTTTCGCGCCAACAATAACAATCTTGTCCATATTAATAGAGTTTTCATCTCTTTATTTATAAGCTTTATTTAAGAAACTCTATTAAAGAATAGACTTAGATAATTATTTAACTTGCCTAAAATTTTAGCTAAACATGGCATTATTGATTCCATTAATAGCTTCAGTTTTGCAGTCTGCCTCTTTTTGCCTAGATAAAGTAATCTTATCAGTCAAGAAAGCCACTTATAAGCAATACTTAGTTGTAAGCTTCCCGTTAATAACCTTATTTACTTTTATAATTTTTTTAATATTCAAACCCGAGATAAATGCTGGAATATTTTTAGCAAAAAATTTGCTGCTAATAATCCTTTCAATAGCCATAACTATTGCATCAAACCTGATATTTTATCATGCTTTAAAGAAGGATTTTTTAAGCGAAATACAAACCATTGAGCTGCTAAAAAATTTTCCATTAATAGTTTTTGCAGCATTATTATTCCCAGATGAAAGGAACTACATCACCATACTTCTTGCAATAATCTCTGCTGCAGCAATTGCTTGGTCCCATCATGAAAAAAAAAGATTCAGGATAAGCCATACAACAATAATTTTGTTACTATGGAACCTGTTCATAAGCCCTTTCAGGGGAATAATCTCAAAAACTTTGCTTGAAACCTGGAACCCAATAACTTTGCAATTAGTGACTGATGGAGTAATTGGAATAATATTATTTGCAGCATTCTTCAAAACTATCAAAAAAACGCCAAAAGGGGCAATACCTTATATAATAATCACAAACATTCTAACCTCAATTGCTTGGATTCTTTATTATTACAGCTACCAAGCATCAGGAATAATTTATACAGTGCTTATTTTTTCGCTTCAGCCAATACTAGTTTACCTGGCTTCTTTGATATTTTTCAAGGAAAAATTCCAGCCAAAAAAAGCAATAGCTTTTGCAGTAATACTTGCGTCGATAATAATCGCGCAATTATGAGCTCATAATTACGCTCACAATATTATTATTCTTCTCCGCCGTCAGTAATACTCCAAGAGTAAGTACTTGTTAATACTTCCCTGGCAGTTGTTGCAGCTCCTGCACTGTACTTTGAACTTCCTGCATTAAAGCTGACTCCTGACTGAAGCGAAGGCGAGGCAGCCCAGCCAATAAGAAGAGAGTCATAATTTGCTGTTGACAAAGTCACACCTGAAAACATGTAACTCATAATAGTAACTTTTGACACATCCCAAGAACCAATATCTTGATTAAATGCTATAGCTCCAGAAAACATGTACTGCATATTAGTTACGCTTTCTGTGTTCCAGTCACCAATATCCTGGTTAAACAAGACAGCGTTTTTAAACATCTGATTCATAGTCGACACGCTTGACACATCCCAGCTGTTTATATCCTGATTAAATAAAGTTGCATGATTAAACATAGCCATCATATTAGTAACATGAAATACATCCCAATTGTTCAAAGGCTGATTAAAAGATAAAGCGCTTGAAAACATTCCGAACATGTTTGACACGCTTGAAACGTTCCAGCTGTTCAGCGGCTGGTTAAAAGCTCCTGCGCTATCAAACATGGAATACATTGTAATTACATGAGATACATCCCAATTGCTTATATCCTGATTAAAATTAGTGGCTGAATAAAACATATTCTGCATGGTAGTAACGCTTGAAACGTTCCAAGAGCCAATATCTTGATTAAAGGGGCTAGAAAAAAAAGTATTATGCATATCTGTCACATGTGATACGTCCCAGCTGCTTATATCTTGGTTAAACGCGCTTGATTGAAAAGTTGACTGCATAGTTGTCACTTTTGAAGTGTCCCAATTGCTTATATCCTGATTGAATGATGATGCAGATTGAAAAGTAGCATATAATGAGGTCACACTTGAAGTGTTCCAATTAGCAATGGATTTATTGAATGCAGAAGCCATATAAAAAAGCAAACCCATATCAGTCACTTTTGAAGTGTCCCAATTGCTTATATCCTGATTAAATAGATAGCATCTTTCAAACAAGCTAACCATATTAGTTATGCTGGAAGTGTCCCAATTACCCACAGGTTCATTGAATAAATAATCATATGCAAACATTCCGGATACTGATGTAACTGCTGACATGTTCCAATCATTTAATCCTGGAATGGTTGTAATATTATGGCAGTCTCTGAAAGCCTGCCACATTGAAGCTGTACCAGTCAAATCTGGCTTGTCAGTAGCGCTTATGTAAAGATTGTCGCATCCGTAAAAATAGTTGCCTCCAGTGCCAAAATTTAAGCCGCCCCAATTTGTAATATTAAGCAGTTTTAATTTATCGCCTGTATTATAAAATTTCCATCCTTTTATAGTGCCATTAATAAGTATAGTATAAATTCCTTCTGATGAGTAAGTGTGAGTGACTTCTGCCTGATTGTATGTAGTTATCGTGTTTGTATTCCCATCCCCCCATTGGACTGTGAAGTTATAAGTCCCTCCAAGATATAATGGTAATTTAACTTGATTGCTTGCGCTTGAACCGCTGCTAATTTTGCTGGTATTCCATATTGAACTAAAATAATAATACTCTGGAAGGATAATAAAGCCTGACTCGACAGTGTTCACGCTTGCCGGGCTTGTTGCCTGTGTAATCTTTCCTTTATTATAGATTATTTTTATCTCTAAATCTTCTCCAATTAATTGCGAAGAATAATTAATCTCTCTTAATTCTCCCGGAAGAATAGGCTCACTTAAGGTGAAGTTTAGCAGTTCGCCATTGACAAACATCACAACTTCAGTTACAGGGCTTGAGCCGTCATTTCTTATGATTGCCTTAGTGCCAGTAATGCTCACTAAATTTAATCTTGAATTGTCAGTTCCAGGATAATTCTCAACTCCTCCCTGAGATTCCAAAGTGTTAACATTGGAATTAATGAAAAAGTAAGCAGAAACGCTGGCAACAACAGTCAATAATATGAGCAGAATAACGCTGATAACTGGAGTGATTGATTTAACCATTAAATTATAATGATTAAATGTTTATTTAAAAAATTATTCAAAAATCATCAAATTTTTTTTGCACAGGGTTCAAAAAATTATTAATTCTTTTGTCAATAATAATATCCTTTTTTTGAAGAGGCTTTGAAAGCTTCAGTCCATTAAGCGAAGTGCACCTGCTAAGCGCAACGTAAGCTTGGCCGTGCGCAAAAGCTCCGGAGCCGAAATCAATAGTGATATTGTCAAAGGTTTGCCCCTGGCTTTTATGAATAGTTAAAGCATAAGCAAGTTTTAGTGGAAACTGCTTGAAAGTCGCAACAGTTTTTGAAAAAATTTTGTCATGCCTTTCATCATAATCATACTTAATTTTCTCATAAGTGTGCCTTTCAATTCCGACAAAACCTGCGCCTAACTTGACAGTAATCAAATCCTTGCTGATATCATGCACTAAACCAATGCTGCCGTTATAATATAAAAAATCCGGATGATTTTTGACAATCATGACTTTTGCCCCAATTTTTAATTCCAAATCCTTGTCAACAGGGAACTCCTTAAGCTCACCAGCAACCTCACCGTTCAGCACCTTTTTATTGCCGGGCAATTTTTCAATCCTCATCTTATTAATATTAGAAGCATGCCAATTATTGCAGGTAAGAATAAGGGAATCATCAGGCTCCCTTGAAACCCTAGAGTTAATAATTCTCAATGACTCATCGCTTATATCTCCATTTCTGATCTCATTCAGGATGCTGATAAAATCCTCCTCTTTTTGTCTGTAAATCTTATCCAATTCAACAGTGTTAAGATTAAATTTTTTGAAGCATTTCGCATCAAAAAAATAAGGAGACGCGTAATAGTTCGAAAAAATGTACTCTGAATCATTGGCAACCGGCGGAAGCTGGAATAAATCTCCAAAAAGCAGCAATTGGCATCCCCCAAAAGGCAGCTTAGAATCTTTGCCGTTCAATCTCATAAACTTGTCAATTCCATCCATTAAATCAGCCCTAATCATGCTGGCTTCATCAATTATAATGCATTCAATTCTTGAATACATCTTATTGTTCTCCATCTTTTTTACATGAGAATCAGTGATTATCCTAGGTGGGAATTTGAAAAAAGAATGAATAGTCTGGCCGGAAACATTCAAAGCAGCTATGCCTGTTGGGGCTAAAATCACGAATTTTTTCTTTGTTTTTTTGGAAAAAAACTTCAAAAACGTTGACTTTCCAGTTCCTGCTTTGCCAGTAATAAAAAAAGAATCCCTGCTGTTTTCAACCCTCCTAAACAGCTCATTGAATTCAGTGCCCAAATCAAGGTCATTACTAAACTCAAACAATGTGCTCATAACAAAAATCATTAGCCAAATTATTTAAACTTAACTACTAAAATGCCTGTAATTTATTTAAATCAAAGACGCATCAAATAATGTTAATGAAAAACACTAATAAACTGCTTTTGCTAATTGGAATAATACTATTTTCAATATTTTTAATCTATTTAAGCAGTTCTTTTTACCAAATCATAGTATTAAGCCTAACAATTGCTTATTTAATTAATCCATTAAAGAAAAAAATATTAACGCGCATACCAAGCAAAAATATTGCATCACTGCTTTCATTACTAATAGGCTCATTAATTGTGGGCATATTTTTTTTAGTAGTAATAATAAGCTTATACAACAGTGTTTTAGGAATAAAAGACATATTGGCAAAAAGCAAAGATTTTGAATTAGCTTTTTTGTCAATAACCTTGCTGAAAAACATTAACCTTAGCGAGATTTTAACAACCGCAGGAATAAACCAATTACTTAACATAATACAATTTATAATCCTAGTTGTGCCAAACCTTTTAATAAACCTCACAATATTTCTGATACTATTATTCTATTTTATAAAATACTGGGAAGATATAACTTATATAATAAAAGGAATTGTTCCTCCTGGAGAAATAAGGGATTTTGACATCTTCTTTAAAAAAATGGATTTGGTAATGAAATCCATATTCCAAGCCCAATTTTTCACGTCATTAATACAATCAGTCATGCTATTCATTTTCTTGCTATTGCTGCAAATACCTTACGCTTTTGAATTAACACTTTTCACCTTCATAATGTGCTTTCTAAGCATAACCTCAATGGTTGTTCCAATAGGGGTTAATATTTACTACTTTTATATAGGGCTAAACACAGGAAACTTTGCAACATTTTTCATAACCCTTGCTTTTTCAGCATTCATATTCATAATTGATGACTTCATAAAACCTTTAATCAGCAAAAAAATAGCAAACACTAACCCAGTCATTTTCTTGCTAGGAGTTTTTGGTGGAATTGCAACATTCGGAGTCACAGGATTCATTGTAGGGCCGTTACTAACAACATCATTATTCAACCTTTTTGAAATAGCCTATAAAGATTAATCATTTGAGCTTATTAACCAAGGCTTTTAATTCAGAATCACTGGTGTCATACCTGCCTAAAATTTCCCTGCCCAAATGGCAAGGTTCAAGTCCTGTTTTAAAATAAAAATTATCCTTTCTACTATCAAGATATCTTGGAATCAAATGCCAATGCAAGTGTTTATAATAATTTCCAAGCAATAAAAAATTAAAATGGTCAGGCTTTAATTTTTTGTTCAAAACCTTAGAAGCATCCATTACGCTTTTCATAAGCTGATTCCTATCCGACTCGCTTAATTCAAAAAAGCTTTCAACATGCTTTTTGTAATAAACGCTTGACTTGCCAAGAGTTACCTGATTTTTAGAAACGCAAGCAACTACAAAATCATCCTCATAAAAGCAGTACTTTTTTTCCTTAACCCTTTCGCAAATCATGCACATAATAAAATACTAATGATTACTTAATTATAAATTTTTATTAAAATTTAAGGGAGCCAAGCTTTTTTGTTAATAAAATTCCTTTCATGTCAGAATTGCTTGTTATTCCTGCAACAACAAGATTATCCAACTCTTCAAACAATATTACTGCGGGTCTTTTTTTTATTTCAAAATTATCAATGAACTGCAGATTTGCCAAAATAACATCCCATAATTTAAGCATTTTTCCAAGCTTCATCTTCTTTATTATCCCATAATTCTTTCATTTTTTGCATCTGAATTTTATGCAAAAATTCATCATAATTGTTTCTTTTTTTTAGCTCACTATAAAATTTAGTTATTTTTATAATAAGCTCATTATATGACTGCTTAGGGTATTCTTTTATTTTTTTTAATTCATTCACAACCTTTTTTTCAAGTTGTATTGTAGTAACATCAGTCATTATATATCACCTATAAGTACTATATAACTATTTATACAAAAATATTTTGAATAATATTCCTTTAAATAATGAAGATTATCAGGTTTTGGACTGAGAGGGATTCGAACCCCCGGCCTCCACAGTGCAAATGTGGCGCTCTACTACTGAGCTATCAGCCCGATAAATATAATATGATAGAGAATTGTTTAAAAAGCTTTTCTTTATATTTCATTAATTTAAAAAATAATGTAGTTCTCTAAAAAAATTAATTCATTTTTGCCTTAAGTAAGCAATTTCAAACATTTCTTTGTGATAATTATAAATTGACTTATCAATATACTTTTCAGACTTAGTCATAAGTTCATTCTCTTTTTCTGCAACTGTTACATAAACTGATTTTAAATCCTTACTAAATTCTTCACTTAAAGTTTTGCCTTTGGCAATATTCTCTAAATCATCTAAATCTTTCCAAGCCCAATCCAAATTCCTATCCAAATTCTTTTTTGAACTATTTAAAAAATATTTAATAGTTAATAATTCATTATTTGATAAACTCATATTATCACCTAATTATAACTGCAAAAACTCTCTTTAAAAAATTTGGCTTACATAACAATACTTAAAAAATGTATTATTAATTTTTTTTTAATAGAATTCTTTATAATTCATACTCTTATCCAATATTTTAATGAATCTAAAATTTGAAAGAGCAAGAGCAGAAGAGGAGTTAATAAAATACATTGCCCAAAAACTAGGATGGAATTATTTAAACACTGAGCAAATAAGATGCCTGCACTCTTACAACAGCTCCAGCAAATGCAACTCCAGAATAAGCGGGTCGCAAAAAATCTTTTGCGATGTTTTTAAAATAAAACCCTCATATGTTATTGAATTATTGCAGCCAAATTTTGAAAAGCTAACTAACCAGCAAAAAACAAGGCAATTAATCATTGCATTGCTTCACATTCCAAAAACGTTCAGCGGCGAAACAAAAAAATTCCTAGACTTAACAGAAAATGATATTCAAAAATTGTATGAAAAGGTGATAATTTGAACCTGAAATACGTGCCTGACTACAAAAACGAAGCAATAATAAAAGACATAATAAACAAATTAGGGCTGGATTACATTAATTCAGACCAAATAAAATGCGTTTTGTCCTATAAAAGCTCCAGCAAAAGAGTAATAGCAAGACTGCACCCTTCACTCAGAATATTCACATACGCATTTGACTCAAAACCCCTATATATCATAGAATTAATAAGCGAGAAATTCAACAAATTAAACGAGAAAGACCAAATTAAAGTATTAATACATGAATTAATGCATATTCCAAAAACTTTCAGCGGAGCAGCAAGAGACCATGGCAAAATGGGAAACATGTCAAGCAACGGAAAAATGTCAAAATACTTGAACAGTAACTGCAAAACAGTTGACAATTTATTAAAAGAATATTACCTTAAATCAGGCAAAGACTTCAAAGAACAAGGGCTGCTTGAAAAATTCTCAAACCTGTTAAAATAATCATAACAATTTTAAATCCTATACTTTTTCTAAAAAAACATGAATGCTAAAAAAATCCAAGGAACTGACTTTTTTGTAAATGTTAAGGATGAAAACTCCTATGAATTATCTCTAATAATCCAAAACCAACTAATTCACACTTTTGGATTCAACCTTGAAAATTATACTAAAATGATTAATCATTTAAAACAAACAAAATTTTCACAAAATACTGATTACTCGCTAGATTCTGACAAACTAAGCTCTTTTTACATAACTAGATGGGAAACGAACGGGATTCCAACATACTGCTCCCGCGCATGGGTTAATAATGATTGGTCAATATACAGCTTAATGCAAGAGCAAGACCTAAAAAATTTGCCAAAAAATCTTGAAAGCTTAATAATACCTAAAAAACCACTAATAAACTTGCCTTTAAATCATACAACAATTTTTAAAGAAACAGCCCCTGAATCAGAGACAAATAGCCAAGAAAACCAGACTTATAATGCTGATAAATTAAAAAAAGAAATGATTGAATTCTTACAAGCAGAGAAAGAAAAAATGAAAGGCAAATAAAAAGATTTAAATATTACTAATCATTAATAAATACTTAGTTATGAATTCAGCCTATAATTTAAATAAGTGGAATACACCTGTCATTATTGGCTGCTTTTCAGTCTTACACAAATAAGGCCCGATGAGAGTTGAGCAAATTCTTAAAAAAAAATCTTGAGGGTAAAACTTTAACATTAATGCAATAAAAAAAAGGGCTAAAAAGTTTGAATAAATGTTTCAATCAACAAAATTGTTCAAATACTAAGGCATTAACTCTAGACCAATAAGGGAGTTACAAGCATAGCATATGATTGCATAATAAAGGGTTGCTCTTGATAATACAAACTTTTCTAGCCAAATTTTTTTTATTGTTCATTAAACTTTAGTCCAACAAAAAATTAAAAATAAAAGTGATAAAAATAAATACCATAAAACCAACAAAATAAGATTCAGGTTCAATAACCAAGAAGTTGACCGCGCTAAAACTTGGGCACTGACTCTCCCGCAAGGGAAAACCAATAAGGGAGTCACAAGCCAAGCCAAACATTGGCAAAATAGTGACTTGCTCTGTTGAACCCTGAACCTTTATTTATAAAAAAATATTTATAATACCTTAAATAATCAATAAATACTATAATGAAATTAGCTGTTCCTTTCTTTAAGCAGACAACTCTTCTTAACTGCGGCCCAACAGCGCTGAAAATGGTGCTTGAATATTTGGGAGACAGTTTTAGCATCAAATATTTGGAAGAAAAGACAGGCATAAAAGAAGGAAAAGCCCTATACACTATTCAAATAGCAATTGCAGCAGCATTAATGGGCTACAAGGCAAAATTTTACTCAAAACATTTACTCTTTAATGAAGATAATATGAAGTTTGAATTCTACAAAGATTACAGCGAAATGGATATGAAAACATCAATAGAACTAGCAGATGAAGCGAAAAAATTGGGAATAAAACTTGAGGAACGAACCCTGCAATTAAGCGAGCTCTTAAGCCATGTAAAAAATGACAGTGTGCCTATAATAATCCTTAACTGGAATGTCTTAACCAATCAGGAAGGATACAGGGGTCATTTTGTGCCAATAGTAGGCTATGATACAGAAAATATTTTAATACATAACCAAGGACTAAAAGACTCGCAAGCATTCATGCCAATAAAAAGGGAAATTTTTGAGCTTGCAAGAAAGTCAGAAGGCACGGACGAAGACATAGTAATAATCTATAAAAAATAAAAAGCTCTCGCTATTTAAAATAAAAATCGAAGTAGTGCTTGTTGTAATGGAGAATGCTAGAATGTGTTCTGCACTCAACAACTAAAGTTACTTAGCCTTTTTTAATCAAAAAAAAGGAAAAAAGGAGGTGATCCACCCGCAGGTTCCCCTACGGGTACCTTGTGTTGACTTAACCCTTCTTACCAACCTTAGGTTCGAACCAAACAATGAAGAATGGTTCTCACCCAAAGCTAATTCGAGTGGCT
>JBAZFK010000017.1:0-20116 GCA_041653395.1 Candidatus Nanoarchaeia archaeon
CTATTGGGTCAGCTGTTTTTAGGTGCTTTAGTATTAATTCTCCTACTTCTTTGCTTGTGATGTTGAATGAGTTCTTTGATAATAATTCGTTTTCAATTGAGTCAGCTATTTCTTCTATTTTTTCAATGGGCAGAGTTTTTTTGCTTCTTGATTTGATTATTGCGTTTACTATCTTGTTTTTGTCGAAATCTTGTGTTTGGCCGTTCTTTTTTAATACTTTTATTTTGATTGGTTCAACGCTTTCATAGGTGGTGAATCTTTTAGAGCAGGTTAAGCATTCTCTTCTTCTCCAGTTAGTTGTGCTTGAAACTGTTCTTTTATCTATTACTTTTGTTGATTCGCTTGAACAATAGGGGCAATGCATTATTATATCACAACCTGTAGGTATGTCACCTGCTTTTAATAACAATATGTTGGTAGTTTTTAAATATTATTGTCAAAATAAGCATTAATCAAAAAAATTCTTTTTTATTACAAAAAGGGTTGCAAAAATGATTAAAATACTAAACATTACCCTTAAACAATTAAGCGAATCTGCTTGATTCATGCTTGATATCTCAATGAATCCAGTTATTTGCTGCAATTTAGGGGCTTCGGTTTCATTAGCTGGGCTTAGTTCTTGAATGAGTGAATTATTGGTAGTTTCTATTGCTGTTTCTGCTTGATTAGACACTTGCTTTTTTTGGTAGATGAAAAAAGTTGACAAATGCTTAGTTTTTACAACTAAATCATTGCCATTATCAAAATAATCAGTTTTTGGCAGCTCATAAACACCTGTTTGGTTTTCAAATCCTACATCAAACCCGCTAAATCCGCTAATAGTTATGCTAAATTCTAAGTCAGTGTATAAATCAATGCTTTCATGGCCTACTTTGAAGGCAAAAGCTGCTGTTTCATTCCTGAAAACATAATCTTTAACCAATGTTGGCATTAAAAATAATCCGTTCCAGTCATTTGTTGAATAAATGCTTGTTGGAATTGTTACTAAAACCTTGTTCCCTAGGTTTCTTTCAATCATTAGCTGCGCATTAAGGCTTAAAGTATTGTTTTTAAGGTTATTTGAAAAATCAATTATTCCTTTTTCATAGTCACTGTAATACTCAAAAAGTATTTTTTTTATATTATTGTAATAAGACTGAAGAGTATTATTGGAGTTAAGAATAACATTGTTTATTATTTTAACATTCAGCCTTTCAATGTATTGAACTTCGTTATCAAGCACCCAATAAAAATCGTACTGGCCACTTAGTTCAGGAATTATTCCTGAGCTGTTTGTTAGATTAAATACTAATTCTTCATAATCATTAAGAGTTGAATTAAATATTGTTTGGCCCTCCTTTTTTAAGACTAAATGTGTTATGTTTTCAGGAGCATAGATTTTAATTGAATCAGTCAGCTCTCCTTTAGTTATTGAATTGTTAAAATCAACCTCAAAATCGTTTAAGATTATTAGCTCATTTGATTCAAACTCTCCTTTGCTAATCACCCTTGAAGAATTAATGAGATTTATTGGAAGAATGATTATGTTTGTTGGGTAGCTTATCCATAAGTCATCTTTTGAAATGTTGATATCTAACACAGCGATTTTTTGGCTTAAAAAAGGATTATGCACTTTTCCATCATTTGCCAGATATTCAGGAGTTTTTGAGCTGTACAATATTGAGTAATTATTGTAAGATTCTATAAAATTCAAATCCCCTAATGCTGCTATAGGGTTTTGGCTTTTCAGCCCGATTAAGGTTCTTATTTCAGTTAGTAAAATTTCATACTCAGTTTCCCAGGGATATTTTTCACCTAGTAAGAATCCTGGATAAGAGCATGAAATGTTTTGCCCAAGGTTTTGGACAGTTATGCCTTTGTAGTAGTCGTATTCTTTTCCGTAAATCAATGATTTTTCAGGTATGATTATTGAATTCTTGCTAAAAGCGCTTTCAAGGTTTGTGAGAATTATTTTGTAAGAGGAATGGTTGCTGCACTGGGGAATTATTCCATTAATTGTTGAATCGTTTAAGGTTATTATTCCTGATTCAGCATTAAAGAACTCTACGTTTGATAGACTTGCCTTTCCTGACTCAATATGCATACCTATTGTTTTGCTTGAATTAATAGGAAAATAAAAATCGCTGTTTGAAATGTTTAACTCCCCTTCTAGCTGGTAATACCCAATGTTTTCAGAGAATATTGAGCAGTTAGTGATTGTTGCATTTGCTCCCATGTTTGAAAGCGCTATATTAGAATCCGAAACAAGATTTAATGAGTCTATTTTAAAATCAATGTCTCCAACTATTACTATTGAATAGTCCCTGTTGATGCTTGAGATAAAATAATTATTGTTTCCATAAATATTGACATCATTTGTTAATGACAGCGTTTTGGCTGCAGTTATATTAGCTCCTAAAGCAATGTTTCTTGATTTAGCTTTTAGTAAATTAGAGAAGCTGTCATAATTATTTGCAACCTCATAGATTATGCAGTTGTGGCTGAAAAATTGCTTGAAGTTAAAATAATGGTTAATGTCAGCGCCTAAGGTTTTAAATAATTCATAAAAATCTGACTGGTTCATGTTCAGGTTTATTTTTGCGTCAGCAATTGATGAAGATGAGATTATATTCATTGAAGTGGCTACGTTGCTTATCAGGTTTTGCGAGATATTTGCTGAGAAAGAATCAGAGTTAATGTTTAGCAGGTTATTTATGTTAAAAAAAGAGTTGTTTATTAATGAAAAATTTGAATTGAACAAATTTATTGCATTGGCTGAGTCTTTAAACTCCGAGTTCAATATTTTAATGCCAGAATTATATGCTGAAATAAAGTTGTTGCATGAGCTGAATCTTATGTTAATGAAGGTGACATTTTGTGAATTGACATTGAACTGCCCAGTAAAGTAATGGTTTTTGCCGTCTATTACTATATTGCTTAAATTAATTGTTACTGCATTATTTTCCACTAAATCTTTTGAGAATTCGTAATAGGTCTCGTTTTCATTTAGATAAAATGAGTCATTTAATATTAATCCCATTGAGCTTTTTAAAAATAATGGCAAAAATATTAGTATTATTGACGTTTTGATAAAATTATTTGAAAGCATTTAATATTAAGTATTCTTAATTATTTAATAAAATTAACTGTTGCTTATTAAAGCATGTCAATTAAGGTTTTATATTTTTTGTTAATCATTTGTATGTTAAATTTGAAGAAATCCTGGGTTAGCTGCTCTTTTTCTGAAGCAGTTAAGTATTTTATAACCTCTTTGAAAAAAGAGTTGTCTTCAAAATAAGCATGCTCAGTGTATAATTTATGGAATTGCATTAAAAGGTCTATTAATTCAGCGATGTCTTCTGATTTTTTTATTTTAAAATACCTTGCAGAGATTATTATTATTTTTTCAACTAATTTTCTGCCAAGTTCATGCTGCTTTATTAGAAGGTTCATTGAATTTTCATGGCTAATGCTTAAAGGTTTTTCATTAAGCATTTTAAACATTAGGTTCTCTTCCTTACCATGATGATAAACATCAATGTAAGTTATGAAGAAGTCGGTGAATAAGTCAATGAAGTTGCCAGAAACATCATTTGTTTTTTTTATTTCATTAATTTTTTCTAAAAGCTTGTCAAGCAATTTGTAGATAATCTTATGCTCGTAAAGCAAGACTTCATTAGCATCCAGGAGTAATAATTTATCAAATGGTTTGTTTTAAAACTTTTGAAAAAGTTTTCAATAATACTTATTGCTTAATTCATCCATTTTTTTGGTTATTTTAATTATTGATTCAAGAGAATCATTGAAATTTCTTAAGAAGCTCCATGATTCTGAATCAGTTGCGTTGATTTTGATTTGGCAGAAGATTTCATTTATTGAATCATATCTTAGGTAGCTTATTTTGCTTGAGAATTCTGATAATTTTTTGTCTTCATCTTCTTGAGGCAGGCAATACCCTGCTGAATAAAGCGTTTTTGATAATTTTAATCCTAACGAGCATAGTTTTAAGTATCCTTTTTTTTCATCGCTTATTGCCTGGGTTTTGAATGATTCACTTAAGTAGTAAAGAAATAATTTCATTCTTTCTTCATTTAGGCTAAGAATCTTGTTTGTTGCGCTTTTTAATGAATCAAATCCTTCTGGAATTAATTTATGTTTCATGATATTAATGAATTAATTCATTGTTTAAACATTTTGTTCACTAAAAAAGCTTTATAACAGGGAATTAATCCTATTATATGAGATTAAATGAAATTTGAATGCCGTTATGAAGAGTGCGAATCTAAGTGCTGCAGAAACCTGAAAGCCAATAAGATGCTGATTAATTATGATTTGGATTCCAAGCGCTATGTTCATTTTCTTGAAGTGCCTAACAAGGTTGGCATTGCCCTTTTTAGGGAGGAGAAAAATTCTTTGTTAAAATTTGCAAAAGAATTGGGGATTAGGCTGAAGATTAGTCCTTTGCGCGGTTTTTTGGGAAAGGATAAAAAAATATGCGTTTTTAAATGGTTCATGGATCATGATGAGTGCCCTTTTTTGCTCAATAATTCCTGCAGAATCTATAATAATAGGCCTTTGGTTTGCAGGTCTTTTCCTTATTTGCCTCCTTTTTCTTATGAGCCAGTGCCTGAGCATCCTGTAATGAGCGAGTATTGCCCTTGTAGTGATAAAAAAGAGATTTATCATGATTTAATGAATGAGTATAATAAGTCTATTGAAAGGCAAAAATTGCTGATGAAAACTATTGAGGATTTGGTTAGCAAAGGTTTTGTTGTTAAGGAAAAGACTTCAACTGTCATGAGGCTTAGCAAAGATTCCAGACTCTTAATCGAGTTTGACTAGGAAATCTTTTTAATTGTTGAATCATTTTTTTTGCTTGATGAATAAGTGCTTGTTTTTATTATTGCCAGTGCTGCTTGCAGGGTGCACTGCTTCTGATTTAGAGTCAGGATTTGACACTTTAGTTAATCACAATGTTGATAGCCAGTTCCATGATTATGGCAATTCTCAAATGATTATTAATGAATCCAGGGTTTTTTCTTCGATTAGTGAGTTAAATTTTCTTGAAAGCGCTAATCCTTTTCCTTCGGAGCTTAATTTCTCAGTTAATGATTTAATTTACTTGAGGTTTAATGAATGGGGAGGATATAGGGACTTTTCTTTCTCTTTATATGAAAGGCAAAGTTTAAAGAGTGTTAGTTTAGATATTTCAACTTTTGATTCTTTTGACAGCTCAGATGTGGGCTTAATCCCTTTTGATGATTTAGGCGTTGCTGCCTTAAAGCCTAACACTGTTTATTTGTTTCAGATGACTAACCAGTCTGACCAGTCTGTTTATTATTATGAGTTCACAACCGGCGAAGCTGACACTGTTAAGCCTACTGTGGAGGATGTGCGCTTTGAGAATAATGATTTGGCAATACTTTTTTCAGAAACTGTTAAGAGCTGGACTTTGAAGAATGCTGATAATTTGGTTTTGACAAAGGATGGCATTGCTTTTGATGCTGATTTTGGCAATGTCAGGACTAGCGCAGGCTATGGCTGGCAGAATGCTAAATATTTCATTGAGTATCCTGATTTGGTTAGCGGAACTTATGAATTAACAATTAGGAATGTCAAGGATGCTTCAGGCAACATTATTGATGAATATAATTTAACAGTTGTCAAAATCTAATTGTAAAGGTTTAATTCGTTTTTGTTTAGCTTTTTCCTTATTTCTTTCAGGAAATCAGAGGTGTTTATTGGAGTAATGCTTTTTTTTATCTCTTCAGTGTTGTCAAATTTGCTGAATTTGCTTAATGTTTCTTCTTCTTTTTTATGCCTCACTGATTCAAAAAGCATCATTATGTCGCTTCCGTTGTAGCCTTCAGTTTCTTTTGAAAGCAATCCTAAATCAATAGTGCTGAATAAGTTTTCAAATCCTGTTTTGTTTTTAACAAAATCAACTGATTTTTTCAGGTAAATCTGCATTATTTCCTTTCTTTCATCAGCTGATGGCATCTTTATTTCAATATGCTTGCCTAATCTTCCTGGCCTTATTAAAGCCTCATCAATCTGCTCCAAAGGCGCATAAGTGGCTCCTATGAATATTAATTTTTTGTAGTTATGCAATCCTCCAATATTTGTAAGCAGCTCATCCAATACTTCATTGTAGTCGTATTTTCTTACTGCTATTGACTGCAATTCATCCATGAATATTAGAGTTGTCAGCCCTTTTTTTTCGTTTATTTTAACTAGTTCGAATAAGTCTTTTATTTTTCCAGATTCCCCTCCTCTAAAGATTGAAGAAACATTTCCGTAGCTTATTTGGTAAAGCTTTATCTTATTTTTTAATTCATTGCTGAGTTTTGTTGCCAAGGCTTTAACAAGCATTGTTTTGCCATTCCCTTTTCCTCCATATAATAAGTAGCCTTTTTCTTTGTTAGGGTCTCTTCCAAAAAGCATTGCAATTTGGGGATAAATTATGTCCTGGTAAATCCTGTTCATCTCTTTTTTCCCTTCATAATTTCCTCCAATGTCTTCAAAGTTGATTTCGAAGTTTTTTATTTCAATTTCTTCTTCGAAGTCTTTATAGTAAGGATTTTCATCATTCATTTTAGAGGTGTTCAGCAAGTATTCAAATTCAGGGATTTCTAAGTTGTTTCTTTTGCAGTAAGCGTTCACTAATTTTTCAAGCAATTCATTGTTTAGGGATAGCATTTCTTTGAAGTTATTCAGTGATTCTGAAAAGCAGTCTATTGTTATTACATATTCTTTTTCTTTGCTGACTATTGCGCAGTAATAATTTGTTTCATTGAATGAAATGACTTTGTTTTGCGAGTCAATATTGTAATTTTTTAGCTGGTTTATTAGTTCTGTTTTTTGCAAGTATTGGTTTTTTTTCTTTTTTATGGAGGTTCTTATTCCAAAGCCTTCATATTCATCCATTGAAATGTTTGCCTTAAGAGTCCATTCTAAAGATTTGCATTCTTTTTCTTCAAAATCAATATCTTCATTGTCCTGCAAGAAATTGTATAATTCTTTTTCGTTTGAAACTTTTATTTTGAAGTTTACCATTTTTCCAATTATTCATTCAAAAATCAGTATTTAAAAATATTATTAACATCTTATTTTTTTTGATTATGAAAAAAGTGTGGCCAAAAGCACCTGTAATGCTTTTGGCGCTGGCACTTAGGTACTTTGATGAAGATTCTTATTTTTAAAGTATTTGTACCACTAAGTAGTGCCTAAAAAATTTTTAAAATACTTAAAAAAGAGGTTTTTTAGTGCAAAAACAGCTATTTTAAGAAGTTTATTTGAACATTTTTATCTCTGTCTCGCAGATGCTGAAAAGCCCGTCTTTTAGGTAGGACAAAAATCTCTCAGGAGTGTATTTATAGTAAGTTGTATATATGACACTTTTGCCTTTTTGTCCAGTGACTTGGCGCTTATTGTCTATTATTCTCCATTTTTTCATTGCGCTTAAAGGCTTATAAAACAAGCTTGGTGATTCATTCCTGTCAATTCCTAGTTCTTTTTCCAAATCATTCAGGTCCACCCAGTCATTGCGGTTTTTTAGGAGCCGAACAATCTTGATTGCCCTTTCCTTTATAGTGTTGGCTTTTGGGTGGTTGCCATAGATGAGAAACATCACCTTATCCATGCTTTCTATATATGGAATATTTACTTATAAATGGAAAGATAACACTTCCCTTAATATTTTATAGTAAAATTTAAAAAGATTAAACTGTCTTTTTATATTTCTTATGTCAACTGAATGTAATAATGAATCAATTGAATCAGTATTTAAGGTAATAGCTGATAATTACAGGTCTTTTGTTGCCTCTCCTATAAAAAACTATCATGAGTTTCAAAGGCTTGAAAATTTTATCTCTTATATCAAACACCATGACAATAAAATCAAGTCTTTAAATGAGTTATACCCTAATAATCCTTCGCAAGAAATCAAAAAAAATATAAATGCAAATAAGGCTTTTAAAGAATATTACATGAAAAGAACAGTGGTTCTTTATTCAAGATATTTCATTAACATGACTTCTTTTGATTAATCATAATAGCACTGCTCCCCTATATCTTTTGCTGTAGTTTATTTTTCCGTTTGGAAACAATGACAGTTGATGTGTTTTTTCATCCTCAGTTACTGGTTTTACTGCTTCAATTAGAGCAATATTTTGCCCTTTGATATCATAGACTATTCCTCCTAAAGGCAGCTTAAGCAATCTGGAGCCGTTTGATTCTAGGTATTCAAAGAGTTCTTTTTTGGTTTTTTCGTTTAATTCATTTTGCTCAACCCAAGCCAAAGCTTCATTTTTGTTGTTTTCTGATTCGTAAGGCCTTGTTACTGGCCTGACTGTTAATTGCTCAACTTTATTGGTTTTTGCAAATCTTATTAAGCTCTCTAAGGATTCTATGGAATCAATTCCTCCTTTAAACATTACGCAAGAAAGCCTTAAGCTGTAGCCAAAATCATGTAGTTTCTTGATATTTTTTTCAATACTATAATAGGGAAGGTTCATTGTTTTAGAGTTTTTTTCACTGTCATGATTAACTATTGAAATAAGTATTGTTGTCAAGCCTTTAGTAATCCATTCTGACAAATAGTTATTATAGTTTTCATTTGAAATAGAGTACCCGTTTGTCTGAAGCTCTAGTAAAGGAAAATGGTATGGAATTAATTTTTCAAGCACTTCGCTTATTTGGGATGGATACAGCGTTGGCTCCCCTAGGGAGCTTATTATTACGCTTTTTGCTCCTGCTTTTATGGCATAATTGCATGCAACATTGAATCTTTGCCAGTTCATTTTTGGCTCTTTATTTTTCATTCCAATAACCTTAGTTATGCAGAAAGGGCAGCTTGCATTGCAATCATATCCTCCTATTGTTAATCTTAAACTTTCAACATTCATTTTAAATCAGCTCCTTTAAAGTATTCATAAATTGAGTTCATGAATAAGCAGTTTCTAAAAAGCACGTAAGTGTCTTTATGGTTTATTGCTTCATTTGTAAACTCGGCTTTGATATTTCTTGCAATTACGAAAGGTATTCTTTCATCGCATTCTCCCATCACTAAATGGGCAGCAGTTGCGACTTGGTCAGCAATCGCCCGTTTTGTGTAATGCATTTCTCGATTAAACAAGTCTTTTCTGCCTATGCAGTTTTCAACTGGCTTAATTCCTGACACTCCTATTGTTTGGCCAATTACTCCGCTTCTTAGCGGCTGAATGTGGGAGTCGGAAATGATTACTCCTAAATTATTTATATTGTAATTTTTGGAAAGTTCATTCCTTAATTCTTGGGCGGTTTTGTAGGGTTTGGCTGGCCAAAGAATCACCTGGTTTTCTCCTGAGTTGGACTTGTCAATTCCTGCATTGGCTATTAAGTTATTATATTTTGAAGTTAATAACACCTCTTTCACCCCTCCAAAAACTATGTCTGCTTCTTTCATTATCAGCTCAGCAAGCCTGTCATCAAGAGAGTATTTCTTTGCAAGCTCTTTTGCTTTCTGGCTTGAAATTATTGTCTCAATGTTTATTCTTCTCCCTTGGCATAGTGCAACAACTTTGCTTGAAAAAACAACTATGTCTTTTTCTTTTAAGACTTCATTATTGTAGTTCAATGAATTGTCAAAGCATTCCAGCAAATTAGCCTTATACTGTATTATCTTGTTCGCTTTTAGGGGAATAATTTTCACATAGTTGTCTTTCATAATTTTTTTATGCCTCAACAGGTACTGCTTCTTTTTCTTTCTCGCTCTCGGTGTTGGAGTTAAGCACTACAACGCTTGAAAGCAGGCTTATTTTTTTCGCAAGCTTTTTTAAAAAAAATCTTACTGAATAAAATGTTCCTGCTATTCCGAGCCCAAAGACTAGTCTTTCCAGAGCCACAACAGGGATTAACGCTAACCATTCTGCTGAGCTCATTGGTATTGTGTAAAGGAACAACACGCTTCCTATTGCATGGGAGGTAAATGTTGCTCCGAAGCTTTGCAGCAAGGTTCTGAACTTGTTGTTGTTAGGGATTATTCTTGCAATTATTGGAATCAACCAGTATAGCGAATATGGCCAAGCATTTCTACCAACAGGATGTGCTATGAATAATGCCATGCAAATTGCAGGTATTATTGCGCTGCTTAATCTTTTTTTGCTTCCAAAGTAATAAGTGGCAAATAACATTGGAGTTATTTTTAACAAATTAATGATTGTCCATGCTTTTTTTAAAATCATGAAATTAATTAGTTCTCCAATTAATACTGCTGCTATTCCAACAGTTGTTCCTAGAAAACTTCCTGCAATAGGGCCGACTAGTTGGTACATTGTGAAAAATTGGTTGTCAGCACCTATTATTTTTGAAAAATTAATGCTTCTTCCAACCCAAACTAGTGCTGCAAAGATTGCAAGAAACATTGCTTTTAGCATAATTACTTTTTTTGAGTTCATAAAAGCTAATGATTCAAGAGTTGTTATTAAGTATTATTGAGCAATTTATTCCTTACAGGAATATTTTTATAGTGCTGATTTTTTAATTAATATTATGCTCCCTGATTTAGAAATAATCAAGCCTTTAAGGAAAAAATCCGGACTAACACAGAAAGAATTAAGCAAATTAACAGGGATGTCACAGTCTTACATTAATAAGATTGAGAATTTGGCAGCAGAGCCGACTTACAGTGTTGCAAAAAAAATCATTGACTTACTGAAAAATTCTAAAAGCGAGTATGAAAATGTTAATGTCAAAAAATTAATGACTCCCATAAGAGCTGTTGGCATCAAAAAAACCCTGAAAGATGCGATTAATCTAATGGATGAATTAAGTGTTTCGCAGATGCCTGTGTGCGAAGGGGATGTAATAATTGGCAGCCTTACAAAAAAAGCAATTTATAACCTCATTAAAAAAGGCGTGAAAAACATTGAAGCCCAGATAATATCAGACATTATTGAGCCACCTTTTCCAATGATACCCCAAGAATCCTGCATTAAGCTAATAAGTGATTTATTAGAGTATAATGAGGCAGTGATTCTTCTTAACAGGGGAAAATTGGCTGGGATTATAACAAAGCATGATTTATTGAAAATAATAAAATAATATTGAATTAAAAAAGGTTTAATAATTTCAGAATTATTAATTAAGCAATGGAATTATTCATTTACACTGACGGAGGAAGCAGGGGCAATCCAGGAAAAAGCGCTATAGGAATAGTGATTCTTGGAAAGGATGAAAAGATATTGCTAGAATACAAAGAATTCATTGGTTTAGGCACGAATAACCAGGCAGAGTATAAGGCAATACTTAAATCATTGGAGCTGGCAAAAAAATTTAGTGGCAAAATACTGCACTTGTTTTCAGACAGCGAACTAGTGGTTAAGCAATTGAAAGGAATTTATAAGGTTAAGAATCCTGACTTGTCCAATCTTTATGAAAAAATAAAAATATTAGTAAAAGATTATGAAAAAGTGAATTACTCTAATGTTAAAAGAAGCAATAAATACGTCTCTTTGGCTGACAGTTTAGTGAATAGGGCAATGGATGAAAATTAAATCTCTGCACTCCAAAAGCCTAATGCCCCTTTGTGCCTTATTGGATTTATTCTTTTTGCATTTTTCAAGACAAAACCATAGCATGGCAATTCATAGTCTGATGCAAAATGATAGTCTTTGTCTTTGAGCAATTCTTGCTTAGTTTCATAGTTCCTAATGCTTGACAGTTCCGCTTTGCCTATTATTGCCCCTTTAATTAAATTATCCGGATTAATGCCTAATTCCCTGCACTTTTCAACATTAGTGTTCATTGATGCATGAATATAAAACTCTCCCCTTAGTTTAGTGTTCCATTTTCTTAGCTCTATACTTTTCTTGCCATTCACTATTAACTCAGCCCATGGCTGCTTAAGGGACAAAACCTTGACTTTCATGAAATTAACATTTTTAGGATTAATAAAAATCTTTGGATATGATAGAGGTTTAAAGAAAGTTTTAAAAATAGAATAAAATATTTATTAAATTCATGGTTGAGCATTTTAAAAATTTAACACCTTATAGCTTAAAGAAAAAATTAGCCAATCCTGATATAAATGATTTGGAAAAAGTGTTCAGAGATGAATTAAGCAATCTTCCTGATAATCTTAATTTTTGGAGTTCTGTTGCTGATGAAGTCTATAAGAGCGATTTTTTCGCTAAAGATGCTGAAAAAGGCTCTTTTGAAAGGCTTATGAGCTTAATGAAGCATTATAATATTAAATACTTGGAGAACTATAGCCTTTTTTATAAAGTTAGCTGCAGTGCTTTTGTTAAGGGAAATTCAGAAGATATTGAAAAGTACTTGAATGTTTTGCAAAGCAAAAAAATTGCCTTGCCCATTTTGCCACAAGACTACACAACCCAGATAATTAACAAAATATTCAAATTCGGGGAGATTGACAAATTTGGCTATTTAATCACTGAAGAATTAATTATTCCTACAATTAATGATACAATCATGGGAAAAAAGTGGCTGAACATTTTAACAAAGTATGAATTTAAGAATGAGCAAATTAAGCAGGATTTAGAGATTATGAAAAAATATAACCTCGTGACTCCTCAAATCCTTGATGAACAAATAAAAGAATTAATTGAAGAGAATAATCCTAATTTGAGCAGTTTTTTAAGGTGTTTATGCGGGATTTATCACTTAGAGCTGAATGTTTCAGAGATTTAAGTTAATCATTAATTATTTATAGTATTAGCTCTTGATTAAATCTATGGTTAGTTTCAGAAAAATTATTCACTGGACCTTGCTTATATTGACTGTTGTTTATTTAATTACAGGATTAGGGGTTACTTATTATCAAATAGTTACTGCTTTAAGTTTCGGGCTTCTTAATAAAGCATTATGCATGAAAATTCATGAACTATTAATTTATGCTTTTGTGCCAGCACTGTTTTTGCATTTATATTTTAAGCTTAAAAGAAGGAAATAAGATTAGCCGTATTTTGAGCCGCTTAAATCGCCATTGTTATTGTATCCTCTGCTTTCCCAATAGCCTTCATAAGAGTCATCATTGGAGAGCTCTATTGATGTAACCCATTTTATCCATTTATATCCCCATTTGTCCTCTGCAATTAACTGGAAAGGGTAGCCTCTTTCAGCTGGCAAAGTGATGTTGTTCATTTTATATGCAAGCAAAATATTATTGTCAATTATGTAGCTTAGAGGAAAGGATGTTGAGTAGCCGTCGCTAGCATAAAATATTATAGTAGTAGCGTTCTCTTGTATTCCTGCCTCGTTTAATAACTCCTTGACAAGAACTCCTTGCCATAATAATTTGACGCTCCAGCCTTCAACGCAATTAATTTGGACTATTTTTTCATAAGCTTGATGGCTTAGCACTTCATTATAATTATAATTAATTGGTGTGTTGACTAATCCATAAATCCTTAAATTATAGTCCTCAATGTTTATTGTTTGCGGACCTTTTATTGAATTCTCCCTAAAGCCAGAAATTGAATCAAGCCTTGTTCCATTATAGTCATTGATTTCAGTTCCATCAAGAGGGATAACATTAGTTATTGTGCAGCCTGACAGTAGCATAATCAAAAAAATAAGCGATGTTTTCATTAGAATATTCAAAGCTTTGTTCAAATAAAAGAGTTATGTATTATCATAAATTATTTAATGCTATAAGAAGTTATGACTATTATGAAAAATGAAAAAACTGCAATAGTTTACAAAACAGTTTACGGCTCAACTGAAAAGTATGCCAGATGGCTTAATGAAGCTGTTAAGTCTGATGTTTTTGAAATGGACTCAATGAATGTTAATTTATTAAAAGAATATGATTCTCTTGTTGTAATGTCAGGCACTTATGCGGGAAAAATGCCCCTTACTGGTTTTTTAAAAAAGAATTGGGAATTGGTTAAGGATAAAAGAATAATAATTGTTGCTCTTGGAGCTGCACCCCAAAATAGCTGGTGGAGCAGGGTTACTTACTTTTTTGTTCCCGGATTTATTAAAAACAAGGTTAAATATTTCAAGATTTACGGAAAATTCAAGGACAAAGGAGAAGATGTTAAGAGGGATAATTTAAAGGAAATAATTGAATATATTAAAAGGTAATTATTTCTTTGCCTCTTTTTTTTCTTTGAAAAATATTTTTGCTATAAAAAATATCACTAATGCTATTATTACAAAATTAATCAGATTTGATAAAAATGAGCCCCATTTTAAAACAACTGGGCCTATGATTAATGTTGTATCTTTCCAGGCGCCTTCAGGCACAAAAGAGGTTATTAATGGCATTATTATGTCATTAACCAATGAGGTTATCAGTGAATTAATGGCTGCGCCCATCATGAATGCTATTGCCAGCCCCATTATTTTGTATTCATATAAAAATTCTTTGAATTCCTTAATCAAACCCATGGTTAAAACAATGGTTTTATAGTATTATAAATGTTTTTGGCAGGAAAATATTAAATTAAACAACATTTATTAATATATGAATATTTTTTTTATTTATATGGAGTTTGTTAAAAAATTATTCCAGGATGATATTGTCAGAAGATATTTTGTCATGAATACTTTTGATGGTGTTTTAAGTGGCATTGGAATACTCATAGCTTTACTTATTAGTGGAATTTATGAGACTAGGATTATAATAATCTCTTGCATGGGTTCAGGCATTGCCATGGCGGTTTCAGGAATTTGGGGAGCTTATTTGATTGAAAGGGCTGAGAGAAAACATAAATTAATTAAGAATAATTTAGAGAAAGACAAGCAATTAATCAATGAAAATATAAAAAAATCAATAATTGTGGGATTAGTTGATGGCATTTCCCCTTTTTTGGCAATACTTTTTTTGATTTTTCCCTTTTTTTTAACTGATGTCATGACTGCATATGCTGTTAGTTTTATTATTTCAATAGTAATAATTGCTTTTTTAGGGGTGTTTATTGCAAAGATTGGAAGGCAAAAAGTATTAATCAGCATTGCTAAATTATTATTGGCTGCGCTTACTGTAACAGCAATAATTTATTTGATGGAAATGCTAAAAATTATTTGATATTGGCAAGGTTAATATTTTTAGAAAAGTTTATAAGTAAAGTTTGCTTTACCTATATTGGTTTGGTATTGTCGATTAATAAATTAAAGGAATTCCGCGAAAAAAAGGAGTGGACTCAGGAAAAAATTGCAGACAAATCAGGAGTGACTAGACAGACAATTATTTCAATTGAAAAAGGGAAATATGTTCCGTCATTAGAACTGGCATTGAAATTTGCAGAAGTGTTTAATTGCAAAGTTGAAGACTTGTTCAAGATATGAGGTTGAAAATAATGAATAAAATAACTTATAAGACTGCATTCGGAATAATTCTGATAATTGCAGGAGTACTATTTCAAACATTTAAGATTGGCGACAATTATTATTTAGGGTTTGCGAGTGTTGGAACCTGGCTAATCTATGTGGGACTTGTAAGCATTGCAGTTACAGTTCTGCAAAGCTTGTTTAAAAAAGAAAGGAAAGTTGATGAAAGAATGCATTTTATAGCAAACAAAGCCAACAAAATAACATTTTTAGCAACAATAATATTATCTTTTGTAGCAATGTTATGGGATGGAATCAGCAAAATAACAATAGATTATAGCTTATTTATGGGTTATTTTGTATGCATAATATTGTTGGTTCATGTGATTTCCTATAAAATAATACTGAATAAATATTAAATAAAAGGTTATTTAGTTTTTTTTTTGCTTTTAGGTTTGGTTTTATTTTTCAGATTTCTTATTTTTTTTAACACTGATGAATTTAGATTAAGTTTTTTTTCTTCTTTAACGCTAACACTTTTAGTTTTTGAAGCTTCATTATTACGCATTTTTTCTTCCATATTATTTTTTATCATGATTTCACTGGTTTTGACTTCTTTTTTAGCACCACTAGAAATTTTCAAAATCAAGTTTTTCGCATTTAAGATTAGGGTTTTAATCTTGTTTAAAACTAGGGTAGTTGCTTGTTTAAAGTTTAAGCTTTTGGTTTTTTGCGCTTGGGCATTAAGCATTTTTTCTTCCATCTTAGTTTTTATCATGATTTCATCATTTTCGACTTCTTTTTTAGTTTCAACAGGAACTTTTAAAATCAGGTTTTTCGCATTTGAAATTATGACTTCAATCTGTTTTGAAGAAATATTTATTAATTTATTGGGATTTTTCAGGTTGAAGTCTTTTATTTGCTCACTTAAAAGAGTTGGAGCCCTTATTGACAATTCTTCAACATTGTTTATTCCCATTTCTCTTAGGCTGTAGGCATTGTCAGCGTCAATTCCTGGAATCTGCATTAAGTCGCTGATTTCATAGATTTTTTTCATCTCATTAAAGTCTATGTTTCCTTTTGTTGAAACAAAGGAGATGTCAGCTTCAAGCACATCTTTAGTGTTTGTTATTTTGAATTCTTCAAGCTTTTCAACAGTTTTTAGGTTAATATTGGGTATTTTTTCAATTGGATAAATTTTTATAGGGTTATTCTTCCTCATGTTTTTATATTTTACATCCTTAAACACTAATTCTTTTAAGTCTTCAACATCTTTTGAATGAATCTCTTCTGAGCGCTTCAAATATTTTGAAGTCCTTTCAACCTTGATTAAATACATTAGAAGTATTATAAATATTGAAAAGAATGCAATTATTATAATTGCCAATACTTCGTTGAAAGGAATGTCTATTCCAAATAAATACATAATGTTAAAATATTTGCTAGGGATTTTTAATCATTTCTGTTTTGTAAAAAGTTTGAAAGCAAAGATAAAAATCACGAATCCTGAAATTATAAGAGTTATTTTAACTGAATCAGGCAGTCCTTTTTGAGTTTCATTAAGGTAAATAGTTGATGAATAATCACTAACTTGCGCGCCTGAATCGAAAAGTTTTGTGTATATTTCATAGTCTCCTTGGGCTATTCCTGAAGCTAGTTTTAAATCATATTCAAATATTGCAGGCTCATAAACTTCTCCTATTCCAATGAATTCCATTTGCGAAGTTTCTTTGCCTTTATTTATGTTGAATTCTATTTCGGCGTCGCTTAAAGTCTTATTGATTGCTATAAATATTTTAAGCGAATTATTATTTTGGGTTGGGCATATTGAAAATTCAGGTATTATGTATTCTATTCCTAAAGAGCTCATTGACAATGATTGGTTGTTTACCATTACTGTAGCATTTATTGTCTCATATTTTACTGGAACGAAGCTGAAGTTGAATTCTTTTGTTTCATAGGGCAAAAGGGATAGGTTTGTAATCATTATGTCTCCTGTTGTTGAATTAATGACAAGTGAAGCATTATTAAGTTTTGTTTGGGTGTTTGTTACTTTAACGCTGACATTGGTGGATTGGCAGAATGAAACATTGGTTGTTCTTTCAATTGAGATTTCAATGTCACAGTTTATGACTGAGAAGTTGTAGTCTTTGCTGGTGTAATTTTCTTTGGTGAAATTCGCATTGTATTTTCCAATTCCTAAGCTAAAGCTTGCTGGGTTAATTTTTGAGCTTACAAGGCGATTATTCTTGTAGATGCTGATGTTGACTCCTGAAAGTGCTGTGTTGTTTGAAATTATTAATGGGATTATTGATTCATAAGAGCAGTAAATAGTTTTCATTGAAACATTGAAACTGGTTAATGATGATTCTATACCTGAAGGGCCTGATGGTCCTGATGGGGTTCCTGGTGTTCCGGGTTCGGGAGGAGTTGTTGGGCAGGTTAATGTTTCCACTCTGCTTGCTGCACAACCATTTATGTCAGTGCAAGTTCTTGTTCCGCAGCTGCTTTGGCTCCAAGCAGAGCATACCCAACTGCTTGTGCAGTTTGATAAATCTACTGTAAAGAACACTTCTGAAGCGTTGAAGTTGCTTGCATAATCATTAGCGTAAACTGTTAAGTTATTAAGTCCGGAAACAGCAGTTATGTTTGCTGGATTTAATCCTGCTGCTTGTGGTATTCCATTAAGTAGCACTAGGATAGAGCTTAAGTTTTCGCTAGAGCTTATGTTTGCAAGAATTATCATTGAATAATATGTTGTGTTTAGTGGCGAATTTATTGTTATTATTGGAGCTATTGTGTCAACTGTGAATGCAACGCTTGCATGATTAGTATGATTACTTGAATCATTCGCCCAAGCCTGTAAAGTGTTAGTTCCTTCAGCAAATGTAATGTTAATAGGAGCAGTGTAAGTAATATTAGTGCCGTTGTAATTATACCAAACATTAGCACCATCACTGCTAATATTCACTAATTGGGTTGCATTATTGTATGAGCTATTTTGAGGAGTAATTATTTCTAACAAAATAGCAGAAGTGTCAACAGTGAATGCAATGCTTGTGTAATTAACATGATTACTTGAATCATTCGCCCAAGCATGCAAAGTGTTAGTTCCTTCTGCGAATATAATATTTACAGGAGCAGTGTATGAATAATTAGTTCCATTCCAATTATACCAAACATTATCTAAATTATCATCAGTTGCTGAAATGTTAACTAATTGAGTTGCGTTAGTGTAAGTTGTATTAACAGGAGCAATTATCTCTAAGCTAGGGTTAATAGTGTCAACAGTAAATGAAACACTTATGTAATTGAAATTGCTTCCTCCATCATTCGCCCATGCATGTAAAGTATTGCTTCCTTCAGCAAATGTAATGTTAATAGGAATAGTGTAAGTAATATTAGTTCCATTCCAATTATACCAAACATTAGCACCGTCACTGCTAATATTCACTAATTGAGTAGCATTACTATAAACAGTATTAACAGGAGTAATTATCTCTAAACTAGGGGCAAGCAGGTTAACACTAAAAGTAATGCTAGTAGTGTTCAAATTACCTAAACTATCATTCGCCCAAGCGCTTAAAGTGTTGCTTCCTTCAGCAAATGTAATGTTAATAGGAGCAGTGTAAGTAATATTAGTTCCATTCCAATTATACCAAACATTAGCACCATCACTGCTGATATTCACTAATTGAGTAGCATTACTATAAACAGTATTAACAGGTGAAATAATCTCTAAGCTAGGGGCTATTGTGTCAACAGTGAATGTAATGCTTGAGTAATTAGTGTTTCCTGCTGAATCATTAGCCCAAGCATCTAAAGTGTTGCTTCCTTCAGCAAACGTAATGTTAATAGGAGCAGTGTAAGTAATATTAATTCCATTCCAATTATACCAAACATTTTCTCCGTTGCTTGAAATGTTAACCAAGTGATTAGTAGTATTATAAGAAACATTAACAGGTGAAATAATCTCTAAGCTAGGAGCAACAGTATCAACAGTGAATGCAATGCTTGTGTAATTAACATGATTACTTGAATCATTCGCCCAAGCATGCAAAGTGTTAGTTCCTTCTGCGAATATAATATTTACAGGAGCAGTGTATGAATAATTAGTTCCATTCCAATTATACCAAACATTATCTAAATTATCATCAGTTGCTGAAATGTTAACTAATTGAGTTGCGTTAGTGTAAGTTGTATTAACAGGAGCAATTATCTCTAAGCTAGGGTTAATAGTGTCAACAGTAAATGAAACACTTATGTAATTGAAATTGCTTCCTCCATCATTCGCCCATGCATGTAAAGTATTGCTTCCTTCAGCAAATGTAATGTTAATAGGAATAGTGTAAGTAATATTAGTTCCATTCCAATTATACCAAACATTAGCACCGTCACTGCTAATATTCACTAATTGAGTAGCATTACTATAAACAGTATTAACAGGAGTAATTATCTCTAAACTAGGGGCAAGCAGGTTAACACTAAAAGTAATGCTAGTAGTGTTCAAATTACCTAAACTATCATTCGCCCAAGCGCTTAAAGTGTTGCTTCCTTCAGCAAATGTAATGTTAATAGGAGCAGTGTAAGTAATATTAGTTCCATTCCAATTATACCAAACATTAGCACCATCACTGCTGATATTCACTAATTGAGTAGCATTACTATAAACAGTATTAACAGGTGAAATAATCTCTAAGCTAGGGGCTATTGTGTCAACAGTGAATGTAATGCTTGAGTAATTAGTGTTTCCTGCTGAATCATTAGCCCAAGCATCTAAAGTGTTGCTTCCTTCAGCAAACGTAATGTTAATAGGAGCAGTGTAAGTAATATTAATTCCATTCCAATTATACCAAACATT
>JBAZFK010000017.1:20126-22128 GCA_041653395.1 Candidatus Nanoarchaeia archaeon
TTGAGTAATTAGTGTTTCCTGCTGAATCATTAGCCCAAGCATCTAAAGTGTTGCTTCCTTCAGCAAACGTAATGTTAATAGGAGCAGTGTAAGTAATATTAATTCCATTCCAATTATACCAAACATTATCTAAATTATCATCAGTTGCTGAAATATTAACTAATTGAGTAGCATTATTGTATGAGCTATTTTGAGGAGTAATTATCTCTAAGTTAGGAGTAATTGTGTCAATTGTGAATGTGATACTTGTATGGTTGAAGTTATTTCCTTCATCATTCGCCCAAGCCTGTAAAATGTTAGTTCCTTCAGCAAAAGTGATTAGTAGTGGTGCTGTATAATTATAATATGTGCCATTCCAATTATACCAAACGTTTATGCCATCACTGCTGATATTCACTAATTGTGTGGCGTTGTTATAAAAAGTGTTAACAGGAGTAATTATTTCTAAGTTAGGAGCAGTTGTGTCAATTGTGAATGCAATGTTTGAATAATTAGTATTGCCTGCTGAATCATTAGCCCAAGCATCTAAAGTGTTAGTTCCTTCAGCAAATGTAATGTTAATAGGAGCAGTGTAAGTAATATTAGTGCCGTTGTAATTATACCAAACATTAGCACCATCACTGCTAATATTCACTAATTGTGTGGTGGTATTATAAGTTATATTAATAGGTGAAATAATCTCTAAGTTAGGAGTAATTGTATCAATTGTGAATGAAACATTAGTGTAGTTCAAATTGCCTGCTGAATCATTAGCCCAAGCATCTAAAGTGTTAGTTCCTTCAGCAAAAGTGACTAGCACTGGTGAAGTGTAAGTAATGTTAGTGCCGTTGTAATTGTACCAAACACTGTCTAAATTATCATCAGTTGCTGAAATATTCACTAATTGAGTAGCATTATTGTATGAACTATTTTTGGGAGCAATTATCTCTAAGTTAGGAGTAATTGTGTCAATTGTGAATGAAACGCTTATATAATTAAAGTTATTTCCTTCATCATTCGCCCAAGCCTGTAAAGTGTTAGTTCCTTCAGCAAAAGTGATTAGTAGTGGTGAAATGTAAGTAATGTTAGTGCCGTTGTAATTATACCAAACATTAGCACCATCACTGCTAATATTCACTAATTGGGTTGCATTATTATAAACAGTGTTAACAGGAGTAATTATCTCTAAGCTAGGAGCAACAGTATCAACAGTGAATGCAATGCTTGAATAATTAGTGTTTCCTGCTGAGTCATTAGCCCAAGCATCTAAAGTGTTGCTTCCTTCAGCGAAATCGATTAGCAATTCTGAAGTATATGTATAATTAGTTCCATTCCAATTATACCAAACATTTTCTCCGTCGCTTGAAATGTTGACTAATTGAGTGGCATTATTGTATGTTGCATTAACAGGTGAAATAATCTCTAAGCTAGGAGCAATTGTGTCAATAGTGAAACTTACTTGCATCCAGTTTAAATTGCCTAAGCTATCATTAACATAAGCAATAATTGTATTGATTCCTTCAGCAAAAGTGATTAATACTGGAACAGTGTAAGTCATGTTTTCTGTGCCATTAAAGAACCACACTGATTCAGCATCTGAATCTGTAGTAATATCTACTAATTGTGTGACATTATTGTAAGTCATGTTTTCTGGAGAAGCAATATCAACAAGAGGGGCAACGGTGTCAATTGTGAAAGCAAAAACATTGCTTTGGTAGCTGATTCCTGAGCTATTATGAGTGCATTCTACAAACCAAGTGTGGTAATCATCAGATAATGATGCATTATAAGTTAGTATTGTGTCATTCTCAGGATAATTTATCGTGTGCTCAAGGTTTGTGTCTAAATATATTGAGCAATTTGATGCCAAACCTCCTGAATAGCTATAATTAAAGCTAATAGTATTATGATTAATGTATGAGTTATCTAAAGGAGCTAAAAGGGAAATATTTAATTCAGAGTAATCCAGTATGCTGATATTGTTGAATTCAGTGATTTTAACATTTCCTGCATCATCAAAAAC
>JBAZFK010000018.1:0-20680 GCA_041653395.1 Candidatus Nanoarchaeia archaeon
GCAACAAGCCAATCATTGCCAAAAAATATGACTGTTAGCATAATTTAAATACTTCTTTATAAAACATTTATAAAGGAATAGCTTTTTTATTTAACCTTATGAATATTGAACTTAAACTTGTTAATATTACAAAAGATATTAACTACACGATTCAAAATGTTGTTGCAAGCGCATCACTCTTTGTTGATGTGCCTTTAGAGAAAGTGGCAACAAAGCTTTCAAACACTGAATACAACCCTGAACAGTTTCCAGGATTAGTTTTAAGGCTGACCAGCCTTAAAATAACAGCACTGGTTTTTTCAAGCGGAAAAATAGTAGTAACTGGCGTTAAAAGCGAAGGAGCAGTTCCTGATGCAGTCAAAGCAATACAAAAAGAGCTAGGGAAAGCAAACATTAAATGCACTAAGGCGCCAATAATGAAGGTTGAAAACATGGTGGCTTCAGGAGATATAGGCCTAAAGCTTAATTTAACTGAGCTAGCTTTTAGTTTGCCAACTGCTGAGTACGAGCCAGAGCAATTCCCCGGATTAGTCTACAAAGTTCCTAATTGGCATATAACTTTCCTATTATTTAGCACAGGAAAAATAGTATGCACAGGAGCAAAGAATGAGAAAGAAATTGTTAAATCAATAAAGGATTTGAGAAAAACACTGCTTGATGCAAAAAAGAAGTAATTTCAGTCCTTTTTTTTATATTTTTCATTATTTATAATAGATTACACTATAGATTTTTATATCTAAGCATTTTTCTTTAACCTTAATGGAACTAGACCAAAACGAGGTAATGGAGAAGTTTTTTCAATTCATAAAAACTGAATGCTCAGAAGACTTAGGAAAAGTCATAACTTCAGGGAAAAAAAGCTTCATAATTGACTTCACAAAACTTGACTTATACGAGCCTGAAATAGCCCAAGCATTAATAGATAATCCTGTCAAATACTTAGACTTATTTGAAGACACTTTAGTGCAATTTGAAGAGGGAGTCAATGAAAAAATATTTATAAGATTCATTAATCTGCCAAACAACAGTTATGTAAAAATAAGGGATATTAGAAGCAAGCACTTGGGAAAATTCTTGCATACTGACGGAATAATAAGGCAGGCAAGCGCAGTAAGGCCAACTTGCACATTAATAATCTATAAATGCCTGAATTGCGAGCAAAAAATCAGCGTAATACAGGATGTAACAGAAATGAAAGCTCCTGAAAGAGGATGCCCTAATTGCGGAGCAAAACGGTTTGAAATCTTTAAAAATAAACTAGTTGACACCCAAAGATTAGTCCTAGAGGAATCAAGCGAGACATTGGATGGAGGCCAGCCTATGAGGCTTAACATTATCCTAAAAAATGACTTGGTTGAGCCTGAAATGGTCAAGAGAACAAACCCAGGAAGCAAAGTCAAAGTGGTTGGAATAGTAAACGAGTACGCCAAAGCAATACCCGGAACAAGCAACAAAAGTGTAATCTATGACATAATACTTGAAGCGAATAATATTGAAAGCGTTGAAAAAGAATATGCAGAAATAGAAGTGACATCAGATGATATAGTGCAAATAGAGTTATTAAGCAAAGACCCTGAGATTTACAATAAATTAGTCAGGTCAGTCTCTCCGTCAATTAAGGGAAGAAGCCAAGTGAAAGAAGCATTAGTTCTGCAAATGTTTGGAGGAGTCAGGAAAGAAAAAAAAGACGGAACAAAAGGCAGAGGAGATATCCATATCTTATTAATAGGTGACCCTGGAACAGGAAAAAGCCAATTAGTAAAGAGCATGAGCACAGTGGCTCCAAAAGCAAGATTTGTCAGCGGAAAAGGGGCAACAGGAGCTGGACTTACAGCTACTGTTGTAAAAGATGAGATTTTAAGAGGCTGGGCATTAGAAGCAGGAGCATTAGTGCTGGCGAATAGGGGAATACTGTGCATTGATGAGATTGACAAGATGAGCCATGAGGACAGAAGCGCAATGCATGAGGCAATGGAGCAGCAATCGTTTCATTATGATACAATTATCACTTTAGCTGATGGAAGCGAAGCAAAAATAGGAGACTATGTTGAAAGATTAATGCAGGAAAATAAAGAAAAAATAATAAAAGGAATCAATTGCCTAATACTTCCAATTAAATCAGATGAAAAATTATTAACAACTGATTGGAATACAATAAATGAAATAAAAATTGACAGGGTAAGCAAGCATTCTGCCCCTAATTATTTTTACAAAATACAAATTTGCAACGGAAGAGAAATAACAGTAACTCCTGAGCACCCAATTTTTTGCATTGAAAACTGCGAAATAATAACAAAGCCTGCTGAAAAATTAACAGGGAATGAATGGTTGCCAGTGCCTTTAAAATTGCCAATAAATGGCAAAGAGCAAGAATTTGAAAACAATAAAACAGTTAATAATAAGGCTTTAAAGCATATTAAAATCCCCTGCCATAATTCCTTAGAATTTTTTAAAATAATAGGATACCTATTAGCAGAAGGCTCAAAAGAAACAAACAGGAAAAAAATCATAGGCATTAATTTTACAAATAAAGATATTAGATTGCTTGATGATTTTGAAAATTGTATGAATAAAGTTTTTAAAATAACCCCTTACAAGCAACCAAAAATTGACACTCATGAAACAAGATTCATGTACAGGTATTCTTCAACTGAATTAATTAATTTTATTGAAAAAAATTGCCCAGAAATACTTCAAACTTCGCATTTTAAGCAAATACCAAAAATTTGCATGAAAGGAGCAAAAGAAGATGTTTCAAAAATGCTATCATGTCTATTTGAAGGAGACGGTCATGTGTCAAAAAAAGACAGAACTATAAGAATAGGCTACACTTCAATGAGCAAAAGATTATGCGAGCAGGTGCAGGATTTACTTTTAAGATTTAATATAAGAAGCAATTTGAATACTCATAAAAATTGCTATAAAATATTAATCACTGGTTATGAAAACTTGCTTAACTTCTTAAGCAATATTGGATTTGTAACCCTTGAAAAAAATGAACTAGTACAGGCTTATTTGAAAAACACCGAGCCTATAAGATTCATTAAAGATGTAATTCCAAATGTTTCAAAAACCTTATTGTCACTAATTAAAAAATATTACGCTAATGATTCCAATTATGGATATTCTCAAATGAAACATAATTACTTGAAAAGAAATACGAATATTCATAGAATTTATTTAAAAAAAATATTAAAATCTATTGAAAAAAAAATTTTACCAACTGATTATGAATTGTTTAACAATCTTAAAAAATTAGCATATGGCGAAATAGGATGGGAAAAAATAAAAACTCTTGAAAAAATAAAAAACACTGACCAGGAATGGACTTATGATGTGACTATAGAACCAACACATACATTTGTCTCACAAAACATGATACTGCATAACACCATCAGTATTTCAAAAGCGAATGTTCAAGCAGTGCTTAACTGCCAAACAAGCATACTCGCAGCAGCTAATCCGAAATTAGGAAGATTTGACGGCTTCAAATCGCTTCCAGAGCAAATAGACATGCCAATCACTCTTTTAAGCAGATTTGATTTAATCTTCCCTTTCAGGGACATGCCTGACAAAGAGAATGACAAATCTTTAGCTGAGTTCATACTGAAAAGCCATCAGCATGTTGAGAACTATTCGCCAGAAATACCTCTAGATTTATTAAGAAAATATGTCTCTTACGCAAGGCAAAATATTAAGCCGCAATTAAGCGATGAAGCAATAGAGGAGATTCAATCATTCTTTGTTAACCTAAGAAACAAGGAATTAAGCTCAACAGGAGGCCCAAGGCCAGTGCCCTTAACTCCAAGGCAACTAGAGGCATTAATCAGGCTTAGTGAAGCAAGCGCTAAAGTGAGATTAAGCAAGGAAGTAACTCTTTTTGATGCAAAAAAAGCAATAAGCTTAATGAAATTATACTTATCTCAGCTAGGAATGGATCCTGAAACCAATGAATTAGACATTGATAGAGTTATGAGCGGAACAACCACTAGCCAAAGGAGTAAGATTTATGAAGTAATGGATTTACTAAAACAACTAGAAAAAAGCTTCGGAAAAGACATACCTATTGAAGAAATAATGAATGAAGCAAAAAACAAGAAAATTGATGAATTGAAAGTGGAAGAAATTATAGAAAAAATGGTAAGAAACGGGGAATTATTCAAACCAAGGCATGGAATAATAAGGAGGATAAACAAATGAGCGATTTTGAAAGGCTGACAGCGTATAAGGCTACACTAAAAACCCTTAACGAAGCTGCTTATACTGCAATGCAAGGGCAAGCGGATTATGTGTCAATAAAGAATTTGAAAGTCAGCAGAGTAAGAGTTTTTGGAACAGTTGTCTCAAAAACAATGGCTCAAGATTTAAGCTACGCATTTTTAACAATTGATGACTCAACAGGCACGATGTCAATTTCTAGCAGGAAAGATTTCAAAACAGGAGAAACTAATGTATCCATGTTTGAAAAAATAATGCCTGGAGATATTGTTGAAGTGATTGGCAGAATAAATGAATGGGAAGGCAAGAGAAAAATCAATGCAGAAATAATAAAAACAATACTTGACCCTAACCATTGGCTATACCACCAGTATGAACTGTTATTGTCAAAAGAAAAAGTTGAAAGAATAACTGAAAAAAAAGAAGAAGGTATAAGCACAGGTGTTGAGATATCAAAAACAATACCTCCTGAGACATTAATACTTACAATAATTAAGGAAAATGATATAGGAAAAGGAACAAGCTTGGCATTAATCATGAATATATCAAAATTGCAAGAAAAGCATGTTGAAGAGGCGCTGAAAAATCTTTTAAATGACAGCGCAATATATGAACCAACAAAGCATAACTATAAAGTGCTAGATGAGTGAAACAATCAATGATGAATTACCAAGATTTAGTCAAAAGATTCAGGGAATTAATGCCATATAAAGGCGAAGAAAAAACAAGGTTTGAAGTTCCAAAAGTTAAGGGAAGAATGCAAGGAAAAAAAACCATTATCAGCAACCTTAAGCAAATAGCTGACTTTTTAGACAGGGATGAAAAAATGCTGCTTTCATTTTTGCTAAAAGAATTGGCAACTAAAGGAATTCAAGAAGGGCAATACACTAGCTTTAGCGGGAATTTCAGCGCTGACAAAATCAATGAAAAAATTGACAAGTTTGTCAATGAATTCGTTAATTGCAGAGAATGCAAAAAACCAGACACTAAATTAGTTAAAAAAGACAGGGTAATGTTTATCACCTGCATGGCATGCGGAGCCAAGTACCCTGTAAGGAAATGATAGTTGCAAAATATCACCAATCTGAGCGTGACTTACTCTTAGCAGCATGCGACTTAGACTTAATAGGCAAAACATTGAAGTTAGAAAACGGGGCAGAAGTAAAGATCTTAGAAAGTTTTTACCAAGACAAAGAAGTAACAGAAGAAGAACTAATAAAAATGGCAAAAGAATGCACAATAGGCAATTTTTTCGGAACAGAAACAATTAATGCATTAATAAAAGCAAAAATAATCTTTAAAGAATCAACAATTGAATTGAATGGCGTACCTCACAGCCAGCTATACAAATTTTTGTAGAAACATTTTTAAATAGACTTTATTCTTTTTTATGTTAATGATGAATACAACTAACCCTACTGTAAATACAGAGGCAAAAAATTCTGAAATGTTAATTAAAGGTATTTATATGCTCGATTCTATGGAATCTGAGGAAAAAGGGAAGTTCTGCAAAGACCTTGTTTCATCCTACAGTGATTTAAATCTTAGCACTGCACAGAAATATGTCATATGGGACAATGTAGGAAGTAATGAATATTTGCTTAAAGACTGCATAGGGCTTGAATGTATTGTAAGTTCACTGGGTAAAGAGCTTGATATTGAAACCAAAGGATTAAAAAATAAGATTAAATTTGTAAAAGAATCCAAAATGTTCAATAAGGATAAAGGCAATTATTTTGATTCCATAAACCAAGGCTATGAGAAGACTAATTTTCACATACTTGACACTGTAATTGCAAATACTTCAATTGCAGCAGCGAGCACACTTTTAGCAGTAACATGCTTCTTAGGCATTGCACCTTATTTTCATGCATGAAGTTCACCAAGGCTCTTTTTTAATACCAACACTGTAACCCCAAATATTAGTTAACCTATGGAGAATTGGGGCGACAATTAAAACAAGCAACGCAACGCTATAAGAATAGCTAACAAGGAGTCTTGCAAAGATTAATGCGCCAACAATGAAATCCATCATATCTAAGAGCCCAGCATTCTGCCCTCTTTTCATGCTCAGTCTTCTTTTAATAAAGCTGCCTGTTAAGTCTCCAATCATTGCCCCTAAGCCAATGAAAGCATAGCCAAAAGGGCTTATGTTAATCCAAGGCAACTCTAAATAAAAATAAACATATCTTAGTAATAAACCTGTTAAAAATGCAATAAAAACTGCGAAAATCAAGCCTTCAAAGGTTTTTCCATTCCCAAAAACCCTATCCTTACCCCATTTTTTACCGAAATCAATAGCCTGCTTTTTATAGTTTATTAAAAAAGTAGGAGCTCCATTTGCAAAAGCAGCAGGCAAAAAGATTTGAATTGCTGAAATTAAAACATTTAGCATAAATTAGATTTATCAGTTAGTTTTTTAAAAAGCCTATTATTTGATTAAAAATTATGAGCAAATTATCAAAAATAAGGAATGCTTTTCATAAAATCATCAACCCTTTTATTCTATTCTTAGCTAAATTGAAAATAACACCGAACATGGTAACAACATCTTCATTGTTTTTCTTAGGAATCACTGTTTATTTCATACTCCAAAAAAACTTAATATTAAGCGCAGTTTTCATGGCACTGACTTCAGTAGTTGACTCATTGGACGGCGCTTTAGCCAAAAAAGTAGGAAGCACTAAGTTCGGAGATTTTTACGACGCATTCATTGACAGATGGGTTGAAGTGATAACTTTTTATGCAATAAGCTACTCTTATCCAGCATTTTATTCCCTATGCTTTTTAGCACTAATCTTTTCACTAATGACCAGCTATGTTGCAGCAAGGGCTGAAGTCTGGACAATAGGCGTGAAAATAAAATATGTCGGAACAATAGGAAGCAGAGCAGGAAGATTAATCACATTAATTTTGTCAATGCTATTAAACCAATTATACTTAGGATTAATATTAATCATAATATTTTCATCAATAACTATGATTGCAAGAACAATTGTAATAATGAAAAAATTACGAGCCAAATTTTAATTATTCTGGAAAGCCAGCAAATCTTCAGTAGTTAATTTCTTCTTCTCCTTAAGCTTATCCCATGCAAGGTTCTCTTTCTCTTTTATAATTTTTTCCATCTTTTCCTTGCTTTCTTTGAAATTCTTCGCCTTAAAAGTCTTGTTTTTCTTATACTCTGTTATTGCTTCATCCAACTCCTTAGATACAATCCTGCCTTCTTTTTTCAATTCCTTTATTTTCTTTTGAACAGCATTCATGCTGTTGCTGAATTCATTGCTTTTATCAGCATTCTCTATAACTAACTGATGAAACCCATTATGCTCTTTTCTCTTTAGCTCCAAGCTTTTAACTAGAGACCTTATTTTAACAACAACTTGGTTCTCTTTTTGAGCCTCATTTAGCTCCTTTTTAAGCTCCTTAATCTCCTTAAGTATTTGCTCTTCCTTTTTAATGGGCAAAGCGTTTATTTGAAAAAACCATTCCTTCTTATTAATCAAGCTAATAAGCGACTTAATATCCTTAAAATTGCCTGACTTCTTCTCATTATTAAGCCCTGAAAGCTCCTTAAGGATAGTCTTAATCTCTTTGACGCAGTCCTCCCTTTTTTGCTTTGATTCCTTAACTAAGACATTAATTTCATTCCTTGACTTTTCAAGCTTTTTAAACTCATTAATATTTTTAACGATTTCATGCCTTATGCTTGCAGACTTTTCCTTTAATTCATTTAAATTCAACTTATAGCACGCTCATTTTATTATAACTATAACCTTTTTATATACCAAAAAGGTTTAAAAATTTAATGAAAATCAATTATTTATTAATTTTTCTCTTGCTAGCCCTGTTTTATCTAATCTCCCCTTTCTTTGCAACTATCTTCAGCAGCTTATTATTAACTTACATAACTCTGCCTTTATTTAAAGGAATTGACAACATTATAAACCATAAAAGGATTTCAGCATTAATAACCACTTTTTTGTCAATAATATCATTCTCACTGATTTATTACTCATTCTTTAAATTAATACAATTCATAATAAACAGGCTTAACCTATTTTTCTTAAATATAAACTTCTCCTCGTTCATACCTTTAAACAAATCATTCATAATAAACCCAATAACTTATCAGCAAAGCATTTTTTTAAATCCCTCAAAGCAATTACTTGAAACAGTACTAATGATTTTTTTAATATTTTATTTTTTATATGAATCCCAAACTTTTTTTGAAAGCTTAAACAAAAGAATAAAAAAGCAAGAGATTAAGAAATTTTTAAAATTCAAGGAAAATTTTGATTCAATACTCAAAAGCATTTTTTTAAAATATTTCACAAAAGCAATCTTTTTAGGACTGATAATTTATATAAGCCTTTCATTTCTTAACATTCCATACTCTTTTGAAGTGTCAGTGTTCGGAGCAGTAAGCTCAATAATTCCATTATTCAACGTGGGGATTTTAATCTTCTTAGTCTCAATTTATTACTTACTCTTAGGGAACAAATTAATATTCTTGGTATTACTAATAGAGTCGCTTTTTTTCACATTAATGCATTACAATTTCAACATAATTTTTAAAATAAGAAAGGAGATTAATCCCTTAATTTTTGTTTCAGGAGCAATAGTCGGAGTTTTTTCCCTAGGAGTCTTTGGATTCATAGCAGGGCCAGTGCTCGCAGGAGCTTTGCAAGCCTTTTATGAAACTATCTCTGAACAATAGTGATTGCTTGCTTTGGACAATTCTCCATAACTTTTTTATTCAGACCCATATGATTAACCTTAAACTTAACAACATGAGCTTTTTTTTCCATAATCTTCCAATTATCAGGATAAATAGTTGCGCATATTCCGCAGCCATTGCATTTTTCCCTGTTAATCTTAATCTGGTACATGGCTTAAATAGAGGGCTTATTATTTAAAAAAACTATGCCATAAACTTTTTCAAAAATAGGCAAGCCAATTCTTTTCTCATCTACTATTTTTCTTAAAATCTTTAAAGCATTATTGCCTTCAACAACTTGACCAATGATTTTTTTTGCATTTTCAGCATTTTCTCCCTTTGCAATTAATTCCCCGAACCTCTTATTCCTGCCATCATTGCTTAAGGAGGTTACAATTAAATCCCCAACCCCTGCCAAAGAATAAGCGCTATCCTTTTTAGCCCCTAATTTTTTGCAAACAATGCTCATCTCTTCCAAGCATTTTGAAATAAGAGCTGCTTTAGTGTTCATGCCATAACCTAATCCGCTAGCAATGCCTAAATAAATAGCATAAACGTTTTTCAAGAAACTGCAAAGCTCAACACCCAAGACATCTTTGCTAATAATAATATTATAATAATCTTTTTCAAAGATTTTTTTGCACGCACTGGCAGCCAAACCCTTTGAGGCAAAAACAACGAAAGTGGGAATTTTATTCATTAATTCATTGGCAATGCTCGGACCTCCAACAACAACTACTTTATTAGCAAAATATTCCCCAATAACTTGGCTCATTGTGCTGCCATTTCCATCCAACCCTTTTGACAAAACAACAATGATTGCTTTTTTTAAAATAATCCTTTTGGCTTTTTCGCAAGCATCCCTCAAAGCATCTGAAGGAACTGAGAAAACAACAATCTCGGCATCTTTCAAGCATTCAGCTAACTCCATTGAAGCTGAAACATTATGATTTAATTTAACAAGTGCATACTTTGAATTTGAATGAAACTTATTGATTTCATCATAAACACTTTTTTCAATAGTGTATAATTCAACAGTTGAATCAGCAGGCGCAAGAGTTGCAAAGCCAGTTGCCATATTCCCAGCTCCAATAATAGCTATTTTCATTAACTATTCATAAAAAATAAATTTTTAAATAGTTTGTTATTAGTAATTTAATGAAAATATGACAGGAAACTACACTGAAGAACTAAAATATGACGAATTATTCAAAATGGCTAACATAATTCCCAACATGAAAATAGTGGAATATAACGGAATTTTTGTTCCAAGAATAATTCCCTCAACTTTTATCCCTTCAATTAATTATTTTTCAAGAAAAAATGACAACTTATTTTACTGCTTATGCTTAGACCAAGAATTAGTATCAGCCAGAAAACATTATAGCAAAAAATATTTTTACTCACCTTCTTCAACTTTGATTGCAACATTAATGCGCTCAAATGAGGAGGAAATAAGGGAATTATTAGGGGATAATGATTCATTAAATCCAGCCCAATCAGAACTCATTGAGGATATAACTGTTAGCTTAAACTTTGCCTCAATAATTGGTGATTTAAGGAAAAATAAGTCAAAAGAGAATAATGCAGAGCTCTTTTCAAAATATAAACACCTAGAAGAAAAAGGGCTTAGCCAATTAATTCTCCCATTAAACGATGTTGACGCTTATTACAGCGGGCACGCATTCAATGCCAAAGTTAAAAGCAAAAGCAAAGCCAACACATTTTATAAAGTTGAAGGAAAACAATTTATTTCCTTTGATGGAAAAGAATTAGAACTTCCTCCATTTTTTCAGCTAAGATGCGGTTGCGGATTATCAGAGGCTTCAAATTTAAAATACGAATTTGATGAAATAGTGTTAATTGCGGATGTTCATACAGAATTAGCAAGGCAGAAAATGTCATACCCTGACTTATTTACCGGACGAAAAGAATTTTATGACTCTCCAGGAGGAGAACAGCTTGAAAAAATCGACAATATTTTCAATCCATTTAAGCCCATTGACAACCCTAAAATTTATGAAGGAAACTATGGAAAAAACTTAAGAAAAATACTAAGAAATGGCCTACATAATTTTATTGTAAGCCAGCAATATTTAAAAGAGCTTTATGATGACCCTAATGATTACCATAAAACTAATGGTTTCACCTGGTTCAGATGCGAGCTTGATGCATTCTTATTAAGCTTTAAGCAAATTTATGACAGGGATTTCTTGAACTTATGGAAAAAAAATTATAACCCGGACTTATCCGAAAGGAAAACCTGCGAATTCTTCGGAGATTATATCAAAACTAAGGCAGTAAGAAATGATTCAATCACTCATTCATTAAACAAAAACAAAAAAACATTAGAGCATAAAAATAATGGGCAAGCTGAAGTTGTTGAGCACTATGCAAAAAGATTAAGCGACAATGTTACAGGGCAATTAACTAATGACCAAATGATTCATGACTCAGCATTCAATCATGTTTTAAAAGGGCTTAATCCTAAGGATTATGAAATTTTTCATGTAGCCCCAGTTTATGAGCCCAGGATAAATTTTAAAACCCCTTTCAAAGCTGCAAAAATTGATAATTTAAGCATTTACATTAATCCTTATAAGATGAAAAAATCAAAAACTAATTCAAATTAAATCCTTAACTTTGTAGGCAATAATGGTATTCGTTGTTTTTTTCACGAACAATCCTGCAGAGAAAACTATCACATCATTTTTTCCGATAAATCCTTTCTTTAAGCATAGCTTAGTGATATTATGAACCTCTTTGCTGCTGTACTCCTCCAATTCCTTGTAATATACAGGCATTACTCCATAGCTAATCATTAATTGGCTTGATATTATCTTATTAGGAGTGAAGGCTATTATGCAATTATTGGGCTTGAACCTGTTTATCATCCTTGCAGTGTAGCCGCTTCTGGTTAAGCAAATAATCTTAGCATCCAATCTTTCGGAAACAAGGTAAGCATTGTAAGCAATCACATCAGGTATTTCATTGCTCTCATTAACAATTCCCGCAATGCTTTTACTGTAATTAGTTTCAGTGTTGATGCAAATCTTTGACATAGTCTTGACAACTAATCCAGGATACTTGCCAATGCTGGTCTCCGCGCTAAGCATCACAGCATCAGCGCCGTCAATAATGGCATTGGCCACATCGCTAGTCTCAGCCCTTGTAGGAGTTTTGCTATTAATCATTGACTCCATCATCTGGGTAGCAACAATAACAGGCTTGCCAGCCAAGTTGCATTTTTTGATTATCCCTTTTTGAATAATTGGAACCTTCTCGCTGGGAATCTCTATGCCTAAATCCCCTCGTGCAACCATTACTGCATCAGCTGCTAAAATTATTTCATCAATATTATCAACGCCTTTTTGGTTCTCAATCTTTGCAATAACTTTAATGCTTGAGCCTTTCAGCTTTTCCTTGACAATCAAGATATCGTTTTTGCAACCTGCAAAAGACAAAGCAATGAATTCAACATTGTTCTTGATTGCGTAATCAATTCCCTGCAAGTCTTTCTTGGTAAGCAATGGCAGATTAAGATTAACCCCTCTAAATGAAATGCTTCTATTAGGCATTAATTCCCCGTCAGTTTTCATCTTCAAAAAAACTTTATTGCTCTTTATTTCTTTAACAGTTCCCTCATCCAAGCCGTCATTCAAGAAAAAAGTGTCATTAATGTGCAATTTATTGAAAATGTTAACGCTTAAACCGAAGCTGACAATGTCGCCTTTTTTGAAAACAATATGCTCATTAACAGTCCTGACTTCAGGGCCTTGGGTGTCAAGAATTACAGGCGCGTCGCAAACGCTCCTAATATTGCCAATAATTGTATTATATTGGCTAAAATCCCCGTGGCTCATATTAATCCTTATAGCATTCATGCCGTGCAAAAACATTTCTTTCATTGTCTCCTTATCAATGCAAGCAGGGCCAATAGTGCAAACAATCTTGGTTTTTTTCATAATTCATACCTCTTTAGATATTGCCATTCCTGCAACTGCCCCTTTAGCTACAGCTGTTGCAATTTGCCCAAATCCAGGAGTGCAGTCTCCAGCAGCAAAAACTCCGGGAATATTAGTCTTCATATTTTCATCAACTATTATTTTATTGTTTTCACTTATTACTCCAAGCATTCTTGCCAAATCACTAGAGTCAGCGTTGCCTGAAGCAATAAATATTCCATCAAGAACTATTTCATTTTTGTTAGTTTTAATTCCTTTTACTTTTTTGTCTCCTATTATTTTTTCAATGGCGTATTCTTCAAATTTAATTCTTTTGTCAAGCAATTTTTTGTCAAAGTTTAATTTCTTGCCATTAGTGACAATAGTCACATCCTTAGTGTAATCCAATAATTCAATTGCTTCCTCTAGTGCATATTCGCTATTGCCAACAACTATTACTTTCTTGTCCTTGAAAAAGAAGCCGTCGCACGGAACGCAGAAACTCACACCTCTTCCAATAAAATCATCCTGGTTAACAATCTCTTTTTTCATAGCAGCCGAGCCTGTTGAGATTAACAATTTCTTGCCAAAATATTCTTTAGAATTAGCAGTGCAGGCAAATACTCCCTTGTCATTAATAGTGACTTTAGTCACTAAAGCATCAATTATTTGCGCGCCAAAGCCTTCAGCCTGGGCTTCGCCTTTTTCCATCAAAGCCTTTCCAGTCATTTCTCCAATGCCAAAATAATTATTAATTTTTACTTCAGAGTTCCAAATCTTATTTAATCCTCCAATTACCAAGACTTTCTTGCCAGCCCTTGCCAAATAAATAGCAGCGCTTAAGCCTGCAGGGCCCCTTCCAACAATCACGCAGTCATAAATCATTAGACTCAAAGATTCATCCAAGTTTTTTATAATTTATCTTTTGATTAAATTTATTTAATTATTGAGAGCATGTTAATGCTGGTTGGTAACTTGGATTATTGTATAATGGGCAGCTAACAAAAATATTAGTGCAACTAGTTACTTGGTCAACATCCCATGAGCTAATGTCTTGATTAAAGCTTGAAGCGTACTCAAACATTGAATACATAGTTGTCACTCTTGAAGTATCCCAAGTGCCTATTGGTTGATTAAATGCTGAAGCTCCATAAAAAGCTTCTTGCATAGTAAGCACGTTTGAAGTGTCCCAACTGCTTAAATCCTGATTAAAATTATCAGCATCCCTGAACATGGCATACATTGATGAAACATGGCTGATGTTCCAGCTTCCTATTGGCTGATTAAAGTTACGTGCAAAGTTAAACATATTACTCATGCTCCAAACATTTGAAGTGTCCCAAGAACTTATATCCTGATTAAAACTTCTAGTGCCTCTAAACATGTACATCATATTAGCAACATTTGAAGTGTTCCAACTGCCAATATCCTGATTAAAATAAATGTTTTGTTCAAACATACCATACATATTTGTAACTTTGCTCGTATCCCAATCACCAATATTTTGATTAAAAGAAGTATATTGGAACATGCAAAACATATCAGTGACAGAGCTAGTATTCCATAAGTTAAGATTTTGATTAAAATCAGAACTTTTAAACATATACTTCATTGTTGTAACTTTTGATGTGTCCCAGTTTCCAATATCCTGATTAAAATTATCTGCATCCCTAAACATATCTTCCATTATTGTTACCTTCGAAGTGTTCCAAGTGTTTATATTGCTGTTAAAACTTGTTGCTCCATAAAACATACCCAACATGTTGGTAACATTATTAGTATTCCAGTTATCCAACTGTTTATTAAAACTTGTGGCTTGGCGGAACATGTAACTCATATCTATGCAGCTGCTAGTGTCCCAGGAATTCAAAGGTTGATTAAAACTGCTTGCTCCATAAAACATTTGCCTTAAATACACTGTATTACTCACATCCCAATTATTAATATCTTGATTAAAATTTGTTGCCCCAGAAAACATTCCTGTCATATCCTCAACACTGCTAGTGTTCCAACTGCTAATATCCTGATTAAATGCTGAAGCATGGTCAAACATGTTGTTCATATAAACTACATTGCTGACGTCCCAATCATTGATATCCTGATTAAAAGCATTAGTGTCTGCAAACATTAATATCATTCTAACAACATTGCTGACATTCCAATCTTTAATATTTTGGTTAAAATTAGTAGCTTGGCGGAACATGTAGCTAGTGTTTTCAACATTGCTCATTTCCCAGCTGTTCATGCTTGGAACTGTTGTCAAGCTTGAGCAGCCTCTGAAAGCGCTTTGCATGTTCGTTGTTCCTGTCAAGTCCAAAATATCTGTTGCTGTGATTTCCAAATTGCTGCAACCATAGAAGTATCCTCCAGTATTCTCTAAATTCAAATTTCCCCAAGAAGTAATATTAAGTATTTTCAGCTTGTCTCCAGCATTGTTAAAGCTCCAGCCTTCTATTGTGCCATTAATCTTGATTTCATAGATTCCTGCGCTTGAGTAAGTGTGAGTGTTTTCAGTGTAGCTTGTAATAGTTTCAATATTACCATCTCCCCAGTCAATTGTAAAATCATAAGTTCCTCCATCATATATTGGAAGCTTGATTTGAGTGCTGCTGCTTTCCCCAGCATTTTCAGTGTTCCACCAAGAGTTAAAGTAAACTGTTGTGTCAGGTGCTTCTGAAAAATCATTAGCCTTATTATTATTTTCACCATAACTAATATCCTGTTCTACTTTTCCGTTGCCATAGAGTATTTTGACTGTCAAATCCTCTCCTGCTGTTTGGCTTGTGAAGTTAATTTGGAATATTTCTCCAGGCAAGATTGGAGTGTCTAAGGTGTAATTTAGCAGTTCTCCGTTGATAAAAACTATTATTTCGCTCACAGGAGTTGAGCCGTCATTTCTGACCAAAGCTTTAGTGCCAGTGATTGAGACTAAATTAAGCCTTGAATTGTCAGCCCCTGGATAATTATCTAAATTGCCTTGGGATTCTAAATTGATAATGTTTGAATTGATGAAAAAATAAGCTGAAACGCTTGCAACAATAGTAATTAAGACCAATAAAATAACACTAATTATTGGAGTGATAGCTTTATTCATACCTAGTTTAGATAACATGAGAATTTAAAAAATTTAACTTAAAGCCCCCATAAGGGGTTTGCTTTTCTTTGCATTGCAGCAATCTCTTTTAATAATTCAATCTCGCTTTTTGACAAAAAGCTTGCGAGTCCTTTTTTTATTTTCAAAAAATCTTTTTCAGGAATGAAGGTGTAAAGTATTTCGTTGTCTGAGAAATCTTTCTCATAAGTTGCGCCGTCAATGCTGCATGCAATCTTGTCTCCTGTTTTTGCACTAGCAATAGTAATATTCTGGTTCTGCAATTGCTTTATTGTTCCAATAACTGTTCCGTTCTCTTTCATTAATTCTACTCCTGGCTTAATGCTTCCAGCTAAAACATTCACTCCAACAACTGCTGGCTTAGATTTTCTGAACAAGAAATCCCTCATTACTTGGATTTTTCCAGGTAAGACAACAAGGCTTAATTCCAATTTTTTCTTTTCAGCCATCTTAAAATCCTTCCACTCATTATAAGATTCAAGCAAGCGATAAATGATATTGCTGTTAATTATTTTTATGTCATTTTCAAGAGCTAAAATGTTTGCATCATCGCTTACTTTGACATTGAAGCCCATTATCACTCCATAGTACAAGTTCTTGCTTTTCATATGCGCTGAATTAATAATGTCAATCTTGCTAATATCTCCAATTTCGTTGCTTGCAACCATTAAACCGTTCTTTCTTAAAAATCCAGCCAATGCTTCAATGCTTCCCAAGCTGTCTGCCTTAATAATTATTCCTTCTGAGTCATTTCTTAAAAGAACTGACTGAATCTCTTTTTGCATAGTTAATGCTATTTTTTCAGCCTCTTTCAAAGTGTCAGCGCTTTGAATAGGCATGCCAGCTATTGCGTTTTCAAGCTCAGGCGCAGAGATTCTTATACCCTTTGCAGCAATGACTTCTTCAACATGCTCAAAGCAGCACTTCTTGTCCCTGATTTCCTGCAGCTCGCAAGGCTTGAGCAGCACTCTTATCTTAGTAATAAAAGGCTTAGAGACTCCTCCAACAACCAAGAATTGGTTCTTTTTTAAGATTCCATCATAAATTATTGCATCAATAGTAGTTCCTAAACCTGTAGTGTTTTTCACTTCAAGCACGCTTCCTTTAGCGTAGCCTTCTGTCACTTCCAATTTTTTTTTCAAATATTTCTGGGACAGCCCGCTAATCATCATCAACAGCTCGCTTATTCCTTCTCCAGTCACTCCACTGCAAGGAATTATTGCAACGCTTTGCGTGAAATCAGCGACTTTATTGAACAAGTCGCAGTTCATCCCGTAATTTCCCAGCTCAGCCATTAAGTTGTAGACTTTTTTATCAACATATTCTTTAACCTCATTTTTCTGAAAAGCCAAACTTTCAGTGTATGATAAAGTTTTCTGCTTTTTCCAATTAGGAATCAAATCAACCTTGTTTGCAGCTATAACAAAAGGAACCTTGAACTGCTTCAAAATCTCAATGCTTTCCTTTGTCTGAGGCTGAACTCCCTGAGTAATATCAACAACGAGTATTGCCAAGTCAGCAATGCTTCCTCCTCTTTTCCTTAAATTAGTGAAAGCTTCATGGCCAGGAGTGTCAATAGCCAATAGCCCAGGGATTTCAAGAGTAATCTTCATCTTGTCAAGAAGTTTTCCGCAAATCTCTTTAATGGTGTGGGTTGGAATCTCTGTTGCTCCAATGCACTGGGTTATGCCTCCTGCCTCATTTTTTTGGACAGCTGTTTGCCTGATCTTGTCTAATAAAGTGCTTTTGCCATGGTCAACATGGCCGACTACAACAATGATAGGGCTTCTTAAGTGCATAGAATAAAAATATAAAAGAACAGCTTTAAAAGATTACTCTTCAATGACTTCTACAGTGAATCCGTCAGTTTTTGCATAACTTTCAATGCTTTTGAGTGCTTTCTTGAAATCAGAGTCAGGCATGTCAACTTCAAAGCTTAACTCAACAGCTGCTCCGCCATTAGCCATAACATTGAATTCTTCAAGTATTTGAATAACATTCTTTTCTAACTTTTTTACTTTCGAATTCGTTTCTTCCTTTGATAAAATAATCATTGCTTTCATAGAATAATAATATTTATTTTCATTTTTTAAGCTTTATGTATTTTTTTCCTTTAACTCCTTGGCCTATTATGAAAACCTCCAAAGAGGCAAACCTTTTTTTTGCCAATTTCAAAAAATACTCGAATTCCTCTTTTTCTTTAGGATAAAACTGAATCACTATCTCTTTTTTTACCACCCTTTTTATTTCATCAAGAATTTTAGCGTATTCTTTTATATTAGCCCATTGAATAGCGCTGATAGAGATTAAATTATCAAAAGCTTCATTCTTAAAAGGCAGAGAGTTCATGCTTCCGAGGATTACTTTGAAGTTTTTAGACTTTGCATATTTAACCATTTCAAAGCTTACATCTATGCCAACTGCATTGAATCCTGATTTTTTCAGCACATTTAACGAAAAGCCTGTTCCGCACCCTAAATCTAAAACAAGAGAATCAGGCTTAAATTCGCTAATGCTTAAGGCATCATAAGTCATTGATTCCTGAATTCTTCTATAAGCTCCGCTTAACTCGTAAAGTTTAGCATTTTCTTTTGAATAATAATCTTTAGCTTCTTGACCTAAAATATCAGCCATTATTCTTTATTAGTCCATTTAACTTTTAAAGGATTTCTTTTAAGCTTAAGCAGGTTCTTTTCGCACTTGCTACTGCAGAATTCAAAAATTTTTCCATCCTTTCTTACAAAAATAGTTCCCTTGCCTTTTTCAATGACATTATTACAAAAACTGCATTTCATCTTATCTTTTCTCCTTATTAGTGTTTAATGGGGCTGCTTCCATTTCAGTTTCAAGCATGATTATGATGTCATCAATTCTAACCGGGCCTTTAATATTCCTTCTTATTACTTTATCCTTATCAAAGCCTGTTAATATCTTAACTCTTGCCTGGGTTGCTTCCCCTCTAGCTCCGGTTCTTCCAATAAGCTCAATCACTTTGCCCTGAAACCTTTCATCATTCACAACAGTTTTTGACGGCTTTTTTTCAGTCTTCTCTTTCGATTCTTCAACTTTTTTTTCTTTCAATATAATCACTTTTTAAACTGCTTTATTGAATCAACAACATCCCTTAGCAAGTTTTTGCCTTCGCCAGCATCAATTATTGCTGCTGCAGAACATCCTACATTAACTCCTACAACTGAGCCAATGCTTTTTTTATCATTTATGAATATGTAGCTTATTTGCTTTTCATTGCATAAAGGCCCTAAGTGCATTACTATCTCAGGTGGATTAACATCTCCTGCTATTAAAACCAGCTTAGCTGTTCCTTTCTCAATAACTTTTGTTACTTCATTTGTTCCTTTTTTTATTTTTCCAGAATTCTTTGCAATATTGAAAAGCTCTAATGCCTTTCTTTGTATATCATCTGGTAATTTTATTGTTACATAACTAACCATCCAAACATCATCTCCTTTTTTATTAAGAATATAATTGCTTAAAGGTTTTAAAAACGTTTTGATAACCCTAAATTTTGGCAATTATTACAGTATAACTTTTTCCATACTTTTTAGCGCATTTAGGGCAAGTAGTATACCCCATAAACCAGTTCTTAATAGTTGCCTTTTTCTTCTTCGCATACTCGGTGAAATCCCTGCACCATTTATCAGTGTCTTTATAGCTCCCTTCATAGACTTTGCTTAAGAACTTCCCGCTAAGAGTGACATTTTTTTCATTCTTAACAGCCTTATCAACTGCCAAATAAACATCCATGCTCCATTTTGAAGAATGCTCAGATAAGCATAAATTATCAAGAATCTTAGCATCCGACAGCCTAGCGTTCTTATCCATCCTTTTCATCACTTGCCCGAAATTAATAGGCATGTAAAACAATGAGAACACTTTTCCTTTGATGAATTTTTTATCCTTCCATATAAAAGTTTTTTCATTCCAAACTTTAGCATCATTTTCAGTGAACTTTGGGCAGCAAACAGTTTCTTTACTCATAAAACTAGTAAATGAATTAGTATAATATAAACTTTATTAAGAAAGAGTTATTTAACAAGCACGCCCTGCACTTGCCCTGACTGCCCAGGCCTGTTAGTGATTTTTACTTTTCCTTTGTCAGTTTCAACAATTGCTCCTTTAGTCATCACATTCATACGCACATAATGCCTGTTTGAGACATTTTCAACAACACGAATAATTTTTGCAACGATTTTCTTCTTCCCATCCATAACAGTAACATTTGAGTATTGCAAAGCCCTGGCTTTAGAGTTTCCTCCAATAGTCCTTATTTTTTTAACCTTATTTTCCCCAATCTTTGTAAGGCTGGCAGGCCTGCCTAATTCAACTTTCCTTTTTTTCCTATCCCTGCTGTAAGTTGCTCCTGTTTCCTTTTTCAATGACCTTCTTTGATTAATAGCCATAATTATATTCAAATCATATATTGTTTTAAAAAACTTTCTAATATTTGCAATGCCAATTTTTTTTTTGAATAAACATTTCCTTAATAAAAATGAAAAAATTGTTAGTTTATCAATGAATTAAACAATAATAATGCTGATATTAGGTCTTAAAACAAAATTTAATCAAAAGTTTTTTAAATATTAGGCAATATTTATGCCGATATGGAAATGTCTAAAAATTTGGAAATGACTAAACCTCTTGATGCTTTAAACCAAGCAAGAAACA
>JBAZFK010000019.1:0-12960 GCA_041653395.1 Candidatus Nanoarchaeia archaeon
AGGTTATTTTCATCCTTGCAGGCTTGGTGCTTGCAATACTCAGCCCCCTTATTGGAAAGCTTATTCAGTTGGCAGTTAGCAGGCAAAGGGAATACTTGGCAGATGCTAACAGTGTTGTTTTAACAAGAAATCCGACAGGAATCATTAATGCTTTGAAAAAAATAAGCATGGACCCTGACCCTTTGGTTGATTCAGCAAATAAGGCAACAGCTCACTTATTCATTTCAAGCCCTTTTAGAAAAAACAACAATGCAATCAATAATTTATTCTCAACTCATCCTCCAATAGAAGACAGGATAAAAAGACTACAAGAGATGTGATTATTGCTTAAGTGAAACCTTATTTGTCATTCCGTATTTGTTTTTTTCTATTAATTTCTTGTTTTCTAATGATTTAATCCCTCTTGAGATGATAACTTTGCTTAATCCTAATTCTTTGACTAATTCATTCTGCGTTGCTTGGCCTTCATTTTTTTCCAAATAATTTATTATGGATAATTCACTTGGCTGAAGCATTGAATCCATAAGGCTTTTTTTTAATATTTTAGTCTCTTTTTTCCTTATCAAGAAATATATTACTAGTCCAGCAAATATGAACAATAATCCATTGACAAATGTTATTATGCTATTTGAAACTAATAGATTCATTCCTGCTTGCCTAAAAAAATCATCCCTAGGTTTATGCATAGAAAAATTTTCATTGAAAGAACAGTTATCGCAAAATGTTTCATTTGAAGAAGTGTTCATGAAATTCATGTCAGAGGCTCTTATATCAAATGTTAAAATGCTTGAGATTAGATTAAATCCTCCTAGCATAAAGCATAAAACCATGACTATTGAATATATTTTGATGGTATCAAATCGTTTCATGATTGAGTATTAAATATTTGCCATTTAAAAATGTTGGTTTCAAATAGTTTCATCATTAATAGATAGTAGTTTCAAAAGGTTTCATGATAGGTTATTAAAAGGTTTCAGAATTGATTTGTTTCATGGAAAAGGCAATGCTCGAGTTCATTAATGTAAAAAAGCATTACAAGCTCAGTGATGAAGTTATTGTGAAAGCAGTTGATGGAATTAATATTAAAATAAAAGAAGGCGAATTCGTAGCCCTTTACGGCCCTAGCGGAAGCGGAAAAAGCACCATAATGCATATGCTTGGGTTGCTTGACAGGCCTACAAGCGGGGATATAATAATTAATGGTATTAATTCAAAGAAATTAAGCGAAAAAAAATTGGCAAAGCTTAGGGGTAAAACTATTGGGTTCATTTTTCAGTCATTTTTTTTGACGCCTAACTTGACTGCCATGGAGAATGTGGAGCTTCCGATGATGCTTTTGAATATTGAGGAAAATTACAGGTTAAAAAGAGCTAAAGATTTGATGTCAATGGTTGGGCTGGAAAAAAGGCTTAATCATTTGCCTAGGCAGTTAAGCGGAGGACAGAAACAAAGGGTTGCTATTGCAAGGGCTCTGGCTAATTTTCCTAAAATAATTCTTGCTGATGAACCAACAGGCAATTTAGACAGCAAGACCGGAAAAGAAGTGATTCAAATTTTCAAGAAATTATGGAAAGATGGAAACACTTTGATTATAGTGACTCATGATCCTAAGATCGCAATGCAAGCCCCTAGGATCATAAAAATATTGGATGGAAAGGTGATAAGTGATGGAAAATACAAAATTACTGAAAGTAATGAGTTTATTGGCTAGCTTTGCAATAATCCTTAATGTTGGATTCAGCGCAGTTACGCTTCAGATAAGCTCATCAAACACTAATATGAATCCTGATCAAACTGGATACATAACTCTTAGTGTTCAAAACAAGGGAACTGACAATGCTTATGATGTTGAAGTCGGGCTGAACAGCCTTGCTCAAGGATTGTCTTCCGCTAATCTATGCACTTCATGCAGTTATTACAGCTCAGACAGGAATGTGTGCTTTGTTTATAGAACTGAATGCCTAATAAAAGCAGGCACAATAACTGCTGGAGAAACAAAGACTATTAATATTCCTATAAATGTGGCTGATAATATTACCAGTGATGTTTATAATGCTGATTACCTTCTTAGGTACTCTACTGTGCAGGGATCAACTGATTACAATTCATATATTTATTTGTCAGGAAGCCATTTCATGGAGATAATTAACAGTGAAATGAATCCTAACCTGATAATTGACACTATAAGATTGAGCAATGATTTGATTAATCCTGGAGAAAAGTTCACAGCAACTCTTGTTATAAAAAACACAGGAGGAGAAACTGCAAAAAGCCCGAAAATGACTTTGGATTCTGAAGTTTTTTCAACTTATAATTCATCCAACACGTTTAGTTTACAGGATATACCTGCTGGCGAAAGCGTTGATTTTAATGTGCAGTTGGTTTCAAGCTCTTCAGACACTGTTGGCTCTAAAACTTTAACTTACACAATAGATTATGGTGATTATTCATCAAGTGGCAATTTTGCAATAGTTCTTGGCGGAGGCTGCGAGTTCGAATTGTTCAGTAAAACTATAACTGAAAGCTCAACAGTTACTGCCAAGTTCTCGCTTGCAAATATTGGCTTAACTGATGCTAATTCTGTCAGCTTAAGGCTTCTTGAAAGTAGCTATTATTTAATTATTTCAGGAGAATCTTACCTTGGAGCGCTTGAATCAGGCAATTATGGCTCAATAACTGTTGAATTAACTCCTTTAAGGGAGTTTGATGGAACATTGAACTTCGAGGTTTCTTACACTAATCCTTTTGGCGAAAGAAAATCTGTTGATATTTCGAAAAAAATTACAGTAAGCTCAAATGCAACTTATGCCTCTGTTAATATGAATTCTTCTAGACCCTTAATGAATGATTCAGATAGATTTTCAAATATGGGGCCTATGGGTATGGGAGGATTCGGTAGCCAGCAGCAATCAACAGTTAATTTGACAGGAATACTTATTGGAGCAGGAGTAATTATTTCGTCAATTGGAGCTACAATAGTTTTCATAATAAAAAGAAAACATAAAAAAGCAAAAAAGGAAAAAGAAAATAAAAGAAGTGATTAATTAATGAAATTCAAGGATTATTTAAGACTGACACTTAAGAATGTTGAGTTCAAAGGACTTAGGAGCTGGCTTACAATTATAGGGATAGTGATTGGAATAGCAAGCGTTGTCGGCTTAATGACTCTTGGAATAAGTATCAATAGTGGTATTAACTCACAGCTTGAAGATTTCAGCTCAGACATTATTACAGTCAGAGCTGGAAGCGAAACTAGGGCTGTTGCAATGCAAGGCCCAATGATGAATCGTCAGGGATTTGGGCAAGAAGCAAGTGCATATTTAACGCCTGATGACTTGAATGCAATATTATCCCTTAACCTAGTGGATTCAGCTTACCCTTTAGTCAGCTCAAGGTATTCTGTGGAGTTCGCTGATGAGTCATTTTCAGCAACTGTGAATTTCATAATGCCTGAAGCTTACGAGACAGTGAACGGCGAGGTTGATTTCAATGAAGGGGAGATGATTTCTTCAGGCGATTACGCAAGGGCAGTAATTGGGTACAAGGTAGCTAATGGCATGTTTTCGGAGAATATCACAATTGGTGACACAATAATAATAAACGAAACTTATGAGTACAGGGTTGTCGGAATCATGGAAGAACAGGGAGGCTTTGACAGCCTTGACAGCCAAATACTTGTTGATTATGATGAAACTGAAAGGCTTATTAGCGATTATGAGGAGAATTTCCAGTCAATCTCAGTCAAGCCTAAAGATGTCAATTATTTTGAAAAGACAAAGGAGGCAATAATGGATGCACTGAGAGCAACACATGACAAGGAAGAAGGAGAGGAGGATTTTGCAATATCTGACATGACCAGCATGCTCTCTTCAGTGAGCGATATTATGAGCACCTTGACAATTTTCTTGTCAGGCATTGCAGCAATAAGCTTATTGGTTGGAGCAATAAGCATTTCCAACACAATGTATACTAGTGTCTATGAAAAAACCAGGGAGATTGGAATAATGAAAGCAATAGGCGCCACTAACAAGGATATTGAATTATTATTCTTATTAGAGTCAATGATGATAAGCCTGCTTGGAGGCATTGGTGGTATAATAATAGGATTAGGATTATCAGTGATATTAATCAGCTTGGCTCCATTAATATTATCAAATATTTCATTAAGTTATGTTATAAGTTTGCCCTTAATTTTTGGCTCTGCAATATTTAGCGTGCTGATTGGAGCATTGAGCGGATATTTCCCTGCAAAAGAAGCAGCAAAACTTGACCCTATTACAGCAATATGGTATGAATGAATAAAATAATTGGTTATTTAAATTATTATTTTATAATAGTATTATGAAAAAAATATTATTGTTGCACGCCTCTTTTATGGACTACTCTTTTGACAATGAGTGGAAGGAAAATGAAAGCTTATCTCCTCCTTTAGGATTATTATACTTAGCTTCTCCATTGATTAAAGAAGGGCATGAGGTTACTTATGTTGATTTGAATGTTGACAAGTTTGCAAAAGAAGAATTTTTGAAATTACTAAAAGAGCAGGAGTTCTTGCTAATAACCTGCTATACTGGAACAATAAGTAATGTGCTAAAAATAATAAAAGACGCTAGAAAAATAAACCCAAAATTATGCATTATTTGCGGAGGCCCTTACTGCAACATGAGCGAGCAATTAGTTGCTGGCAGCGACTTAACCTGCATAGGTGAAGCTGAAAGTTACATAGCAACTATTATCAAAAAAGTTACTTTAAAAAAGCCCTTGAATCTTCCGGGATTAATCTATAAAAAAAACGGGAAAACTATGCGTAATCCTGGCATTATGAAATGCAAGGATTTAAATGACAGTTTGTTTCCAGCTCTTGAACTGTCAAAAAACAAGAATTATGGCTACATTTCTGGAATTAAACTAAACATTGCTTCAATCATTAGCTCAAGAGGATGCCCTTTTGACTGCAAATACTGCACTCATAGAGGGAGGATTGTTTACAGGCAAAGAAGCGTTGATAATGTGATTAAAGAAATCAAGCAAAGAGTGGCTGAAGGTTATGAGTACTTATTTTTTGGTGATGATAATTTCTTGCTCAGCAAAAAAAGGGCACTGGAAATAATGGACAGAATCATTGAGGAAAAAATCAGGATAAAAATGATAATGCAGGGGAGGGTTGACAGGGCTGATTATGAACTATACAAGAAGCTGAAAAAGGCTGGAGTGATTATGATAATGTTTGGAATTGAAAGCGTTAATCAGGACGTGCTTGATTATTATAATAAAAGAACTACAGTTGGGCAGGAAATAGATGCAATTACTATTGCAGACAAGGTTGGCATAATAACATTTGGCTATTTAATGATTGGCGCGCCCATTGAAAAAATGGAGCATTTCGAAAACACTAAGAACTTCTTTGACAAATACCCTTGGGATATAATGTTAAATGGTTTATTGTATTATCTTAAAGGCTCAAAGTTATGGGAGGAAGCTCATGAAAAAGGGCTTATTAAAAACAATGAGTACAGCGTGATGACTGACAAGAAATTCTCAAATTTTAGCCAAAAAGAATTGTTCAAGATAAAAAATGACTTGACTTACTATTTTTATAAAAACCCTAAAAGGATTATTAGAATACTTTTCAAATTAATAAAAAACGGGCAAACAGGATTAATAATTGATGTTTTTTTGACAGGCAAGTATAAAAAATTAATAGAATTCATGAAAGCCCCTTATGATTTAACACAGAGAAAATAATTTATATTAATGTCCTTTTTTGCATCTTTTTTTCCTTGAAAGTTCTAGGAACATAAATAGGCTTTTTAGTTTTTGGATTAAATCCTGTGTAATACATGCAGGTTGATACAGTCATTGGTGTTGGAGTGAACAGCTGCACAGCTTCTGCATTCTCCAAATTTTTCAATTCTTTTCCTAAGAGTTGCGCATCCTTAATTGTTGAACCAGGATGTCCAGTCATGAAATAATATGACAGTTTTCCTCCAAGTTCTTTGAAAGTTTTAATGAACTCTTTCAAGTTTCCTTTATTCTTGTTCATTAGTTCCAAAACATTCTTTGACACATGCTCTGGGGCTATTTTTAGCTGCCCAGACAAGTGATAATTTATTAGCTCTTTTAAATAAGGAGTAGTTGTTAAATCATACCTTACTCCGCTTCTTACATAAATCTTTTTTATTTTAGGAATCTTTCTTAGCTCTTTTAATAGTTCAATTAATTTTTTGTTGCTTTTATCTAAGTTATTGCATTCAATGCATGCTTTTTCGCACTTATTACAGTCCATTCCGTACATGTTTGCTGCAGGCCCTCCCAAGTCATCAATGTAACCTTTAAAGTTCGGCAAAGTAGTCAAGTAGTTCACTTCTCTAATTATTGACTCTTTTGTTCTTGAGATAATCTTGTCTCCTTGCAAAAGTTTAAGCGAGCAAAAGTTGCAGTTTCCAATGCAGCCTCTATGAGTTACAACACTGAATTCAAAGCCTTTAAGAAATGATTTATCTGAATCCCTATTATATGGAAGCTCATAGTATTCATCCAAGTCTTTAGAGGTATATTCAGGGTACTTGTATTGCAGTAGGTAAAAATTGCCATCCTTCTCTGCCAAGTTTTTATAGTTAGTTAATAAGTTCTGCATATCACAAAATTTTAATTTATCTGTCATAACTTCATCATGGCTTGGCAAGAGTATGAATTCGTTTGGCAGTTCCCTTGATTTAATTAAAGTCCCTTTTATTCCTGCTAAATCTTTTTCTTCTTTGATTCGTTTTGCTAATTCTAATGCCTGTTTTTCTCCATTACCATAAACCAATATGTTTGCCTTTGAGTCAATAAATATTGAATGCCTTAACGAGTTGCTCCAGTAGTCAAAATGTGTGAATCTTCTAAGCGATGCTTCAACCCCTCCAAGCACAACAATGGAGTCTTTAAAATGCTGCTTTATCCAGTTGCTATAAACTATTACTGCCCTGTCTGGAATTATTGGCATTTTTTTAGTGTAAGGGTCATCTATTCTTTTCTTGTTCATTGGTGTGTAGTTTCTTACCATTGAATCAATGCTTCCTGAAGTAACTCCAAAAAATAAGTTAGGCTTGCCTAATTTAGTCACATCCTCGCTTTTTTCAGGGATTATTATTCCTACAGTGTAGCCATTTTTTTCTAATAATCTTTTAAGTATTGCTATTCCGCACAAGGGATTATCAGAGAATGGCTCTCCAGTGATAAAAATTACATCATAAGCCATAATAATTTATATTCTAGTTTCGTCTTTAAAAGTTTCTAATCCAATAATTTTAAAACTTGATAATTAAATAGATTAATTCATGCTGTTTACAACTCCTGAAGGCTTCAGGATTAATTATTGGTTTAACAAGATTAAGGGTAAACCTTTCATTGTTTTTTTGCACGGACTCGCAGGGGATTATACTGAATTTACTCACCAAATTAATGCTTTAAAGAAAAATTATTCAATTTTAGCATTTGATATGCTAGGCCATGGCAAAAGCGATAAGCCAAAAAATGCCAAATATTATAGATCAGGTTATGGAATAAAATTAATCCTTGATTTTTTGAAAAAAGAGAAAATAATTAATCCAATTATTATCGGATTTAGTATGGGAGGTTTTTTGGCTTGTAAAATTAGCGAGAAAATCAAGGTTAAAAAGTTAATACTTATTAATCCTGCTTTTGGGGTTAAATCAATCAGCTTATTCTTTTTAATTAGCGAATTTTTCTCAAGATTTGCTCCTAAATTTATCTTAAAATTATTTGTCAAATCTTATAATATTTACGAATACTATGGATTGCTGGATGAGTATGCTAAAATGCTGCTTCAGACTCCTGAATATGTTCATAAAGCAATAATTGAGAATGCCAGAGCTGAAATTATTCCAAGAGTCAGCCAGAAAGCTTATGTTATTAAATCTAGGCAGGATGAGATTGTCAACAATTATTTGCCTTTGAAAAATTATGAATTATTCGCTTTAAACGGCTTTCACTTAGTTCACGTGCAGCATTATAAAGAAGTCAATGAATTAATCAAAAAAATATTAATAAATGATTAATTCATTGGTTTTATATTATGAGTGAGTGCATTTTTTGCAAAATTACAAATAAAGAGATTAAATCCAATATTGTTTTTGAGGATGATTTGGTGGTTGCTTTTTTGGATTCTAATCCTGTTAGTAAGAATCATACTTTAATAGTTCCTAAAAAGCATTATGAAAACCTTTTTGATATTCCTAATAAAGAATTGGAAAGAATAATTGTTGTTGCCAAAGAATTGGCATTGAAATACAAGAAAAAATTAAGAGTAAATGATGTTAATTTGCTAAATGCCAGCGGCAAGAATGCTCAGCAGTCAGTTTTTCACTTCCATTTGCATTTAGTGCCAAGGTTTGAAAAAGACGGGCTTACTTTATGGCTTAATTAAAGTTTATAAAAAGATTTTTTTATAGTAATAAATAAGCCATCATTTATTAAGGAATAATTATTATTATTGGATGAACAAGAATTTATTGTATATTTTTTTGGCAACTGCATTTATTGATTTGGCGCCTATTTTTTCCGAAATAGGGGTTGCAAATAAAGGTATTTAGGTTTATTCGTTTTTTGCATTTGGAGTAAGCATTATTCAGATGCAATTAATTGGAGGATTGCTAATATTGATAAAGAATATTTTATTCAACTAATAATAAGCTTTTTAAATTAACACTGTTAATTTATTAACGGTGTTAATATTATGAAGCAGCCGCAAGAGATTGAAGCAAATTATGTAATACCTGCAATAAGAAAGCAGCTGGCTGTTGAATTGTCTAAAAACAAATTAAACCAAAAAAGCATCTCAAAATTGCTCGGGATAAGCGGAGCTGCAGTATGCCAGTATGTTAAGTCTAAAAGAGCCACTGCAAATATAAAGTTTGACAAAGCCACTCTTGCAAAAATAAAAGAGTCAGCCAAGAATATTTCCACTAATAAATCCTGCACTATTAAAGAGATTAACAATCTTTGCTCATTTATAAGAAAAAATAATTGCCTATGCAAGATTCATAAAAGCATTGAAACTACTGAATGCGAAGAGGGGTGCTGCTGCAAATGATTTATTTTGACAATGCTGCAAGCACAAAAGTTGATAGTGCAGTCTTGAAAGCAATGACTCCTTTTTTTGACAAAAATTACGCTAATGCTTCAAGCATTCATAAAATGGGGCAAACTGCAAAAGAAGCGCTAGAAAAAGCAAGAAAAGTTATAGCAGACTCAATTAATGCTTCTCCTGAAGAGATAATTTTCACTTCCGGCGGAACAGAGTCCAATAATTTTGCAATAAAATCAATAGCGTTTTCAAATAAGGAAAAAAATCATATTATTACTAGCAAAGTTGAGCATGATTGCGTGCTTAACTCATGCAAATGGCTGGAAAGCCAAGGCTTTAAAGTGACTTATTTAGATGTTGACAATGAAGGTAGGGTTAATTCCAAAGATGTAAAAAAAGCAATCACTACAAAAACCTGCCTTGTTACTATAATGCACGCCAATAATGAAGTTGGCACAATTAACAATATTTCAGAGATTGGAAAAATCTGCAAAGAAAAAAGCGTTTATTTCCATTCAGACGCGTGCCAGTCATATACTAAAGTGCCAATCAATGTAAAAGAGATAAATATTGATTTGCTTACAATTAATGCACATAAGATTCATGGCCCTAAAGGCGTCGGCGCATTATATATCAAAAAAGGCACTAAGATTAAAGCTTGGCAGAGCGGAGGAAGCCACGAGTTCAGACTTAGGGCTGGAACTGAGAATGTTTCAGGTATTATTGGCTTTGCTAAAGCAGTCCAAATCTCCAGCCAAAAAAATATTAATTACATGATTAAATTAAGGGATTATGCAATTGACAAGATTTCTAAAAATATTCCTGATGTGAAATTAAACGGGGCAACAGTAAATGATAGGCTTTGTAACAATGTTAATTTCTCATTTATTGGAATAGAAGGCGAATCAATACTTTTAATGCTTAGCGAAAAAGGAATAATGGTCTCAACCGGAAGCGCCTGCTCTTCAACATCCTTAGAAGCTTCGCATGTCTTGTTAGCTATGGGATTAACGCATGAGACTGCCCATGGAAGCATACGTTTTAGCTTCAGCAAATATAACACTATTAAAGAGATTGATTATTTAATTAAAGTTTTAAAGCCAATAATTACCAAATTAAGAGCTATGAGCCCTTTATATTCAGGTGACAAAAAATGATGTATTCCAAGAAAGTAATAGAGAATTTCACTCACCCAATGAATGTAGGAGAGCTGAAAAACCCTGATGGGGTTGGCAAAGTGGGAAACCCAGTCTGCGGCGACGTTATGGAGATTCAGATAAAAGTTGAAAATAACAAGATTAAAAATATCAAGTTCAAGACTTTTGGCTGCGCTTCAGCAATAGCAACATCCTCAATGATTACTCAATTGGCCAAAGGCAAGACTTTGGAGGAAGCCAGAAAAATCACTAAAGCTGACGTGGCAAAAGAATTGGAAGGCTTGCCTAAATTAAAGATGCATTGCTCCAACTTGGCTGAAGAGGCATTAAATGCAGCAATTGACAATTATGAAAATAAGAACAAGCAATCATTTGTAAGGCATGAGTGCCACGGATGCAATAAAAAATGCGAGAAAAGAAAATAATAAGTTAAATTTTTTTAAAGAAAAAAATGCTTGCAAGGATAAAAAAGCTGCTGAATATTAAGGCATAACTCATACTAAAATAAGTGCCTATTAAACCAAATAAGAATACTTGGCTAAGGATTGTGGGTATAACATCAGTAATTCCTTTAAAAGATAGAATAGTCGCCCTTAATTTTGGGGGTATTATTTCATTCAATTTTATTGAAACATTGTTCATTAAAAGGTCCCAGAAGAAAAACATCAAAAGCAGTATTGGAACCAAGAACCATCCAAAATTAAATCCGAATAATAAATAGATAAAAAATAATATGGTGCTTGAATAAAGTATTAATTTTTTTATTCCAAACTTTTTTGTGATTTTTTCGCTAAACATTAATGCTAAAGAGCTGAAAATGAAGCCTATTCCATAAATTATTCCAAAATATGAGGAATTAATATTGTTGTCAGTGAAATGGATCTGCGCCCCTTCTTGCGCAGCGTAAGAACCTAAAATAAAAACAAAACTCGCAGTAAATATTAAGAATAATTTTTTATTTATTTTAATCTCATTAAAGGATTCTTTGATCATTATTCGTGATTCCTTTATGGAATTAGCAAAGTATAATTTTATTTTCTTTTTTTTAAAATAAGGCTCGCTAGTAAAAAAAGCAACAATAATAAGCAAAATCATTAATATGATTTCAATCAAAAACATGAATTTAACGCTATTAACAAATCCATAAATTGGTTCAAAAATTAAAAGAATTGTTGAAGCAAAAATATTTGCCAAAAATCCTGCAATAGTATAAATTAAGGTATTTCTTGAAATCACTCGGTTCAAATATTTCTTATTTCCACCATGAAGATAGCAATCTATTCTCCAAGCATCACTGGCTCCTGACTTAAAAGTGAATCCGAAGCTGTAAACTAAAAGCGCAATAATTATCCATAAATGATTCTGAGTGAAATAATAAATAATTATTTGAAAAAGAATAATTATGTAGCTTATTATTGTGCTTATTTTTCTTCCAAAAACATCAGCTACAACCCCTGTAGGTATTTCAAAAATTATTCTAATAACTGACATTAGTGCAAAAATTATTCCAAGCGACGTTGTTGAAAAGCCGATAGTGTATAAATAAAGGATGAAAACGCTTCCGGAAAGCAGTTGCAAAGCATCTAAAATAGTTATTAAATAAAACTTCCACATAATTGACAATTCTTTTTTAAAATCCATACTAAACTTAGTAGATAATATTTTTTAAATAGAACTAATTCTTATATTTTATCATGAACAGCAAAGCTGAGATTAAAAAAATAATTACTGGATTAGGCTATGAATTATCAAGCCTTGAAAGGCTTAGCGGAGGCTACTCTAATGATGTTTTTGAGGCTAATACTAATAAAGGTGATTATATTGTTAGGGCTGGAAAGGATGTTAGAATTGCTGATTATACCTTAGAAAAAACACTTTATTTTTATAATAAGCTAAAAAAAGTTGGAGCAATGAAAGCTAAAATAATAGATTCAGGAAAACTTTCTAGTGGTAATTTTTATTTTATTATGGAAAAAGTACCTGGAGTCGTTATGAGTAATTTGGTTGAAAAACATAAGCTGACAAAAGAGGAGATTTATGAATTATTTAAAGATGCTATTAAGGCTGCTAAAAATGTTTCTAAAATAAAGATGAAAGGCTTTGGAACAATAATAAGACAAGGAAAAGAATATGTTGGCATGTATTCCTCTGAAAAAAAAGAGGCTAAAGCAATGATTAATAATTTGGATTTTTTAAAAAATGAGAATGTAATAAGTCAGGATTTTTATGATTCTGCCAATAATGTTATTAAAAAAAATATGAACTTGCTTGATTCTAAATATTCTAAACTTGTTTTTCCGGATCTTCATTTTGGAAACATAATAGTTGAAAACAAGAAATTTAAAGGTTTGATTGATTTTGACTGGCTAATTTCAGGCAATCCTTTAAGGACTTACACTTCAGATTTTAGTTTCATATATAATCCTAATGAGTTTGATGATATTCACACATTAAATAAAGATGTTATTTTGAAAGCAATGAATTTTAAGAAAGATGATTTAAAGAAAGCAATATTTTATTGTTTTTTAGGAAACATTGGAGATGGATTAAAATATACTTATGAAAAATCAAAAAACTTAAGCAAGAAAGATTTGAAAAAAGAGCTTAGGTTCTCTTTAGGGGCTTTTAAAGGAACATTGAAAGAATTGGAATCAATGAATTAAAAAAAATTCATATTTTGCTGAAAAATTTTATTAAATTATCAAAATCTTT
>JBAZFK010000020.1:0-12104 GCA_041653395.1 Candidatus Nanoarchaeia archaeon
AATAAATCCTGAGTTATACAAAACTTTTGAGGGCAAAGAATTCATTTTATTATTTAAATTGAAGAAATTATTTTCTTCTTCTCTTCCTTAATTTGACTAATTCATCCATGAATTCATTAACTGTCAAAATGTCCCTGCCAAAACCCTTAATGCTTTGTGCTAATTCAGTGATGATTGGAGGTTTCAAGTAAGTCTTTTTCATCAAAGCATTCTTTGTGAATGCTTCCTTGGGCGGACCGTCAAAGATTATTTCTCCATTGCACATCATTATTATTCTGTTAGTTACCCTGGCAACCAAGTTCATGTCATGGGAAATAATTATAATAGTATGCGTTTTTCTTAATTTATTAATCAAGGCTTCAACCATGATTAATCCGGCATGGTCTTGGCCAGTGGTCGGTTCATCTAAAATTATTAGCTCAGGATTCATTGCAACAATTGAAGCAATTGCCACTAATTTTTTCTGGTTCAAATCCAAATCCAAAGGATGCTTTTTTCTCTGTTCATATAAACCTACAGTTTTAAGGGCTTCATCAACCCTTACCTTTAATTCTATTCCTTTTAAGCCCAAATTGCTTGGCCCGAAAGCAACCTCATCCCAAACAACTGAGTTAAAAATTTGGTCATCAGGATTCTGGAAAACGTAACCGCAAGTATGTGACAACTCAGCAACCGTTTTTTTAACGGTTGGCTCATTATTAATCAATATTTCTCCTTTAGTCGGCCTTAAGAGCCCGTTAAAATGCTTAACTAGTGTTGTTTTTCCTGAGCCATTCTGCCCAATAATTGCCACAACTTCACCTTTATTCAAATCAAGATTAATATTTTTAAGAACACTAACCCCTTCCTTATACTCAAAGTACACATTTTTAATTTGAATTAAACTCATTTAATCAACTCCTTTACTACTTTTTTCAAATCATCAAAATTCACAAGCAATTCTCCCTTATATAAGCCCATTTTTTTAAGCCTTATTGAAACCTCAGTAATGTCAGAATGAGTCAATGAATGCTTTGCTAAAAGATTAACATCAGTGAGTATTTTATTGGCAGTATCAACCTTAACAATTGCATTGTCAAATAAAACAATCCTGTCAGCGAATTTTGACAAATAATTTACATTATTAGTGCTCATGATTATAGTTATTCCTTTCTTTGACAATTTCTTGACCATATCAAAGACTTGTTCAGTTCCTAAAGGGTCAAGCTGACTGGTTGGCTCATCAAGCACTAACACCGTAGGGTTCATTATTAAAACGCTGGCAATTGCAATTTTTTGCTGCTGTCCTCCTGAAAGCTCAAAAGGGCTTCTTTTGGAAAAATTTTCTAGCCCTATAAGTTCAAGCATCTCTTTAACCCGTTTATGCATCTCCTCATAAGGCACTCCTAAGTTTTGAAGACCAAAAGCCAATTCTTCCTCATTAGTAGTTCCAGCTCCAGTTAACTGATTGGCAGGTGACTGGAAAGCCAATCCAACATGTGTTGAAAGCTCAGAAATGCTCGCCTCTTTCACATTGATCCCGTCAACAATTATCTCACCTTCCATGATTCCTGGATAAAAATGAGGAATTAATCCTAGCATTGATGAGCAAAAAGTTGTTCTTCCTGAGCCAATTTTTCCAATAATGCCAATAAATTCCCCTTTATTTATTGAAAGATTAATGTTATGCAAAGTCCATCCCCTATATCCCGAATATTTCCATGAAAAATTTTTGAAAGTCACAATGTCCATGACAATACACCCCATATTATTGAAAAAGCTACAGCAATAAGCATTATTATCTTGTCAGCTGCTTTGATTGTTGTTTTTCTGTAGCTAGTTTTTTTGCACTTGGCTGAAAAAGCCCTAGCCTCTAAAGCCATGGATTTTTCAACTGACTGCTGAACAGAACCCATAAATAATGGCCCAAGCAAAGGCATGTAAGATTTTAATCTTTGGATTAAATTGCCTTGAGTTTCTAATCCTCTGCTTCTTTGCGCGTCAATAATTGTCTGCATTTGCGCACCAATTCTTGGAATTATCTGCAAAGTTGTAAGTATTATGTAACCAAGGGCATGAGGCAAGCCTATTTGGGTGAGAGAAGAAACAAGATCTCCTGGGTGGGTTGTTAAAACGAACCAGTATCCAAAAACCATCATGACAAAAAGCCTTGAAGCAATATATGCTGCATAAAGCAAGCCATCAGCCCATAAAATGAAGCCAAAAGGTAAATCCATCAATTTGTCAGTGGCGTAAGGGTGAAACAATCCCTGAATAATGAATAATAAAATGAACATGAAAGACAGTTTAGATATTGGCTTAAATGTCAGGCTTAAAACTTTTGACTTAATAGCTATTGGTATTATTATTAACAATAAAAGCAGTATATAAACAAAGCCGCTTAATGCGAAGGATAAGATTATTACGCAAAGAAGAATCACTAGCTTTGTCAAAGGGTTTATTTTATGAAAATATGAATCTTTCTCTATGTATGAACTTAAACCTATGCTTGCCATTAATACAAATAAAATGGCTTAGATTATTAAAAAAGTTAACTAATTAAAAAAAAAATTAAAAAAAAATTAAAAAACTTTTATCTTATCTTGTTAGTGTACTTGAAAAGCCTTGCGTATTTCTCAGGCAATCTTTTTACAGATAACCAAGGTACAAAGACAGCAATTATTTTGTCAATTGATTCAGTAATTATTCTTGCTCCAACCATAGAAGTCCAGTATTTCTGTCCTGCAGCTAAAAAGACTGCAACTACTACATCAACTCCTGAGCCGCTAACTCCTCCTGCAACCAATGTGCTTATAATTGAGCTTACAAAAGCAGCAGTTACTGCCAATAAAACACCAGTTCCTAATACAGGTAAAGGTTTTTTAAGCCATCCTTTGTAGACAAACAATCCTACAACTATACCTATGAACAACTGAACTGTTCCGAAGAATACTGAAGTTGGTCTTCCATAAGCTATTGCTGTAACAACATTTGTTAAGAATCCTCCAATTCCTGCAACCCAAGGGCCTGCAAGCATTGCCATAAATACTGTTCCTATAGTATCAAGGAATACTGGTAATGCCAAAGCTGTTGATATTAATCTTCCAATCTGGTTTATTGCTATTCCTATTGGTATTAATACTAATGCAGTTGTTGAGAATTCGCTTTTTAATTTGTCCACAAAGCTTGAATTTTTTTTCGCCATTTATTTTTTCACCTCCTTTGATAGTTTTTTTATAGCACTTAGCGCTATCATGATATTTTTTTCTTCTCCTGCAATCCTTGCCTTTTCCTGGCTGATTACATCCTTAAAATTCTCTTTTATTTTTGGGTTGATTCCAACATGAAAAATCATTCCTGCCTTTACTCCCCTCATTAAAGCTATGGTAAAAAGCATTGAGCCTTCCATTTCGCTTCCTATTAATCCATAATCACTCCAGTAATTCATTGTTTCCCAATGCTTTTTAGAATACAATCCGTCGCAGCATATTGTTGGGCCATAATAAAACTTGGACTTAGATTCTTTTGCGCTTTCAATCAATGCAGTCAAAACTTCAAAATCAGGAATTGCAGGATAATTAGCAGGCACGTAAGCAGTAGTGGCTGCTTCTTCCTTATAAATCCCAGTGCTTATTATGCTATCTCCTGTGCGCATCTCTTTTTTTAATCCTGCGCCGCTGCCAATGCGTATTAATATTTTTGCTCCTGCATTAATTAGCTCTTCAGCAACGATTGCCATGCTTGGCCCTCCCATCCCAGCGCAAACAACTGTAATTCTTATTCCTTCATAGCTTCCTTCATAAACAGGCAATCCTCTGTTGTCTGAAATTTTTTTAGAGTCTTTTAAAATATTAGAAATTCGAACTACTCTGCCAGGGTCGCCTACAAGTATGCAATGCTTGCAAACTTTTTCAACTCTCAAATGTGGCTGAATCATATTATTATAAAAAATAATAGATTGAGAATTAATATAAAGATTTTCTTTTAATTATTTTTTTACAAAATGAAAAATTTTAAGAATAGCCACTTAATTTTTTTTATTTAATTTAACTAAGAGGTGTTTTAGAAAATGGATGAAAACGGACAACAAGGTCAAAAACCTATGTTTAAGACAATAAAAAGTATGGAAAAAGAGTATGGAACAAGGAACTTTATAGAAGTTGCTTTGAAAGAAACAAACGACAGCGAGAACGTGTTTTTTTCAATCAGTAAAGGTTTTAAGACTCAGAATGACATGAAAAGATACAAGAATAGCTTAGGATTCGCAGCAAGCGAAGAACTGCAACAATTCTTGGTTGATGCATTCAAGGAATTAATGGAAGCTTACAAGGCAATGCCTAAAAAGCAAAAAGTTACAGCTGAACCTAATACAGAAGCAAAAGCTCCTGCTGAAACTACAGTTGCTCCTGCTGAGACTGAAAAGAAAGAGTAAGATAATTTCTTATTTTTAGAAATTATTTTTTTTTATTTTTTATGATTAACTTATTAAGTATCTATAATGAATTGCTGAAAAAATATGGCTATCAAGGATGGTGGCCAATAATTAATTACAAAGGAGTTAATCCTACAAAAACCGGTTCAATAAAAGGCTATCATCCTAAAGATTATGCTTTTTTGAAAAATGATTCGCAAAGATTTCAAATATGCATTGGAGCAATATTAACACAGAATACTAACTGGATTAATGTTGAAAAATCATTAAATAATTTATTTGAAAATAATCTTTTGAGCCCAAAAAAAATTATTGATAATGCTGAAAAAGTTAAGGGATTAATCAAACCCAGCGGTTATTTTAACTTAAAATCAAAGTATTTGGCTAATTTTTCAAGATTTTATTTAAACCTTAGGGGTAGAGTTCCATTTAGGGATGAACTGTTAAAAGTTAAGGGAATTGGCAAAGAAACAGCTGACTCTATCTTGCTCTATGCTTATAATGTGCCTGTTTTTGTTATAGATGCTTACACTAAAAGAGTTGTTAACCATTTGGGTTTAATTGATTCAAATGATTATGAAACCCTCAGGGCTTTTTTTGAATCTAATTTAGCTAAGGATTACAAGTTATTTCAAGAATTTCATGCATTAATTGTTGAGCATGCAAAGAATAATTATTCTAAAAAGCCTTACGGAATCAATGATTTTTTAAAAAAATAAAAAAAATTAAAAAAAGCGGAGAAAAAAAGTGTGGTTTTTTTAATCTTCCTTTTTTAAAATCTCGGAGTTTTTGGGAAGGTTAAGTTTAACTTCACCCTGCCATTCAGAGGTGTAAGCACCTTTAATTACAACCTCATCACCCTCTTTGACTTTGCTTATTTGGTCAGACCAAAGAGTTAACCCTACTTGCCCTGTTTCATCCTTTAGCGTTGCATCGCATACTTTTGCTTGGCCATATTTTGTTTTAACAGTTCTTGGCGCATCCTTGGCAATCACTTTTGCTAAAAGTTGAACATTAGTCATTCCCGGTACTAGTTTTGAAATCATAATATCACATAAATTCTCGGTTTTTTAAAGAGATAAAGATAAGGCTTCCTCTATTCATCTTAAATATTTTTTTATTTCTCTTGCCCTAGTTCTAAGAGTTACTTCAGTAATTTTTGAAACATTAGCTATCTCAGATTGGCTTGTTTTATTATTAGTATATTTTACAGTTAAATATATTGCAGCAGCAGCCAAACCTTTAGGGTCTTTTCCCATCTTTTTCATCCCTTTATGAACTGCAGTTTTTAACAATTCCATTGCTTTAGTGGAATATTCAAAATCAATATTTAATTCTTGAATAAATCTTGGAACCAAAACAAAAGGGGATAATTGCTTATATTTGTAATCAAATTTTGGCAAAACCTGATTTATAATTAAACTCAAACTTCTGCTAACAGATTTGGTTGGCAGTTGGCTCATGCTAATAATTTCTTCCAGCCATCTTGGGCTATTTTGTATTCTTATTGCTGCATACACTGAGCCAGCAACAAAAGCATCAATACTTCTGCCCATTGTTAATTTTTGCCGTGCAACTTCCTTGTAAATCTTTATTGCAGTCTCATGAATATTCTTAGACAATGATAATTTATTTATCAAAAGATTCAATTTGGGCAGGGCTTCCCAATAATTCCTCTCCAAAGAATTAACAAGAGAACCCTGAATCTTCTTTAATCTATTAAATTGCGCTTTCTTTTTTGCTGGAATATCATTAGAAATTTCACCTATCACTGTCCTTGGGCCAAAAGTTCTCCACCTGGGCTCATGAGTCACCCTCTCTGCCCTTTCTTGCATATTATAAGCTCTTTTGCCGTCTGTTTGAGAGGTTGATTCATAATATTTCTCATATTCTAATCCGCAAGTAGTGCAAACCCAGCATTCATTATCATTTATCATGAATTCTAATCCTTTGCAATTAGCGCAAATATTAGAATGCTCTGAATCATCATATTTTTGAGTTTTAGACTCAAAGGATAATAATTTTTCAATTGCATTATTGATTTCTTCAGAATTTTTATAACCTGAATTAACCATTTTTTCAATCAATATTTTATTACTAGCAGGCAATTTAGAGAAGACTTGCAAATACTCTGATTGAAAAAAATAACTTGTTTTTTCTAACTTGCTTAATATTAACTCATAATCCTCTTTATTAACATCAATTGATTCCAAATATTTGACAAATGAAACAGGATAGCCTTCTTTCTTTAATTTTTCTTCATAACTCCTTATTTTTTCAGAAAAATACTCCTTAAGCTCTTTATTGTTCTTCAGCACAGAATTTGCCAAAATTATAATATTATCATCTTGAACCAAGAATTCAAGAGCCATGGTTAATCTTCACCAATTATTTTATTTAAAAATTCTTCATAATTTTTGCTTAAAGAGATTCTAGCCCTGTCTCTTATGAATAAATCATGGCATATCTCGCAAACAATATTAAGATTATTCCTTTCCTCTTCATTTAGACAAGAGTTCAGGTTTCTATACTTGTTTTTGCCTTGTGTTATTAATTCAGTGACTTTGTGTATTATTTCAACATTTGATTTTATCATTTTTTTCTTTTCAGACTCCACATCCCCTTCATATTTTATCATCCTTAAATCGCTACAGTTATATAAAGGGTCTTTTTTCAATTGTTCAAGCATTAACTGGTGGTATTTTTCAGGTATCAAAGATTTAATAGCTCTGAGGCTTGAAGATTTTTCACAAACTGAAGCATAAATTATTGAATCTTTCACTTTTTGGAAATATGGCTCAAACTCTGAAATTTCAACTTTTTTAAGGGAATTATTTAAATTTTTTTCATTATTCGCATTATCTTCCTTGTTTTGTTTAATAATCGTGTCTAAACCATCTTCTTTTTTAAAATCAGGCTCATGAATTAAAACTTCCATCAAATATTTTAATGCAGATGGAACAACTTCAGTGCAGTATTTCTCAACTGATTCATTGCTAATGTTCATCTGCTTCAAATCAGTAATCATTTTTGCCTGAATAATTAAGGTATTGTAAAGTTTGGAGAAAAAACCAGCCAAAGCAGTAACATTATTGCTATTATTGAAGGACTTTTCTAACTCTTGGCCAATTTGGTTAACTTCATTTAATTTCGCAATCAAATATTCAATAGTTGGAGTCATCAAAGAAGAATCATAGAAATCATAATTTTTTATTCTCTCCTCCAGCTGACTTCTTTTCATGTCCAAACTCTCCAGATTAGAATAGCAAGTCTTTAAATTTTGAATCTCTAAATTGTATTTTTTTTGCACATCAAAAAACTCTGAAGTAATAGAGCTTAATTCTTTTTTGGAGCTGTTAAGCTCGCTTAATTGAGTATTATATTTTTTAATATATTCAGAAATTTCTAATAAATTACCAGTTAAAGACTCAAGATTAGGATTGTTATCCTTCAAATACTTGACAGCATTCAATTTCAATTCCTCAACATCCAATTTTAATTTTTTTATTAATTCCTTTCCTTTATCCAAATTTAGCTCTTGAGTCATTGTTAGAGTTTTAGAAAAATCAGGTTATTTAAAAAAAGTATTCACCACTGGAAAGAAACAAAACGCTTAATCAAAAAAGGGGATAAATCATAACAAGTATGCTTGTTATTATTAGCAAAAAAACCCAATACCAAAAACCTTTCTTAGTGGCTTTTTCCTCTTCATTTCCATCATAAGCTATCCAGAAAACTATTGGCATTAGTGCAACAAGAGTCAAAGGATTTTTGCTGTAAACCAAATAATAAATAAGGTTAATCAAGCAGGTTAAAAAGCAAACAAGAGTTGCATAAAAACTTCTCTGATTTATCATGCTTAATTCTTTAAAATTCTTAGCCATACTTAAAAAATACTTGCCTTAGCATTATAAAATTATTTATTCTAACAAAAGCATAGAGGCAAGGATTAAAACCCCAATTATAAACGAAATAGCTTGAATAATAGTGGTTTTTTTAGAGCAATCCTTATGAAGCTCAGGAATTAAGTCGCTGCAGGCAATATAGATGAAGTTTCCTGCAGCAAAAGGAATCAGTAAATTAGTCATGTTTTGAGTGTAATTGCCTATAACTAAGGCAGTTATTGTTCCAATTATTGCAAAAACAGCTGTCAAGAAATTATAAATCAGAGCTTTCTTAATCTTGAAGCCTCCATGAATCAGAACGCCGAAATCGCCAATTTCTTGGGGTATTTCATGGAAAATTATTGCAATAGTTGAAGCAAAACCAACAGTGTTATTAATTAAATAACTTGCTCCAATGATTAATCCATCAATGAAATTATGGACAGAATCACCAATAAGGTTCATGTAAGCAAATGAATGAATATGCGTTTTAGTTATTGGCAAATGGCAATGCCTCCAATTAATTATTTTTTCAATCAAAAACGAGCCAAGTATTCCTAAAAGTATTAGACATGAAGAACCAATGCTTAAGCCGTTTTCTGAAACCTCTGGAATCAAATGCAAGAAAGCGTCAGCAAGCAATGCTCCTGCGCTGAAGCTGATGAAATAAATAAGGATTGACCTAAGAATTTTAGGATTAATTGAGACAGTAACCACTCCAATTAATGAGATAAGGCTAACTAAAAAAACGCTGATTAATGCATAAATCATAAAAAATTAAGGGGTTTTGTATTTATAAATATTTAAAAAAAATAAAAAATAAAAAATATAAGAAAATAATCTTTAGAATTTTTTCCTTTTCATGAAACAATCCCTGCAATAAACAGGCTTGTCCTGAACCGGCTTAAAAGGAACAGTGCATTCATTGCCGCACTCAGCGCATATAGCCTTATGCATCTCTCTTTTAAAACCGCCATCATTGTTTCCAAAGCTTCTGCTTCTATCCCTGTTTCCAAAGCCTCTGTTTCCATCCCTGTTTCCGTAACTTCTGCTGCTGTCTCTGTCTTCATCATTCCTGTCAGAATTTTGTCTTTTGTCTTTAAAACTTCTTTTTCTATCCATAATAATAATTAAACAAGCCTTTTTTAAATAAAAAGCTTTAGATTGATTTAAAAAAGCTTAAAAATAACTAAACTATTAAACTATTATGGTAAAATATGCATCCATGAAAGAAAGAATGTATGCATTTGTTATAGATATCATCTTTGTCTCAGGATTAAGCTTCCTCCTGGGACTAATCTGCAGCTTAATTAATTTGATTCTACTTTTTTTGAACTACTCTTTTTTTAGAAACTGGTTCTGCATAGTGCCGTCATTAATAATAATATGGCTGTATTTTGCAGGCATGGAAAGCTCAAAAAATCAAGCAACACTCGGAAAAATGCTATTCGGCTTAAAAGTCACAAATTTGAACTACAAAAGAATAAGCTTTGGCCAAGCAACTAAAAGATTTTTTTTTAAAATATTTTCCTTTGGAATAACACTTAACAATAAAGGCCAAGCGCTTCATGACAAGCTTAGCAAATGCTTAGTAATAAAGGAATAATTTAAAAAATTAGGAAAAATATCTTTAATAATAATGATTCAAGGATATATTGGCACAAGAGATTTTTTGCCAAAAGATTGGAAATTAATGAATTACTTATTTGACGTTTGGAAAAAATCAAGCATTAGCATGGGCTTTGAAGAATACGAGGCGCCAATAATAGAGGATGTCAGGCTTTTCACAGCAAAAAGCGGAGAAGAAATAAAAAATCAATTGTTCTGGTTTAAGGACAAAGGAAACAGGGAAGTTTGCTTAAGGGCTGAGCTTACACCCCAAACAGCAAGGTATTTGGTTAATTACGGAAAAGGCATAAAAAAACCCATTAAGTGGTTCAGCATTCCAAGAATATTCAGGTATGAAAAGCCGCAAAAAGGAAGGCTTAGGGAGTTTTTCCAATTCAATGCAGACATAATCGGCGAAGAAAGCATTTATTCCACAGTTGAAATAATAAGCTTGGCAATAAGAATACTTGAAAATTTCAATTTCACAAAAAATGATTTCAAAATAAGGATTAACAGCAGAAAAATAATAGATTCCCTTGTCAAAATCTTGGGAGTGAATGACCCCTTGGCATTTTATGTATTGCTTGACAAGAAGTCAAAAATGGACGAAAAAGAGTTCTTAAAAGAACTAAAATCTTTAGTGACTGACTACAAAAAATTAATGGAATTGCTTAGCCTAAAAGGGAGCGAATTATTTTCAGAGTTAACCAACATAGGGGTGAACCTTGACAGGATAAAAAAAGTGTTCGAATTCTTAGGCTACGATTACTTAGAGCTTGATTTAAGCATAATCAGGGGGCTAGATTATTACACTGACATAGTCTTTGAAGCGTTTGACACAAAGAGAGAATTCAGGGCAATACTCGGCGGAGGGGAGTATAATAATTTAATCAAAGATTTAGGAGGGGAAGCTTTGCCAGCAGTTGGTTTTGGAATGGGAGACACAGTACTGCTTGAGATACTAAAATCAAAAAAATTAATACCTGAATTAGCTAATGATTCAGTGTTTTTGGCAACAATAGGGGATTGCTACAAAGACGCATTGAAAATAAAAAACAAGCTGATTAAAAAAGGAATAAGCGTTGATTTAAACCTTTCAAACAAGAACCTTTCAAAGCAATTCCAATACGCTGAAAGCAAAGGCATAAGCACTGTTTACATCTTAGGGGAGCAGGATTTAAAGAAAGGAATAATAACAAAAAAAGACTTAAAAACAGGAAAAGAAGAAAAACTGAAAGCTTAAGCCCATTTTTTGAATTTATCCATTACTTCATCAGTGTTCTTGTAGACATTCTCTAAAGTTGAGCTATTGTCAATAATTGCATTTGCTGACTTAAAAGTCACATCAAGCTTAAACATTTCATTCTGCGTTTTTTCCTGAGATTCAAATTGCGCCAAATCCTTAGGTAAATCCGCCCTACCTCTTGACTGTAATCTCTGAAACCTTATCATAGGCTCTGCATCAACCTTGAATAATATGTAATCATTGCCGAACGCTTTCTTAACAGCTTCATCATCGCTTGGCAACCTAATCGCTTCAATAATTGCTTTCTTGTATTTTTCATCAATCACTTTTTTTATGCATTGGCCAATCCAATAAGTGACCCCGTATTTGTCTCTCATTTTTTGGCTGAAAGCGTCGCTGTTTTCCCTAGTAATCTCAATGCCGTTTTTTGCCATTGCTTCCCTAACAACATCACCAACAGTGACCTGCTTATAACCATATTTAGAAACTAAATACTTGCTCACAACATCCTTGCCAGCGCCAATGCTGCCAGTTAAACCAATAATTTTTGCCATAATTAATGTATAAAATTTAACTTTAAATATTTATTCATTCAAGCCGTATTCGTTCAGTAATTTAATTGTTGATTCTATGACCTTAATAGTTTCATCGAACAAGCCTATCTTATCAAAAACTTCATTGATTTTCGAATTAAAATTTTTTGATTCAGGTAAATTATTTTCTTTTATCACTTTGACTTTTGTGTAAAAACCTTTCAATAAATTAAGCTGGCTTAAAATATTATCCTTGTCATTTGGCGAATTTAGAGGTATTTCCATAAAATTGGGTAAAAATTCTACCAAATCATGGAATATTTCAACTTTTTTAAGGTTATTTTTTGGCTCATCATTATCTTCGCTGTTAATCAGGTAAGTCAATAAAGTGTTTATTTTTGCAAGAGTTAAGAACAATTTAT
>JBAZFK010000021.1:0-11061 GCA_041653395.1 Candidatus Nanoarchaeia archaeon
TACTTCTCTAATCCTCCTTTGATTAAAATCTCTGAAACCACTGATTAATTTATTTATAGAGTTATTATAAAAATTATGGAATACTTTTTTTAATTAACAAGCAATAATTTAATTATGGATGTTTCAAGTATTAAGAAAAAGATTGAAAAGCTTGACCCTAAAATATTAGGACTTAATAAAATTAAAATAAATTCTTTTAAAAAATTAGGAATGGGTTACAGCAATTTGAATTATTTGGCTGATATTTCTGGAAAATTATTTAATTGCAGGATTAATTTGGACCAAGGCTCATCAAGCAACTTAAAGAATGAGTTTAATAATTTGAAATTGATTGAAAAATTAGGCATCTCTGCAAAACCTTACTATTTAAGCAAAAATTTCATGCTAATTGAATACATTAAAGGTAAAAATTTTCCAAGAAACTCAACAAAGTATCTATCCAAAGATGTTAAAAATTTTGCAAGAACTGTGTCAATACTCCATAATTCAAATATTAAAAAAGAAGTAGCTAATGAACGTTGGATTAATCACTTTAAATCAAGAATTAATTACTACCTTAAATCAATGGATAATTTAAACAAGGAAACTCTTAAAAAAATGCTTAAAATTATAGAAGCTAAAGTTGAATTAATAAAAAAGCATCCTTATTGCTTGATTCATTTTGACTTGTCAAGAGAGAATATTGTAAATACAGGAAAAGAAATTAAATTAATAGATTTGGAGGATTTGTGCTATTCAGATGCAGGAGTTGATTTGGGGCAGTTGATTAATTGTTTTTTCTTTAAAGAAAAAGACATAAAAGTTTTCATGCAAGAATATAAAACTTCTGACAAGGATTTGTTTAGAAGGGTGAAAATTTATGGAGAAATATTGGCATTTCATGATTTCGTGTGGAGCCTTGATGCAATAGCCAGCATAAAAAACGGCAAAATGAGTGAAGAGAAGCTTAGGTATCATCCATTAAAAGACAGGATTTATGTGGCTAGAAAGAAATTCAATCAATTGAAAAAGATGAAAGTTATAAGCAATAATTTAAAATTTGATTTTTAAGTAAAAACTTATAAAAAGAGAAAAATAGGTGTTTTAGTTATGGCAAAAGTGGAGGAGATGAAGTTCATTGAAGGCATTGACAGAAAGGTCAGGAAAACTATTGCCAAATATAAATTATTCACCCCTGAGGATAGATTAGTTGTGGCTGTTAGCGGCGGAAAAGACTCAACAGTGTGCTTATATATATTAAAAAAGTTAGGCTATAATGTTCAAGCTGTCAGCATTGATGTATCAATAGGGGATTATACAAAGGAGAATATGAAAAATATTAAGAATTTCTGTAAAAATAACAAGATAAAATTACATATTTTGAGTTTTAAGAAAATTTTTAAAAAATCATTAATGGAGATTCAGTCAACGCTTAAGGGCAAAGGTTTGAAGTATTCTTCCTGCATGCTTTGCGGAACTTTAAAAAAATATTTATTAAACAAGTTCGCAAGAGAAAACAAGTTTAATTATGTAGTAACTGGGCACAATTTGGATGATGAATCTGAAGCTTTCCTGATGAACCTATTCAGGAGCGATTATTCCCAGGCAATAAAGCAGGGCCCTAAGTCTAAAGATATTATTCCAAACGCGTTCGTTTCAAGGGTTAAGCCTTTATACTTTGTTTCAAATAAGGAAACAAGAAGGTATAGCGAATTAATGGAATTTCCTGTGAATTTTGCCCCTTGCCCTTGTTCAACTGATGCTTATAGGAGAAAGTTCAGGAATTTATTAAACGAATTAGAGATTAATAATCCTGCAATTAAAAGCTGCGTTATTAATTTCTTAGAAAAAATGAAGCTTAATATAAAAGAGCCTGCCAAAAGAATCCCTAATTATTGCGAATCCTGCGGCGAATTATGCTCTAAAACCCTCTGCAAAAGGTGTGAGATAATTAAAAATATTTAAATTTAATTGCATCAATTATTTTTTAAATCATTGAATTTATCCTATTTAGCTAATGAGGTCTCTTGAAAGCAAAAGGTTTGATGAATCAAAAAGTTTAGGAAGATGCAGCATTATTGATGAAGACTGCGTTTATAGCCCTTATTCAAGCATTTATAGGATAGATGTTGACAAGATTTTGAACAGCAAAGCCTCTAGAAGGCTTCCTTACAAGACTCAAGTTTTCAGCCAGCCAATAAATAAGCATATTAGAACAAGAAAAAGCCACACTGAAGAGGTTTATACTTTAAGCCAGTTTATTTCTGATGCTTTAGGGCTTAATACTGATTTATGCTTAGCTATAGCTGCTGGCCATGACTTAGGGCATTTTCCTTATGGCCATACCACTGAGCATAAGTTTACAAAAGCGTTAAGGGAAGAGGCAGGAAAGCCTAAATTAGAGCTTGATCATTCATTAATGGGCTTGATTATACAGCACTGTGTTGAAAGAAAAGGCAGGGGGCTTAATCTTGTTTATGAAACAATGGAAGGAATACTTAATCATTCAACTGGAGGAGGAGATTTTCAATTAGCAAATAATACTCCCCAAGAGTATTCAATTGTAAGGTATGCTGATAAGATTTGCTACTTATTCTCTGACATTAATGACGCTGAAAGGCTTGGGCTTTTAAATCCTACTAAAAAAGAATTTGAGCCAATTTACAGCCAGCTTAAAATTCTTGACTCCTATGAATTAAATGAACCTGTTTCTTTTTCAAGCAAGCAGAGAAAAAGGAATTATGTGTGCTTTAAGCAGCTAATAAAAGAAAGCGAAGAAAATGGCAGGGTTTTGTTTAGTAAAGGGGAAATTTTCCAAACATTTGAGATTATCAGGAAAAAAATGTATGAATTAGTGTATAATAGGATTGATTGGGATATTCAGAATTTGATGATTGAAAAAGTGTCTCAGGTTTTAAATAATTCAGCAATCAATGACTACACTAATTATTTTAAAAAAAATTTAAAAGAGCATAAGAGTTTTTGCAAAACTTATGGTTTTGAAATTAAAGAGCCTGAATTTAAGCCTCATCCTTTCTTAGTAATCTCCCTATTAACTGATAATGATATTGAGAATTTAATAAGCATAAGGGCAAAAACTAACTCTTTGACTTTTAAGGAGATTATGAAAAATACTAACTTGGAAGAAACTCTTCCCTACATTTTATACAAAAATATTGACCTGATTGATTTAAGTGTTAGATGGGGAGATGCTGGCAAAAATAATCCTAAAGAATTCTTGGATTATTTTTTAAGAATTAATCCTTGAACCACTTTAGTTTATTATACTTTGGCAGCTGCTTGATAAAATACTCTTTCTTACAGGCATCTGACTTGTCTAGGCACTTCTTTGCAAAAAGTAATCTCTTAAAGCCTTTCTTTTTAACATACTTGCTGCCAGCACCTTTACTATGAGCGAGCATTCTTTTGTCTAAATCATTGCTCACCCCAGTGTAAAACGAGCCGTCAAGGCATTCCAAGAGATAAACAAACCAGTTTTTCATTTTTTTCTTGCAATGAGTTCTGCAGCTGCATGAGTATGAACTGCTCCTGTTCCATGCTTTTCAGGACCTATGATGAATTCTTTGTATTCAATTATTTCCCAGTTATTATAGTAATCTTTCAGTTCGTTTTTTCTAAACAAGTGCTTGAAAAAGTTCTTGGCAGGGTTGTCAATTGTGAAAACAGTTATTGCATTAAAGCCGTTTTTTGCAGTTAAAGTTTTCATTGTATTAATCGCTTTTTTTGATTTATCTTCATTAAGGAATTGCAAAATATCAACTGCCAAGATTAAATCATAGAATTCATCAGTTTTGTATCTTAGGATATTTTGAGTTAGTGCTTTAATTTTTAGCCCCTGGCTCTTTGCTGATGTATTCAATTGTTTTATTCCTTCTTTTGAAGGGTCAATTGCTGTGACTTCAAAGCCATTCTTAGAAAAAAAGAGTGAATTCCTTCCGTATCCAGCTCCCACATCAAGCACTTTCCCTTGCTTTATAAAATTAAGCATTTTGGCAGCAATGTTTGAGGGCTTTAGCCCGAAGCATTCCTTATTCATGCTGTATTCCTCATCAAAGTAATGCTTATCTAAATATTCCCTTATTAATATTGCATCTTTTTTGTCTTTCTCCCTGCCATATTTTATCTTCCAATCCAGCACATATTTTAGCTTAACAAAAGGAAAGCCTTGGATGAGTTCAGCTGAATCGATTAAAGGAATGATGTCTTTTATCCAATCCCCCCAAGAATTATAGACTTCAATATCTTTATCTATTATTATTACTTCACCTTTAACTCCTTTAATATGGGCTAGCCCGTATTTTTTTTTCAATTCATCCCATAATTCTGGTTTGACAATCAGGTCCAAATCATGGTTAGTTTCTCGTATTCCCCTAATGCCCATTGGTGCGCTGCCAAAAATAGCATAGTCTCCATTAGGCAAATTCAAAGACTTAAGCTTATCTAAAAGTTCTTTCATAATAATAAGTCAATAATTTAGCAATTAAAAAATTATTCAGCAAGGATTTACTTATTCAATTACTGGGTTTAAAGAGCAATTATACCCCTTCATTAAATCATTTACAAGATTCAAATCAGAATAATAGTTCAAGTTTACATATTTTCCATCAAGCAAAAATGCTTTAATGTTTTTTCCTTTCTGTATCATTTTTTGCAAAACATCGGCGATTTCAATCTCATTCCTTAGCTTTGAAGGGGGAGTTTGTTTGATGAAGTCAAAGATTGATTTGTTAAAAATCCAAGTTCCAACTCCCATTATTTTTTCCGACACTTCTGTAGGCTTTTCAATAACTTCAGAAATATTGTCACCGTTAAGTTTTACTGAGTAATTCTTTTTTATAATTTCAGGGTTTTCTTCATTCATTATTCCGCAAACAACATCTGAATGGGTTTTTTTAAAATAATTAATTATCTCATCATGGTTAGTATTTAGATAGATTTCATCGCCTAAAACTACCATGAAATCGTCATTAATAAAATTTTTAGTCAGGTTTATTGCATGAGCAAGACCTTTAAGCTCTTTTTGCTCAACATAACGGATTGGAATGTTGTAAAAACTATTTCCTAATTTTGACATTATTTTTTCTTTCATATAATTGACAATAATTATTATTTCCTCAAAATTAAAAGTTTTAAACAAAGAGATCAAGTTTTCTAGAATAGTTTTGCCATTGATATTGATAAGAGATTTTGGAGTGTCTAAAGTTAAGGGCCTTAAGCGAGTGCCTCTGCCTGCGCATGGAATGACTAGTTTCATTTATTTTTCCACCAACTGATTATATTATCCAGCTCTTTATTAAAATCTCCTTTTGGACTAAAATTCAGCTTTTCCTTAATTTTTGAGAGATCTGCAGTAATATTCCTTATTTCTCCATTCGGAACAGGGCCAAATTCAATCTTCCCGCCAATCCTTTTTTGAATCATTTTTGCAATCTCTAAAATGCTGTAGCTTTTTTGGCTTCCAACATTAAAAACTTCACCACTTATGCTTGAAGTGGCTGCCAAATAATTGGCCTGGGCAATATCCTTTACCCATACAAAGTCCCTTGTCTGCATGCCATCTCCATAAACAACCATTGGCTTATTGTTCAAAACATTGTTTATGAAAATAGTTGTAACTCCTACATAAGGCGAAGGTGTTTGCTTTACCCCATAAGTGTTAAAGTATCTTAGGCAGACAGTTTTTAATCCATGCTCTTTTTCAAATAATTTAGCATACTCTTCGCCCCTTAATTTGCTGTAGCCATAAAAAGAATTAGGGATAGTTAAGTCAGATTCTTTTGTCATTACATTTTGAGGATGGCCATAAACAGCCATTGATGAAGCATAAATCAGCTTTTTTACCCCAGCATTAACTGCTGCTTGGAAAACATTCAATGTTCCTAAGACATTAGTGTTAGCCTCCTGCCTTAATTTATCAAAAGAGCCCCTGATTGATACAAATGCTGCTTCATGAAAAACAGTATCGCATCCTTTCATTGCAGCTTCAAGCTCTTTTTGGTTTAAAATATCTCCCTTGATGAATTCAGCACCTTTAGAAACATTATCCATTGAGCCGACGCTTAAGTTGTCAAAAATCACTGCTTTCTTGCCGGAGTCTAATAATTTTTCACAGATGTGGCTTCCAATAAAACCTGCTCCCCCAGTTATAAAAGCTTTCTTAAACATTAAATTTTAAAAAAAAAGGGCGCAATTTAAAACTTTGCTTAAATAATAAAATTTTTAATATTTGAGGATTAAAGAAAAATGAATGAAAAAACCTCTTATTAGTGTTATTATTCCAGCTTATAATGAAGCTGAATTTATTGAAAAAACTCTTATAAGCCTTAAAAACCAGAAAACCAAGATTCCTTATGAGATAATAGTTTGCGACAACAACAGCAAAGACAAGACTTGCCAAATTGCCAAAAAATACGCTGACAAAGTATTTAATGAAAAAAGGCAGGGAGGAGCTTACGCAAGAAACACTGGAGCCAAGCACTCTAAGGGAAAATACTTGGTCCACACAGACGCTGACACAATCTTTCCGGATAATTTTATAGAAGAGGTCTATAAAATCTTTAAAACTGAAAAATATGTTGGATTCTGCTGCGGAAACTGGGATTACATCGGAAAAGATTTGAAAGTTAATTTGTTCAAGCACCCTTTTAAATTAGCATATAATGGTTTTTTGAAGCTTGGAGAATACAAGAACTTATTTTATCTTCCTGGATGGTGCATCTGCACTCCTAAAAAAATTTTTAATAAAGTAAAAGGATTTAGGAAGCAGTCAGAATATTTGGAGGATGTTTTATACAGTTTGGATATTAAAAATTTAGGAAAAATGAAACATTTTCCTAACATACAAGTCAAATCTTCATTAAGAAGGCTTGAAGGTGGCATTATAAAGGCTTTTTTTTATTATAAAAGAAAAAGCAATAATAAAGGAATGTTTGATATAAACCTATTTAAATAAACATTATTAGTATAATAATATGAAACCTATAATTAGTGTTATTTTTCCTGCTTACAATGAAGAAGATTCTATCAAGCAAACACTTCTTAGCTTAAAAAACCAGAAAACCAAGATTCCTTATGAGATAATAGTTTGCGACAACAACAGCAAGGACAAGACTTGCCAAATTGCCAAAAAATACGCTGACAAAGTGGTTAAAGAAAAAAGGCAGGGAAGCATGTTTGCAAGAAACACTGGAACCAAGCACTCTAGCGGAAAATACTTGGTCCACACAGACGCTGACACCATTTTCCCTGACAACTTCATAGAAGAAACATGCAAAATCTTTAAGAGCGAAAAATATGTAGCTTTCACTTGCGGAAAATGGGATTTATATGACGGCAAGGAGTTATCAATGAAATTTAAAACATGGCTTTGGGCGACATTGTTTTCAATTTTCATGCGAGTGCAAAGCATGAAAAACGTGGTTACTGTTACTGGCTGGTGCTGCTGCACTCCTAGAAAAATATTTAACAAAGTCAAAGGCTTCTCTGAAACAACTGAGTACTCTGAAGACCTGCTTTACAGCTACAAAGTTGATTACTTGGGTGATTTCAAATATTTTCCAGAAATTAATGTAAGGTCGTCAACAAGAAGATTTGAGGATGGAATGGGCAAGTTCATAGCCCATTATGCTAAAAGGAATGCCAAAATTAGCGACATAATTTATTTTTTATTGCGAAAAAAATATACTGAGCCTTACAGGATAAAATAAATGAGAAATGTTTATATCTTATCAGTGCATTATTATTTATAGAGGTGTGAAGTGCATCATGGCAAAGGCAAAGAAAGCAAAAAAAGAAGATAAAAAGAAATAATAATCTAACATATTATTACTAAAAAAAGTCAATTCCTTGTTTTTTATTATTTATTTTTTAAAATAATTCAGCCCCAGAAGAGATTACGGACACTTATTCTGTCATCTCTCACTAAAGTATTCGGCAAAAGCCCGCTCGCAATGTTTCCCTTGCAAACTTATAAGAAAAAATAGCCCGGCAGGATTAAAAAACGTTTCCTGAATTTTCTATTAATAGAATATTATTATATAATTCAATTTATTTTTTAGCAAAATATTTACTTGTTTTTTCTTTTATACATGTATTAAAATACCAGTTTAATAATATTAATGAAGATAAAACAAAAAATATAATACAAAGAAAAGTAAGCATGGTAATTGCAAAATCAATAATAATGTTATAATTTCCAAAAAATATACCTAAAGCTAATAATCCTATTAGAAATATTCCTGAATTATAATTAAGATTTAAAAATAGATTTATATCTTTTAAATAATTATTATTTATATGTAAATTCTCATGAAAAGTTATAAAGGTTTTCCAACCAATTTTTGATTTAAAATTTTTTAATTCGTTTATTTTTTCATTTTTTTTATTAATCATATTTTTTGATATCTTTTCTATAAAGAAAAAATTATCAAAAAAAAACAAAGGACCAAAAAATATTAAAAAACTGACACAAGTAGAATTTATATTTTGTAAAAAAAAGGTAAATAAATCCATATAATCACCAATTATCTTTACGTTCTAATTCTTTATTTATACTAGAACCAATTACTCCCCCAATAATACAACCTGCAAGAGCCCCCCCTGAACCTGCAATCAAAGCACCTATAATTACACCACTAAATAATGAATATGCTAACCTCTCTTTATCTGAAGTAAATTCACTCCTATTGAAGGATAATTTAAATCTACAAATAGAACAAGATAAATTTTCCTGACATTCAATTTCTCTATTGCAATTAGGACAATTCGGATTAGTGCATTTATAGTAGTTTTTCACAAGTAGATCATATAATTTATGATATTTAAAACTTTCAATTATTTTAATCAATTATTTCCTTTATTTTTTTATTAATAAAATCATTTAATTTATCATTGTCTTTACTTAATTTTATGATTGCTAAATTTATTAAATCATTATCATCTAATACAATTATATAGTTATTTTTATCTCCTTTGTATCTATCGCGGCAATGATTTATTACTTTAGTTTTATCAACTTTATCTCTACATAATAAAAAACCTAACATGCCCCTGTGCGGGCTTAATCTATCAATTAATTGAGAATACTCAGTATTTGTTAAATCATTTTTATAATTTTTGCATTCAACCATTATTTCTGGACAAGGAATATCTCTTAAATCTTTAAGATCTTTAAATATGCCTTCAACGTTTTTAATTCGGTAAACAATATCAATTCTACCTCTTCCATCATTTATTTCTTGTTCAATTACAGGTTCTTTGATAAGCTCTTTAAATATTTCAAAAAAAATCCTAGAGGATAAAATATGATATTTGTGTGCTTCTTCTCTTCCTGTTTTTACAGTTCTTAATTCATTAAGATATAACTCCAGATTACTTATTGGTTCAGGAGTTTTAATTATTATATTAGGATCCCTAACTGTAGAAATCATACTAGATATATTTAATGTTTTAGAAATTAATGATTCGTGATCTGGCTTAAAAATATAAGAATAACATGAATTTCCTTCAACATCATTTAAAAGAAGATTATCATTAAAAGAAAAACCCACTGAATATAACATCTCAAATGTTTGTTCTTTATTATATTCAACATAAAATGTGTGATTTGGTCCAGGACCCATTAAGTAACCATCAATAAATTTATTTATATCAGAATATTTTTTAGTACCTCCTGTTGTTAAACCTCTCCATTGGTGCCATAATAGTATCCCCTTATCTTTTATTTTTTCTCTACATAAAGATAATATTACAAATCTTTCCATAGGAATGGGCATAACATTTATTTCATTTATTAAAAGAATAATATCAAATATTTTATTTAATTTTATAAAATCTCTAGGAAAAATTACTGAATGAAAATTAGGAAATGTACTTGCAAGTTCCCATTTTTCTTTAGCATCAGGTAATCTTTCTTTTAATTCCGGAAATTCGACTGCCCAAACATTAAAACCTTTTTGTAAAAGCCACAATGTATTTCTTAATTTAGCTGCCCCAATATCTAATATATTAGTTTTTTTAGGATCTAAATTATTAGTAATTTTATTAAAAACCCCAATTAATGCCTTTTTAGGATCATCTAAATTTCTCGGAGCAGAATATGTGACATTAATTGAAAAAGGTCTTTTAACAATTCTACCTCTCTCAGTAGTTTCTTCTTCAAATTTATAAATAGGACTTTCCCACATATTAATCGCTAATTAAATATTAAAATTACTAGTATTTAGTTTTTTCGTTATAATAATTCACCATTAAAAAGCCTCAGTTAAAACTGATCAGGGCAAATTACTAATATTTTTATGTGTATTTTCAAGTTCTTTTGAAACTTCTGTTTTAAATATTTCTAAGGATTTTATTTTTTTATTAATTTATTCTTTTTTCTTCTCATCTTTTTCTTTCTTAGCTTCTTCAATTAATTGAAGAATCTTTAATTCCCAGGGTTCGAAAAATCGTTCAAGTTCTTTATCCATAAAAAATAACTAGGATTAAAGTAGTATTTAAACTACAATTAGTCTAAGTCGCACCAGTATGGCAGTTTTATCTTAATTTGTCCTGTTGCTATATAAGAGTCTAGTTTTTTCTTTGAAAAGCCTGATTCATCCTCAATTCTAGTTTTTTCTAAAAATCTTTTATCTGTTAACACATTCAAATTAATGTAAATCCATGATCTTCCTGCAAAAGTAGCCTGTGAGATTATTTCTTCAGTTGTTGCTTGCTTTAAGTCCCAAACTATTTGTATTAACTTCTGCTGATCCTTAGTAATTGGCAATAAGCACTGATTCTTGAACAAGTGAGTGAACCATTCTACTGCTTTGTCATAATCCTCTGGTTGCGCAAAGATAGTGTTAGCATCTAACCATTCCCTTTGGTTTTGAAAAATTACAGCATTAAAGCGAATAAAGTCAATAAACCTATTATAATTAGTTCTTATTATTACGCTAGCATTCATTTCCTTGAAAACTTTGCTAAACTTATCAGCAAAACTAATCAATACCTTAACAGGCCTTAGTTCTTCAAAAGATTTAATCAATTCAGGATTATACTCTTTTAATTCCCCGTTTGCTG
>JBAZFK010000022.1:0-6897 GCA_041653395.1 Candidatus Nanoarchaeia archaeon
AGGATTCAATGACCAGTTAAACACGCAAAAACTCTTAGGAATGCCATCATACAATGTCTTGCAGGTAATAATGAGCAAAAACAAAGACAATGCAAACATAAAAACCAACAACCCTGAAGCAATAAACTTAGCAATAGCTGGAAATATTCTAAAACAATTCGCTTTAAGCAACGTGTTCAGCAAAGAAGTGGCAAATGCTCACTTAACAGGAGCAATTCACCTCCATAACTTAGACTATATAATAAGAGTTTATTGCGGAGCGCACAGCGTTGAATTCATAAAAAAATACGGCTTAAAAGACCAGCTAACTTTAAGCACAACAGCAGGCCCAGCAAAGCATGCATCAGTATTAACAGGGCACATATTAACATTTATAGCAAGCATGCAGCCTTACTATGCAGGAGCATTAGGGCTAAGCTACTTAAACATTTTTTACGCACCATTATTAGTTGGAAAAACTTATGAACAAATGAAGCAGGAAGCGCAAGCCTTAATCTTTGGAATAGCACAGGGAGCATTCAGCAGAGGAGGCCAGACAATATTTTGCGACTTCAACATACACTTAGGAATACCCTCATACTTTAAAGACATACCAGCAATAGGGCCAGGAGGAAAATACACAGGAAAAAACTACGGAGAATACGAAAAAGAAGCGCAAATGTTCGCAAAAGCGCTGCTAGAAGTTTGGAGAGACGGAGACAGCCAAGGAAAAGTATTCCCCTTCCCAAAATGCGATTTGCATGTTAATCAAGAAGCCTTTGATGACCCTAAGCAAAAAGAAATACTCATGCAAGCCTGCGAGATAGCAGGATTTAACGGCAGCCCTTACTTCGTATTTGACAGGGACCAAGTAACATTATCAGCTTGCTGCAGGCTAAAAGAAAAAGTGGAAGACCCTGAAATACTGAAACATCCTGAAAGCATAAGGTTTTGCGGATTCCAAGTAGTCACAACTAACCTCCCCCAATGCGCATACAAAGCAGGCAAAGGAAACACTGAAGGATGCATAAAAGAAATCTATAAAACAATGGATATAGTAGTGAAAGCTCACTTAGAGAAAAAAGCATTCACTAAAGAATTAATGTCCTCTTCGGGAATGCCTTTATGGCAGATTGGAAAAAACTCAGCAGACGGAAAACCCTACGTTGACATCGACAAAAGCACATATATTTTCGGGCTAATAGGCTTAAACGAGTGCGTGAAATTCTTAACAGACGAAGCCTTGCACACCAGCGAAAAAGCCTATAAACTAGGATTAAAGATAATTTCAAGCATGTATTTAAGGATAAAAGAATACGAAAAAAAATACGGATTAAAATTCAGCCTAGAAGAAACACCAGCAGAAGGATGCAGCTTAAGGTTTGCTAAGCTAGATTTAAAGAACTATCCTGAAAGCAAAGGAATAGTAAGAGGAGACTATAAAAACTCTGAAGTTTATTATACTAATAGCATACACTTTGAAGCCGATGCAGACATAGACATATTTGAAAGAATAGAAAAACAAGGAAGATTCAACAGCTTAATCGAAAGCGGCTCAATAACTCACATATTCATAGGGGAATACAGGCCAAGCAAAGAAGCTATCTATTCCCTTATCCAAAAAACTTGGGAGAAAACGCAGAGCTCCCAATTAACAATAAGCCCTGAATTCACAATATGCAGGGATTGCGGAAAAATAAGCGAAGGATATAAAAGGTGATAAAATGACAGATAATAGCCCAAGATGCAAGCATTGCGGAAGCACAAATGTCTATGGAATAAGCAGAGTAGTTGGATTTTTCAGCAAAATAGAAGACTGGAACAAAAGCAAAAAAGCTGAATTCAATGACAGGCAAAAAGGAAATTATTCTATAAACAAAAAAGAAGAAAAAATAACCCAAAAAGAATGCATATCAATAGAGGAATAAATGAAAATCAAAATATTTACACAACCCAATTGCCCTAACTGCCCAGCAGCAAAAATATTAGGCCAAGAATTGCTCAAAGAAGGAGCAGATGTTGAATTTTATGACATAAAAACTCCCCAAGGATTAACAGAAAGCATAATGCATAATGTTTTAAGCACTCCAAGTGTACTAATATTAAATAATGAGGAAGTAATAGCAGAATTCTTGTCCCAAGCGCCTAAAATTGAAGAGGTAAAAAAATGGTTATAATAAAAGATGTACTAGAAAGCAGCTTCATAGACTATCCAAAAAAAATATCAATGGTGATATTCACAGCCGGATGCAACTTCAGATGCCACTACTGCCACAACCCCGAACTAGTCAATCCCGAGCTTCCATTCATGGCAGAAGACAAAGTGCTCAAAAAAATAGAATCAAAAAAGGAATGGGTGGACGGAATAGTAATAACAGGAGGGGAGCCAACGCTTCACAAAGACTTGCCGGAGTTTATCAAAAAGCTAAAAAAAATGGGATTAATGATAAAACTTGACACTAACGGAACAAACCCTGAAATGCTGAAAAAATTATTAGACGAGAAATTAATAGACTACATAGCAATGGATGTCAAAGCCCCACTTGAAGAATACTCAAAAGTAACCTGCACCGAATTTGACATTAACTTAATAAAACAAAGCATTGAAATAATAAAAACTTCAGGAATAGACTACGAATTCAGGACAACCATACTTCCAAAATTAATAAAAGAAGAAGACATACTAAAAATAGGATACTTGCTGAACGGAGCCAAACTATTAGCGCTCCAAACATTCAAGAACGAAAAAACATTGGACACAGAATACCAAACGCAGCCAAGCTACCTAAAACCCCAAATGGAGCACTTCAGCAGAATAATAAAGCCCTTTATCAAAAACGTAATCTCAAGATAAAATATGAGCCAATTGATAATAAAGCAGTTAGCCCTAAAATTTCAAAAAAAGACAAAGCCGGAAGATTGACATTCATCCCGAAAAATCCGCTAATAATGCTGGGAATAATAAGTAAAGAGCCGATAATAGTCAGCTTGTAAATAGTGTTATTTGTGTCAAAATTAATTGCAGACATGTAACTATTATTAATGCTGTTAATGAACTCCCTCAAGCTTTCGCAGCTGTCAAGCAAATACAAAAACCTGTCCTGAATATGCTCGCCAAAATACTTAAGATTCAAAAACGAAATCTTATCCTCCAAAATTTCGTTAATAACCTCCAAGTCACTTTTCAAAATCTTTGACAAGTAATACAAATTATCCTTTATCTCATTATTCTTAAACAAAAACAGCTTATCCTTCTTGCTTAAAAAAATAAGTTTTTCTTTCTCCTCCAGTTCATCCTCTAGTTTATTAAGAACCAAAACGCTTCTTTCAACTAACCTGTCAAGGATGAACGAAAAAAGATTAGTAATTCCTAATATTCCTTTAGACTTAGTAATGCCCCTGAAAATATCATCAATGATTTCGCTCTTATTGTCAACAATGGAAATAATCCTTTTTTTTGAAATAATGAACGTAACCTGCAAAATCTCGCTTTTTTTCTTAGGAAAACTCAAAACCACAACGCTGAACTCCTCAAATTTAATAATATTAGACCTTTGCTCCTCCAATAAATCATCAATGATTGAATTATCAGCATTCAAGATTTTTTTAAGCTCACTGTTTATCATAGGCTCATTCTTTTCAAAACCAAGCCACATGACTGAAGAATTATTCAAATAATCCCCCTCAAAAATTTCAGCAACACCTTCCTTAAAAACAATGCACTTAACCATAGAATAATAAAGCCCCTGAGTATTTTTAAATATTTAATGAAAGGAGTATATATTCTGAAATTAAACCTGAAAAAAAACCAGGAAATAATGGTTGGAAAATTAGGAAAAAAAATGTTTGAAAAAGGCAGCTACTACTATGTTGGCTCAAGCCAGAATAATATTGAAAAAAGAATACAAAGGCATTTTTCAAAGGAGAAAAAGCTTCACTGGCATATAGATTACTTAACAACCCACCCCTTATTTGAAGTATTAAGCGTTGAAAAACTCATAAACACCTCCAAAGAAAAAGAATGCCAAACTGCCAAAGAACTGCTGAAAAAGTATGAGCCAATAAAAGGATTCGGATGCTCAGACTGCAAATGCCAAAGCCACTTATTTTATCATAAAGAATGACAAGATATAAAAGATTACAAGTAATAATCCGCTTTTTCTGTCAAGCTTTTTGTTTAAAATCATCATTACAAAAATCATTGACAACACAATTATGAAATAATTAAAAGCAGGAATTATTAAATCAATATTCATAGTGCTTCCCTTAAAAAAAGCGCCAAGCCCAATGCCCAAATCAAGATTAGTTATAACGCTTCCGAACAAGTTGCCAACAAAAAGGTCATACTCCTTCTTTTTCAAAGCGTTAAAACCAACAAAGAATTCAGGCAAGCTAGTTCCAATGCTCACCAAAAAAAAGCTAATCAAGAACTTAGGAACATTGAAAATATCAGACAAGCTAACAGCTGAATTAATAAAAACAACAGAACTAACAACAACACCAGCCAAGCTTACCAATAAAATAAAAGCGTACTTGAATTTTTTAGCAAAAATAACAATGTTAGCAGTTTCCTGAACATACTCTTTTGAAACCATTCTTTTATTCATCAAATAATAAAGCGCGAAATAAACAAAAATTAAAATGACTCCATCAAGCCTTGAAATAGAACCCTTTTCAATAATGGAATAAGCCAACAAGACCCCAAGCATTGAGCAAACGCTAAGAACAATAACATTTTTTCTGTCAAAAGTAGCAGCTCCTCTAATAATAAGAAGCAATCCTGCCCCAAGAGTGAACATAGCCATAGAACTGCCAATCATGTTGCCAATTCCAATATTGCTGTAACCCATAATTGAAGAAACTATTGAGTTAGTAATCTCAGGCATGCTGGTTCCAATAGCAATAGCGATAATTCCAATAACCATAGGAGAAACACGCAGAATCTCGCCTAATTTAACAGAATAATTGACAACAACAGGGCTTAAAAGCAAAAGCCCAGCGAGTCCAGCAACAAAACCTAAAACACTCAAAATCATTACTGAAAAATAAGGTTTTAAGATTTTAAAAATCTTTTAAAAGATAACTGCTTAAAATTAATCCATAATGATTGAATTATTAGCCCCATGCCATGACTGGGCAACACTCAAAGCAGCACTAGATTCAGGAGCAAACGCAGTGTATTTTGGAATAGATTCATTAAACATGAGGCTTAACGCAAAAAGCTTTAAAATAACTGATTTAACAAAAATAAGCAATCTTTGCCATGAAAAAAAAGTGCGCGCATACTTAGCGCTTAACTCAATAATCTATGAAAGGGAGCTGAAAAAAGCTGAAAACATCATAAAAAAAGCAAAGATTGCAAGCATTGACGCAATAATTATCCAGGATTTGGGGTTAATTCCTTTATTAAAAAAACATAAAATGAGCTTTCATATCAGCACCCAAGCCAGCGTATCAAACAGCAAAGCAGCAAACATTTACAAAAAATTAGGAGCCAGCAGGGTAATATTAGCAAGGGAAGTCTCATTAAAAGACTTAACAAGATTAGCAAAGAATTCCAAAATTGACACTGAAGTTTTTATTCATGGAGCAATGTGCGCATCAATCTCAGGAAGATGCTTTATGTCAGGAGCAATTTACCAGAAAAGCGCCAACAGAGGAGAATGCATGCAGCCATGCAGGCAAGAATGGCAAGTAAAAAATAAGTATGGCAACTTAATTTATGACAATGAAAGATTCATGAACGCGAAAGACTTATGCACAATAGGATTCTTAAACAAGATTGTAAAGTCAGGGGTTAAATCCTTAAAAATTGAGGGCAGAATGAAGGATGCCAATTATGTTTCAACAGTTGTGAAAGTCTACAGGGAAGCAATAAATAACTATGACAAAAATAAAGTCAAAGATTGGCTTAAAAGATTAAGCATTGTCTACAACAGGGGATTTAGCACAGGATTTTATTTAGGCAAACCCTCAACTAAAGACATAGAGTATGAAAAAGAAGGAAGCGTGTCAAAAATTAAGAAAATAGCTTTAGGAGTTGTTAAAAATTATTACCCAAAAATACAAGTTGCGGAGATACTGCTAAACCATAGCGCGCTAAAACTAGGGGATGAATTGATTATTCAGGGAAAAACCACATACATAAAACAAATAGTCAAATCAATGCAAATAAACAAAAAAGACGTTTTAAAAGCAAACAAAGGCCAAAGAGTAGCAGTAAAAATCGGGCAAACATGCAGAAAAAACGACCAAGTATTCAAATTAAACAATATTTAAAAATAACCACTTTTTAAAATATAATATGGCTGAAACTGAGTTTGAAAGACAACAAGAAATCTTAAACGAAATTACTGAAAAATTAAAAGAAAATAAATTATTAATTAAAGATGGAGATAAATCAAAGCTTGATTTGAAAAAATTTAATAAAAATCTTTCATTAGCATCAGAGAATTTAGGAAATATTGTTCCAAACATTATTGAAGTAAGCAAAGAGCAGGTTGCATTGGTAAATAATGGATTAGAAGGAACAATTAATTTTATAAGGGCATTTCAAACATTTAACACTGCCTTTGCAGTATTTGTAGAAAAACCTGAAATATTTGAACAAAGATATAAAGGAAGAATAACTGAGCTTGAAAATCTTGAAGAAAAATTAATCAAAGATGTTGGAGATAATCTCTCTAATCTTGATGAAATGCTTTCAGAGACTTTCAAAGAAGTTGCTGTTTATTACACTGCTCTTGCAAACATTATCTATTCAGAAGATGAAGGCGGATTTATAGCAGGCCATTACCGCAGAAGCTCTAAATTAAAAGATAAAATGAAAAATATTTACGAAAGAAAAGATACTTCAAAAACATTTGTCATGAAAAAATCATTAGGACTTGTTCAAATAATACAATCTTTAGTTGATAT
>JBAZFK010000023.1:0-6066 GCA_041653395.1 Candidatus Nanoarchaeia archaeon
CAAGGGCCTCCGCAGTCAATCCCCGTTTCCCCTTGGTTTTGCAGGCCATCACTGCAGGTTGCATCAATTCCATAATAAAATGTTGAGTAATGGGTTGTTGTGAATTTGAATCTTTCAAACTCTAATCCCTCAATAATCATTAAAGAATCATAAGTCACGCTTAATTCCTCAATTTGCCCGTTGCTGTGGATTGCATGAACACTAATCTGTGAATAAGGAGTTATTAAGCCTAAATTTTCAAGAACTTGCTTAGGGATTAAGAAGTAAATCTGTGAATCAGCATTAGTTGAAGCATTAATGTCAATAGCTCCTATGGTATTTGAAAGCCCTTCTGAGTAATTGCCTGAATTTAAGCTAATATTAACTGATGAAGAATTCAGCCCGTTTATTTCATAAATTACTGAGCCAAGAGTAGTGCCGCTTAAATCATCACTAGTTATCTCACCTGAGCTTAAATTAACATCACCTGTAACATTAAAGTTAACAGTGACGCTGTTGGTTATGTTTAATGCTACTGTTGAGCTGTTGCTTTTGCCGACTGAATCATAAGCTACTGCTGTGAAATTATGCATGCCATCAGGCAATGAATTTGTAGGGTAATAAAACAAGAAGGGGCTAATAACCTTTGATTGGTAATTAATATTATCAACTGACAATGAGACATTAACCAAGTTGTAATTATCAGATGATGAGACATTTATTAATATTGTTGAATTAACAGGGTCATTGTTTGCAAAGTTATTGATTAAGATGCTCGGAGCTAATGAATCAATGTAGTAAGTGTAATTATTAATAGTCTGATTGTTAGCATTATAGTTTATTACATCAAAGCTGAACTCGTTTAATCCTGAAATAATCAATGAATAAGCAGTCAAGTTAGTGTTTTCCTCCTCTCCTCCAATGAATATTGAGGAATTCGTGCAGTTCAAGAATTCAAGAGTTAATTGGGTGTTGTTTAAAACCACTGATGAATTAGATAAGCTTAACTTTGTGCTGGGCAACTCGTTGCTTACGGTTAAATTGACTGAACCAATAACTGAATTATAAGCCTTGTCAAACACTGTAATGTTTATCTCATAAGTTCCTTGAATAAAAGGGGCAGTAATAGTTGCATAATATTTTCCAGTTGAGTAATTCATGGAATAATTAGTTCCATTAATGCTTGCTGATAAATTAAGCACTCCGCTTAATGCATCAACTGCTAAAGCTTCAATCCTTACTTGCGAATTGCTTAACGCAATGCTTGCGCTTGATGAAATTGAAGAGATTACTGGCGCAGTCTTGTCAACCCTTAAAATTAAATACTTTGAAGCCTCAATGTTTCCAGCATTATCAATAGCCCTATATTCAATTGCTCCTGAAAAATCACTAGTTATGTTTAAATTAGAATCATAATCTGTCCAGTTGCTTGTTGAATTCCTGAATTGGGTTTTGTTAACTCCGCTTAATGAATCATTTGCTGACAAAGTGATGTTTAAGTTAGCATTGCTCCAGCCATAACTATTTAATGAATACCCTGAAGCATTAGTGCTAGGCGCTAATGAATCAAACTTTAAAGTAATGCTTGTTGAGTTAAAATTATTTGCCAAATCAATGCATGAGAAATTGTAATTAATAATGGAAGCATTGTTTCTGTAATTGTAATTAATTAATGTATTGTTTGCTAAAACTGCGCTGTATAAAACCACATTGTTCACTTTTAATTGGCATGAAGAATTATGGCTTGTAGCGTCAACGAATTTGTAGGAAACATTGGTGAATTGCTTGTTAGTCCATAAATCATTAAGCAACGAATTAAAAAATAGTTGCGGAGCAACAGTGTCTATAGTAATCACTCCTGATTGGTTTACTTGATTCAAGTCATAATCAATGCAGCTTACTGAATAATCATGCTCCCCATCTGCCAACTCCAAATTAAAGTATTGCTGTGAGCCATTAGGGTAAACTAATTTTGACTCATTGTACTCATTGTCTAAGTATAATGAGCAGTTAACCTCCTTAAAGCCCACATTGTCAAGAACAGTAAAATTTAACACTTGGCTGCTATTGCTTGAGTAATTCTGCAAAACCGCCATGCTTAATTCAGGAGAAGTGATGTCTTTTATATAAGTAGTTATAACTGGCTCTGCCCACATCAAGCTTTTGTTTTCATCATCATAATTTATTGTCTGAAGGGTTGAATTTTGATTAAAATAAGTGTCAATAACTTGCATTATGAATGTGAGATTAAGCCCTGTTTGGTTCTCTAAGGGAACATAATTGAAAGAAACATTGTTTAATTGGCCATTAATAGTTATTGTTGAGTTGGTTTGCAGGAAAATATTATGCCTAACTCCATTAGAATCATTATAAGCTAATTCTTGGTTATTATAGGATAAATTGAAAGCTCCTGTGTAGTTCTCAATTATTAGTATAGCTGAATCATTTATTTGCCCAAATAAGCCATTATCCCAAGTTGAATTAATGCTTATTGATTCGCCTTCATTAATCTGAGCATCTGATGAAATATTGAGCAAAGAAGGCGCTTCGTTCACATTAAAATAATCTATGTCTGAACTGCCTATGTTTCCGTCTGCATCTTCGCAGGAAATGCTCCAATTATATGCTTCTTCTGCTAATTCTACATCAAAGTATGCTATATCAAGAACTTCAACGATTTTTGACTGATTATAAAGTTCATTCAAGTAAAGCGAGCAGTTCACATCCTTGAAATAAACGTTGTCATTTACTAAAAAATAAAGCTCCTCATTAGGGGAAACGAATGAATTATTGTAATTATCTAAATAAACATCAGGAGGTGTGATGTCTTTTACATAAGTGGTTAAAGGATACATGAAAGAGAACATATAAGTAATAATGTTAAAAGAATATGTTGAATTTATATTTCCATAAGAGTCATAAACTTTTAAACCGAAAGTGAGATTATTACCAACTGAACCATACAAATCTGAAGAGTTATAATTGAAGGATATTGTGTCCAGAGAACCATTGGAGGTAATATTATAGTCATAATTGACATCCAAGTAAGAGATTTCTGTCATGTTGTCAGTGTAATTAGCAATTATTATTAGTTCAGAATCATAGATGTAGCCATAAAAACTGTTATTCCATACATAAGTAATTGTGATATTTTCTCCTTCATTCACTGACTGATTCGCAGAAAGGCTAACTAATTGGGGTGCATTGTTGAAGATGAAACTTGATGAAATATTCGCTTCATTGCCATCGGAATCGCTGCAATTAACTGATAAATCATAATAGCTTTCTTCAAGAGGGGTGAAATAAAGTATTTTGCTGCTGTTTTCCTGAACAGTGTCTTTTAATTTGCTATCAATATAGAAAGAGCAGTAAGTGCTTGAGTAATTAAAGCCATTCAAGTCAAGGTCAAAGTATTCAGGGTAATTGAATACGCTTAAAGGATAGTTTAAAAAAATAGTAACATTGCTCTCATAGGCAAAAAAATTGTTTAAATCAATCCTTGAATAATTCCTTGGTTCTTCAAAGATTTGTTTGCCGCTCTCTTTAAGCAGATTATTAATTGCTGAAGGAGTCTTTGACTCCTGATTTTCATGATAGTATTGGTTGATTAAGGCTATGGCTCCTGCAACATGAGGCGTTGCCATTGAAGTTCCAGAATACTGAGCATACCCTTCCCCTGGAATTGTTGAATTAATCTCTGAGCCAGGAGCAACAATCATGTCAAAAGCCCATCTTTTTGAAAAGCTTGAAAGAGCATCATCTGACTTCAAAGTGCTGCCAACCCTTATGGAACTCCTTATGCAAGCAGGCGAAGCAACTAAATCATAAGGGTAAAGTTCATAAGAATTTCCAGTTGCAACAACAACGCTAATATTATTATTAACAGCAGCATTTATCACCTCTGAAAATGCTTCATTGTCTTTATCGCAATAATCACTGTATAAACCTCCGCCTAAGCTCATGCTAATCACTGAAATATTGTAACGTTCAGAATTGCTTATGCAATATTCTATTCCTGCAAGCACATCCGAAGTGTAACCTGAACCGTACGAATTAAGGACTTTTGCTGCAACAAGTTTTGCATCAGGAGCAACTCCTTTGATTGCCCCATTTGCTGCAACTATTCCTGCAACATGAGTGCCATGGCCAAAATCATCATAAGGATTATAGTCATAGTTTACAAAATCATACCCAGCTATAGTTTTTTCACACGCAGAAGTGAGATTATAACCTTTGATTCTTGTTATATTAAAACCTGCATAAGTTATGCTATAATCTGAAGAAAAGTATAAGTTTGCGTAATCTCCTTTAATCAAAGTGCTCCATGAAGAATTAAGATTTCCAGAATATTCAGCCACAATATTATTATCCCTGTCATAAATTAATAAATAGTCAAAATAGTGCTCTGTTTCGAATTGCTCAAAATAAATCTGGATTGCATCATAACCAGGCATTGAAACATTTCCAACAAAACCCTCTGAATAATCAGGGTACTCTTCAGGATAATTAGGCGACAAAATAGGGGTTTCTAGCATCACTTCTTCAGATGAAGAATTGTCATATAATTTAGTGCACCCCCCTAAATCTGGGTGAGTATAATCAATTCCTGAATCAACAATGCAAACAGTTTGGCCTAAGCCAGTTATGTTATTGCCATTAAGTTGAACCTCCCAAGTGTCATTAGCCCCTATTATTCCAACAGAGTCCTGCATGAAAGCCTGCATCACCTTATCCTCTTCTACGCTTTCAATTAACGGATTGTTCAATAGCTCTTGGTATTGATTTGAATTAATAGTTGCTGAAAAGCCATTGAATGAGCTATACTCATATTTAACACTGTCACTTCCTAATTTGTCAATGCAATAATTTCTCATTACTGTTTTAAGATTAATGATTCCCTTTTCATCAATGCTTGAGACTTCATTAGGCCACAGCTTAACAGGGTCTTTTAAGTGAACTATTAATTTTATTTCATCACTAGAATCTTGAGGCAAATCAAAAGCATTAGCAGCGCTTAAGGATTTCTCATTAGGTATTAATAGATTAAATATTGGCAAAATCTCTAACTGATTCTTGCCATAGGTTTCTGAAGGCTTCAGCACTGAAAAAGAGCTTGACAAAACAAGCAAAGACAGCAATAATATTAATTTAGATTTAAGCAACATAACTTCCTCTTTGTATTAAAAACTTAAGCTATTATGTTTAAAAAACTTTTCTTAAAAGGCAAAGTATTTATTTGAAAAAGTTTAGTTTTATAAGCTATTCAATTTTTCTGAAATATTTTTCACAACACTTTTTGACTCATTTATTATGTAGTTCTGGAAAGGCCTTGTCAAAGGAGCATTGTAAGCATATTCTATTATTTTTGCCACTTTCTTGGCTCCAAGCATGAAAGCTTCAGCATCTAATCTATTGCTTTCATAGTTTTTTTCTAAATTGTCAATAATGTTTTTAGCCACAGGAATATCCAAAGCTCCTCCTTGAAAGATTTTGTAAGTGATTCCTAATTCTTCTTTTATTTCTTTTAAGAAAGTGCTTAAGACTTTTTTGTTAACTGTTAAATTCAGGGCGTAAATTTTCGCGCTGCCCATAGCTGAATTTTTCACAGTTCTGTAAAGCTCCAAAAGGTTTTCCATAATAAACTTCGCACCCTTCAAGTAAGAACTAAAAAGCTCTTCATTGCCCTTTAATTCACTAACATTAGGCTCATAATTGCTTAATTGAGCTATTAATAGTTCTAAATTGTTGCCTGAGAACTTTTCCAGCCTATCCTGCTGATATAATACATCTATCATTTAATACTGTAAAAATTTTAGGGTTAATAATTTTCTTCGAAGATTAACGAAAAACTTCAAACTGCTTTAACTTTTATTACAAGAATTACCACTGCTATTACTGCAGCAATTATTAATAATATTACCCAAACAAGATTTGAATCACCTGAAGCAATTAAAGTTTCATTGCTAGTAATAGCAATTGATACATCTTCAGGGATTGCTTGCGATGCAAGAGTCTCTATGCTCCCTGTATCAACTTCGCCATTTATTAAATAAGACAATTTGCCATTAGGAACAATATTGAACTCTA
>JBAZFK010000024.1:0-5401 GCA_041653395.1 Candidatus Nanoarchaeia archaeon
ATCTGATGATTCTTTGTTTTAGAGCACAACTGCACAAGCTTAAGCCACATGAAAGATATTAGAATTAAACTATTATAAAAAGAATAAAATTATTCTTTTATTAGAATATATTATACACTAGTTAGTGTATTCTCAAGAAATGAGACTGAATTCATAGTAAACAACAACGCATTCAAGTATTAGGAATATGAAGCATATTATTACATCTTTAGCGGAACCAGTCTCTACTGGACCATCAAAAATCACGAATCTTGACTTGTTGGGATAGAATAACTGCACTCCTGATGGTGTAAATAGGTCCAAAACTATATGAGCAGTGTATCCAATGAAGCAAAATAAGAAATTGGTCTCTACAAATGACAGTAATCCTAACAGTAGAGACCAATAAATACTATGAAACAAGCCCCTATGACCAAATTTTTTGTAAAAATACTCACTTAACCAAGGAAAAAACTTGCCAAGCAAAGTATTAGGATTATCAATATCAGGAATAATACTAAACAAAACAAGCAACATATTAGGATTTAAACCTAACAATAAAGAAATAAGTATAGCAAAATTAATGTGAGTTAACCAAATCATAAAAGGATTGAGAGCAAAGAAGTATATAAATAAAAAAAGCAAGTTTTATTATATTCCATTTTTTAGTTTAAAATTAGATATGAACGTTTCAAAAGAGATTAAATCTAATGTTAATGAAGAAAAGATTAAGGTCTTAGAGCAAGACGGAAGCATCCTAGTTACAGCAAACCCTGGAACTGGAAAAACATTCTTACTAGTGTGCAAGTATTTGGTTTTGATTGACAACGGCTTCAGCTCTAAGGATATATTGTGCTTGACTTTCACTACTAAGGCCAAGAATGAATTAGAGAATAGGTTAATTGAGGAGCTTAAGAAAAGAAAGGATAACTGCAACTTGTCAGATATTAAGGTTCACACTTTCCACTCTTATGCTTTAGAGTATTTGGACAGTCAGGAAGTTGTTTCTTCTAATTTGTTAAGGTATGCTATTTATGAAATTTTGAAAGCAAAAGAGGTACTGAATTACGGAGATAGTTACTTGATTGACACTATTGTTCCTAAATTAGAGAACCTGCTAAGATATTTGAAGAGCTTTGATGTCTTGCCTAAAGATATTGACTTAGAACTTGTTAAATCTAAGCTATTAGGAGACACTGCTTACACTAAGGAAGAGATTGAAACCTTTGCTAGTTACTTTATTGAAATCTTCAAGCATTATGAGAAGATTAAGTCCAAGAAAGGCATTGATTACGCTGACATGCTTATTAATTTCTTAAAAATAAAAGATATTCCTAAATTCAAATATGTCTTAATTGATGAACTGCAGGATGTTAACTCTTTAGAGGCTAATATTGCATTAAGAAGCTGCGAGAACTTCGTAGCAGTTGGTGACAAGAAGCAGGCCATTTTTGGATTCCAAGGAGGCTCCATTAGCAATTTTGAGAAATTCGGCACTGCTAAGAACTTCGTATTGTCCAGTAATTTTCGAAGCTCTCAGGAAATACTTGATTATGCCAAGTATAGCTTTATTGATAAGACTAAGGATAAGTCAATTAAGGAAGAGTTAAAGGATTTGAAGAACGAGAAAGGAAAAACTGGAGCTAAGCCAATGGTTTATTTGATTGACAAGGACAAGAAGATTGTCAGCGCTTGCGAGTTAGCTATTAAGATAGCTGAAAGCTTTGGCAAGGATCCAAAAAAGCAGGTTGCAATAATTACAAGAACCAATGATCAAGTCATTAAGATTTCAAAAGAGTTAAAGGCAAGAAATATTGAGCACTCTTCAACATTTTTTTCAGCATCAAGAGAAGCCAAAGATAACATTATTCATTTCCTAAGAGGCCTATTCAGCTCTAAAGTAGAGGATGTTAAGAATAGCATGTTTACTCCTTTCTTTCCAATTACTATTCAGTTAGCGTTTGAATTAGCTGCTGACAAGAAATTAAAAGTGGAAGAGATTTACAAGGCCTGCCCTAAGTTCAAGGAATTAAAAGATTCGGTCACTAACACTAAAGAAGTTAGCAATTTGTTTGAGAATCATATAATGCCTATTAGTGTTTCTTATGGCAAAGAGTATGTTTTTGCAGCAATGAGCATTAAGGACTCTTTTGATGAATCATTAAAGTATTTAGATAGTATTAATTATGAGAATATTAACAACTTCATGCTATCCTCTGATTTACTGTCAAGGGATATTGATTCTAAATCAAGGATTGTTGTAAGCACTGTTCATAAATCAAAAGGATTGGAATACGAGCAAGTGATTTATTTGCCTAAAAAGAACAAGGATAACAAGAATTTTGCTGACACAGTGGTTCAGGCAATACTGAAAACTAAAAACATTAACGCTGATGAGGAATTGGAAGAGGAAGATTACAGGATTGATTTCGTTGCATTCACTAGAGCTAAGGATAAGTTGTTCATTATTGCTGAAAAGCCTGAAGAATACATCACTAAATACTGCGATTCAGAAAAGTATGAAACTAGTCAGGAATCAATGAGCAATATTAATGAGAAATTAAGCAAGGCTTTTGCTTTGTTTGTTTCAAAGGATTATGAGAAAGCTAAGAAGTTTTTAGAGAGCAAGGAATCATGGGTTAAAGATTTCATCAATAACTATTTCAAGAATCTTGAGAAAATCTCATTCACCAGCATTAACACGAATGCTTTTGAGTTCTTGAGAAATAATATTTTAAGCATTAGGGAATCAAGCCCTGAAATGGAAGTAGGAACAAAAGTGCATGATTATGCGGAAGCAGTGTTAAATAATGAAAAAACTCAAGAGTATCCTGAATTAAAGCCTTATTATGACAATGTTAAGAAATTAATAAGCGAGATTAAAAAGACTTATCCGGAAGTTGAAAAACCTGAACAATATTTCACATTCTCAGTAAAAGACTTGTTCGGAATTGATTACGATTTCAAATTCAGTGGAGTATTGGATGCAATCTTCAAAAACAAGAACGAATACTTGATTGTTGACTGGAAAACATCAAAGAATGACTCATCCTCATCAGAATACAGACAGCAACTATCAGGCTACAAGAAAGCATTATCAATGCTCAACGGAATACCAGAAACTAAGATAAAAGTAGCAATAGGATACATAGGCCTTAAGGCTAAAATAAACAACGGAAAAATAGACTCATTCTTAGATGACTCTCAGCCAAGAGCAACAGCAATAAAAACCTTAACAGACCACTTACAAAAAATAATAGACTGGAAAAAAGACCCTGACACATTCATACAAGGCCTGATAGACGCAGACGAGCAAAACAATCCATTATGGAGAGCAATAGTTGAACAAATAAAAAACGAATAATTGATTCAAATACTAATATGTACTAATATCTACTAAATTAGTAGATGATTCCATAAATAGAATTATTAAAATTAATATAATATGCTTATTTTAAAACAATACTAAAAATTACTCTAGATTAATTAAGACCAAATTCCCTGAAAATATCTGAAGAATCATTTTCAAATTCTTTGAATATTTCTTTTTTATTTAAGTTTTTAGTATTTTTTAAGATTCCTTTAAATTTAAGCAATTCCTTGCATATTTCTTCTTTTTTATCTTTAATCATGAGTATTAAATAATGAGTTTTATTTTTATATATTATCTTAAAAAAATGTTTTTATTGCTCCTTCTATGAAACATGAACTCATCCTCAGTTGAGGCCTTTGAACTATCAACGAATTCAATCATTTCGCTAATCTTAGAGCTCAATTCATCTGCGTAATAAATCACTACAGCTTCTGGAAACATTGGCTCTTTAGGCGCGCCGAATTCTAACTTTCCATGATGGCTTGCAATTATGTGCAAAAGCTTTGTTTTTAACTCATCATCCAACTCTGCCTCATCGCATTTATTGGATACAAAGATTGCTCCAAGAATTAAATGACCAACTAATTGACCTTTAACGGTTCCTTTGATTCTTGTGGTTGCTGTTAGTTCTTCCATTTTTCCAGTATCGTGCAATAATGCTCCTGCTATCAGCAAGTCTTTGTTTAGTTTTGGATAAAGTTCCCAGCTTGCTTTGCAGTAATTCAAAACTTCCAAAGTGTGCTCCATTAATCCGCCAACCCAGCCGTGATGAATCTCGATTGCTCCAGGATGGTTCTTGAACTTTTCCTGAAAAACTGGATCACCAAAAACGGATTCAAGCAGTCCTTTAAGCCCTTCATCTTTAACCATTGCTATAAATTTTAAAACTTCATCAAGCATTACGCCAATGTTTTTAGCGCTCGTTCTTAAAAAATCACTTTTCTCATACTCACCATCCAATAACACTTGAATAACTCCTTTATCATTCGCGCCCAATTCTAGCTTAGAATTAAAACTTGAGGCCTTTGCCTGAATCCTTATAATTGAATCTGCAGAAATAGAATCATAGATTTTCTTAACACTCTCTTCATTACTTGAACCCCAATACTTATAATCAATATTAGCGCCGCTATTGTCAGATAATGTTAGTTCAAAGAAGAAACCATTCTTGTAAGGCTTCATTCCTTTCTTAAACTTGACAAAGAAGACATCATCAACCATTGCCCCTTCTTTTATTTCATTCACTTTAATTTTCTTATTGAACTTGGCCATAAATTATCACATTATAATGAATTATAGTTAAATTACTTTATTTAAAAATACTTTTAACATAAAAAAAAATTTAGTATTTAAGCATCATTTCTCTTTTCAGGTGCCTTAAAGCTTTGAATAGCAGTTTCTCATTCAGGTTTAGCTTTGTAGCTATTGTTTTCATTGTTAACTCTCCTCCGTAGTTCTTAACTACATAATAAGCTAAAGCTCCTATTGATAGGCTTAGTTCTCTGCCTTGTGTTATATATTTCTGCAAGGCATTGAAATACAGCCTTTTTACTTCGCTTACTTGGTACTCTTTCAGCTCCAAGTTCTCACATATTATGTCTATTTCTGGCTCATTTATTCCGAATCTTCTCTCATTGTAGTTCGTCATTATCGACACCTCACAGGGCAAGCCATTCTAGTATTTAGTATGGCTCTGCCGTTTATTATTTTTGCTTCACTCATTGTTTGCCTGAAGTTGCATCTCCAAGCATTGTACAAGCTCTCCTTAGTTGCCTTCATGTTTCCTCCATAATAGATGTAGTCATCTATTACGTGTCCGCAGTGATTGCAGTAGTACTCGTACCTTCCTTTTATCATAACTATATTGCAGTTAGGACAAAGCATAAATTAACACCTCCATTTTAATCGAATGCTTTTTTTTAACCTAGTTACATTTTAACAAAAAAATTATTCAAAAACTCTTATTTAATAGTTTTAAAAGATTAATCTGACGTTGTCTATGCTTTTATTATTTCCCTGCTGAAATAAAGTATAGTTGACATCATAATA
>JBAZFK010000025.1:0-4028 GCA_041653395.1 Candidatus Nanoarchaeia archaeon
GTCTGCCTTTAATTTAGGGTAATTTTCAGCAACTGCATAAAATCCCATTAATGCCTTGTTAAGCATGCTTGAAGCTTTTGCTTTTGCATCAATGCTTGTTGCTTGGCCAAAAGCGCTTCTTGCCTGAGTTATTTCTGTAAAAACTCCTTTCTCATGCTTCATGTATCCTTTTGCTGTTTCCACAAGGTTTGGTAACTCGTCAAATCTTTGCTTTAATAAGACATCAATGTTGCTCCATGCCTTGTCTATTGAGTTTTTGAGCACGATGAAGCCATTGTATCCCATTATGAACCAGAAAACTATCACTGCCAATATTGCTATTGCAGCTATAATTATCTCCCACATAATAGATAAAGAAATGGCGTTTAATTAAAAAAGTATTGATATAAAAAAAAATTATTTAAAACCCTTGAAGTTATTCTATGGTTCCATAGAGTTTCTGAAGCTGTTTTGGAGTATAAGGCTTTGTTTTATGGTTTGATACTGCTTCTCTATACTTGTCTTTAAGTTTTACCTTAATAGAGTTGTATTTTGAAGGCAATTCATAGTTGAATAATTCAAAAGCTTTGCTTTTTATTGATTGATAGTTCTCTGTTATTCTTTCAATAAGGCTGCTTTCTGGTTTTTCTGAAGCCAAAAATCCAGGTTTCATCATTTCAATTAAGGTGTCATTTAAGCTCATGATAAATTAAAGAATAAAATCTCTTTATAAATATTGTTAAAACTATAATTTTAAAAAGAATTAAATGTTATCAAAGAAATTATGGAAAGAACCCATATTAAGGATTTGAAAGCAAATAAAGAAGTGCTCATTTTTGGATTCTTGGAGGAGTCCAGAATCTTGAGCAAAATCGCCTTCTTAGTAATCAGGGATGTTACTGGAAAAGTTCAGTGCGTTGTTAAGTCAGAGGATTATAAGAATTTTGAATTGGCTAAAAAGATTAGCAAGGAATCAGTTGTTTCTATTGCCGGAAAAGTCAATGCAAATAAGCAGGCAATGAATGGTATTGAATTAATGGCTGAAAAAATTGAGCTCCTTAGCGAATCTGATGCTCAGCTACCTATTCCTGTTGTTGAAAAAGGCGATGTAGTTACTGCTTTGAATAAAAGGTTTGATTATAGAATGCTTGATTTAAGGAAGGATAAGAATATTTTAATGTTTAAGGTTGCAACCAGCTTTGAAAAAGGGCTTAGAGATTACTGGAACAGCAATGATTATATTGAGATTCATACTCCTAAAATTATTGGAGCTGCTTCAGAGTCAGGCTCTGAAGTTTTCATGCTCCCTTATTTTGGAAAGGAGGCATTCCTCGCGCAGAGCCCTCAATTTTATAAGCAGATGGCTCTTTGCAGCGGGTTTGAGAAAGTGTTTGAGATTGGAACAGTTTTTAGGGCTGAGAACAGCCACACTACTAGGCATTTGACTGAGATTGTTATGATTGATATGGAATTCTCATTCATTAAAGATCATTTTGAAATAATGGATGAGGAAGAGAAACTAATTAAGCATGCTTTAGCTATTGTCAAGAAAGAATACGGAGAAGAGATAAAAAGGGTGTTTAATGTGAATATTGATATTTCAAAGAAATTCCCAAGAATTAGCTTTTGGGAAGCTAATAAGCTTATTAAAAAATTGGGAGGAGAGCCTGAAAAGGATGATTTAACCAGCTCAGGCGAAAAATTATTAGGAGAATGGGCAAAAAAGGAGCATGGAAGCGATTTCGTGTTTGTTTACAATTACCCTTGGGCTAAAAAGCCATTCTATCATATGAGGGACCCTAAAGAGATGAATACCACTAAAGGCTTTGATTTAATCTTTAAAGGCTGCGAAATAACTACTGGCTCGCAAAGGGAGCACAGGTTTGAAGTTTTGAAAGCTCAGGCAATGGAGAAGAATGGTAATTTAATGGGAATAAAAGATTATGTTGAATTTTTCAAATACGGAGCCCCTCCTCATGGAGGTTTGGCTATTGGCCAGGCAAGGTTTGTTCAGCAATTGCTCGGGTTGGAAAATGTCAGGGAAGCAACATTTATTCCTAGAGACCCTGAAAGAATCACTCCATAAAGGTTTTAAATAGAATTTTTTACTATAATTTATATGAATTGGAGCATTAAAGAAATTGAAGCTCTTGAATGGTTAGTTGAAAGAAACGCTTCTTTTCAGGTTTTGGAGAATGTGTTGTATGAAAGAACTCCTGGTGCAATTTTTAATAAGATAAAAAGATTAAATTATATTAATCCAAAGAAGTATGTTAATGAATATTTTCAAAAACAAGAAGTAAAAGATAAGCAAAAAGAATACCATCAAAAACCTGAAGTAATTGACAGAATGAAAAAATATTATGAAATCCATAAAAATGAAATAAAAAAAAATCAAAATAAATACCGCCAAAAACCTGAAGTAAAACAAGAAATGAAAGATTATTATCATAGTAGGATATTGTCTGATGATCTGGAAAGATTAATAGCAGCATGCAAGAAGTTGAATCTGTCTTTTGATGAAGTAATACTTGCAAAAGATATTTATTTTGATTTAAGAGAAAAAAATGTAAGTTTTAAGGGAATTCCTTGGGCTTATTCAATTGTTTATTATGCTTCAATTCTTAATCTGACTCCTCAATTTATCAAGGATGTGGCAAAATTCGCTGGAGTAAAGCCATTCTTAATATTAAGAGTGACTGAAAAATACAAAAAATTATACTCTGAAAATAAGCCATAAAGGTTTTAAATAGAACTATTCCTATTATTTTTATGGTAAATCCTTGCTTTTTCATGGGCTATTTGAAAAAGAACGAGAATAACTCTTTTAGCTTTTTTCCAAAAATAGGGTATAATAAAAAAGATTTAACTAATGTTATTAATGGCATTTATGTTAGTTTTAATAATAAAGAAATTTTTGCATTCTATGATGAAGAATGCTCTAGGTTAACTCTTAATCCTTTGGCTAAGAAGGAAAAATCATCTAATAGGGATATTATTGAGCAATTAGAATATTATGGCAAATTAAAGGGTGGAGAGAAAAGCACTGATTTTATTATTAAACAAAATGGTTTTTTTACAGCTTCTTTATGCTGCTTTCATCCTGATTATGTAAAAATTGATAATGACAGAAATGATTTGGAAATTACCTTAGAAATGGAGCATAAGTATGTGCCTAAGGGTTTTATTATTAATACTAAGAATACTGTTACTCCTCCTGCTCCTAAGATAGGCATCTTGAAATATTTTTAAACCCCGCATTCTGTTAGGTAGAATTCTCCATTAGTTCTTAATGTTCCTAAGTGTTCATTGCTGCAAAAGCAGTTGTAAAAGCCGCTGCCTAAATCAAAGCATTCGGGATTACTGCATGTTTGGTTAATTGAGTTGTAATAATTGTCAATAATATTTGTTGCTAAAGATTCAGTTAAAATATCAGTACTGAAATCATGAATGAAGCTGTTTTCTGCTTTGCACCAGCATCCTGGAAAAGCTGCTTGAAAATCATTGCAGAACTCTCCTATTAAATCAGGGGATATTGTCGCGCTTAAATCGTAATGGTTGATAAAAGAGGCGATTATTATTACAAGCAATACTGATGATATTAAGAAATAATTCTGTTCCATGCTTAATTATGAGGAGTTTTTATTATTAAAAATTTTCGAATAAAAAAATTAGCATTAAAATTAAATTAATGTAAGAATAGTTTCTATTTACGAAATCTTTTTAAAGTAATCATTATCAATTATATATTTAGCTAGCTTTAATTAGCTAGTATAATGTGAGTATCATAAAAAAGATTTTTGTGATATGATTTTCATAGTAGTGCTTGTTAATGGAAGATAAGCGAAATGTGATAACCGCCATTAACAATTCTTTTAAAAATAGCGATTTAGTACTAAATAAACCAAAGGATCAAATTATCGGAAGCAATTCCAGTTGATCCTGCTGGAGGTCACTGCTATTAGGATCCGAATAAGACATGCAAGTCAGAGCAGCAATGCTCGGCGTACGGCTCAGCAACACGTAGTCAACCTGCCCTTAGGTAAGGG
>JBAZFK010000026.1:0-3254 GCA_041653395.1 Candidatus Nanoarchaeia archaeon
CAGCCCTGGGTTATTGAATGATTTAAGCCTTTACAGTGATTCTGACACCACTTTCAGTGTTATCTTAAGGAATAATTTGGAAGGTGATGAGGCAAGAAATGTTGAAGTCAAGCTGAAAAACTTGTCTCCTTTTTATGTAGTTGAAGGATATAAAACATTATCAAATTTTTTTGTTGGAGGAACTATAAATATTTGCCAATTAGAGCAAGGGGTATGGAAACCTGATGAGACAAGGGATTCATTGCATGTTCCTGAGCCCCAGTTTATCTCAGACTTGGAAAAACCTTTTGCCACAAAAATGCTTGATATAATGTATCCTAATGAAGAGGTTGAATTTTTATGGAATTTAAGGGCTCCTTCAAGGCAGGAAGTAGCTAATGTTGCTTATGAGCACTCAATTGATTATGAGGTAAGTTATGATTATAAATCCAGCATTTTGCAGACTATTTATGCAATAAGCGAGCAGGAGTATCAGAGAGTCTTAAGCTTAGGTGAAGATATTACTTCAAAAAAAGGAACAATCACTTCCTCCATTGGCGCATTAAATGTTGCAAGTGATATAGAAGAGCCGGTAAGAGTTGCAGGAGTTAATTCTCAATTTTCAATCACTTACAAGGTTAACAACAAAAGAAGCGGCATTCCTTTGAATCCTGCATTGTTTGTTTTCCAATACCCTAATGGAACTGATTTTGTCGGAGCTTTCAGCGGAGAAAAATCGCTTAATTCTTATGGATATATTGATTTAAAGGAAGCTTACCAATATATTAAAATTGATGGAAAAACTGATTCAATCTGCCTTCCTTTTGATTTTGATAAATATGATCCAATAATACAGAATGGCTCAAGCTCAATTACTAAAACCTTAAAAGATGATAATTTGAAATGCATGAGCTATGATACATTATTAGGTTATATTACTTCGAATTTTAAAGATTTGAATATAAATCAAAGCCAAGCGCCTAATCTTGTTTTGAAATTTTTATACCCTATTAATTTATTGAATGAAATGAATTATTTGTATTTCCCAATGATTACCATTGAAAACGTTGATGTAAGTAAGTATTACTCTTTCAGATTAAAGGCAAAATATAGGTATAGCTTTAGCGGAAACGATGATATAATAATTATCCCTTCTGAAAACTTTTACGATCCTGAAACTGAAACGCAATCAATAAGCTTTTTTGGGGATATGGGTTTTAATTTAGCAAATAAAGCAACTTCTTATTCAATGGCTAATGAAACCCTGAAAATGTCAAAAGGAGAGTATTCTGTTGATTCCTCTGTTTTTGAGCTGAAAAACGGGGATTTCTTACAGTTGATTAAATTGAACAGCACAAAGCCTGCAATCTCTAAAAGCTGCTCAACTGATTCTGACTGCACCATAGTAGCTTCCAATGCTTATTGTGACACTGTCAATTCAATATGCAACTACACTTTAGCTGAAGATTCGACAACAACAGAGAGCTTAATTAATCTTGCTAACCCTTTAGCAAAAGTTCCTCTTAATTTTGAATCAAAGCTTAGCACTGAAAAGAATAATGCCGTGCTGCAAGCATCTCTTGACCAGGCAACTTTTTGCGACAAAGGGCCTTTAACTGCTTACTTATTTATTAACCTTATTTCAGGCAATTTTTCATTATATTTGCAGGCAGGAGAAAAAAGAGGGGATATTCAGACAATAAGAAATTTAGGGGAAGGATTTTACACTTATACTATAAACCCTTCAGTGCTGAATTGCTCACCAGGAGTTGATAATAAATTGGTGCTAAACTCAACATCTAATGGCACAAGTGTTTATTTGTATGATTTAATGATTTTGAATGATTCAAGAATATTAAAAGATGACTTTTTAACAAGGGGAGAATCCTCACCAAGTGGCTATTTTAAACTAAATTTGGATGGCTCGCATGATTATTATTCTCTTGGGACTGATTCAAGCGTAGGCTTTAAGTCAGGGGAGGTATTCAATCATTATATAAAATACAAGATAGTTTTCGGAGACAATATTTATTGCTCTTTAAACGCCACCAATAATTATCTTAATTCAATTAATTGGCAGTATTTAGTCTCCACTTACACTGCAACTTCGGACATGGATAATGTTATTTTAACTTTTAAAAATAATGATGCTATGCAAAAAGATGCAGTGATTTATTTTTCAACAAATGATTCTGCTGTTTCAAATTTTAATTCTTTGAATCGCTCAATAATCACTTACAGAAATGAGTCATTTTATGAGCCTTATTTTTATAATGTTAAAATAGGCTACAGCCCTAGGGATGGGTTTTTGAAAAAAGTCTATGATAACTCTATAAATATACTTTTGAATACTGAAACTTACTATGTTAATCATTTGCCTTATTCTGTAAAAGCAAGCGTTTCGGACAGAAGCGCTTTGAGCAACCATGAGTTAATAACAGAAGGGGATGATGTTATGACAAAAGTGGACAAGATTAACAAATTTATTGATTATAAAAGTTTCATAGAATTGAATGAAATTAACATTTTAGAGTCTGAAAAAGGATTAGTGAATGTTTTCTCAGACTCTGATTTAATAGGTTTCCAATTAAAAGACTATGATTATTTGACTGCATCTTACACTAATACAATGCCTTATGATATGAAATTAATGAATTATGATCAGGATGAATCAGTGTTTTTAAAAAGATATAACATAGGGGATAACGCATTTTCACTCATTATGCTTTATTCTGACCAGCTTACCCTTTCAACTGACAGGTTAATGTTTTATATAATTGACAATAATATTGGACCAAACAATCCTGTTCGCTCTGATTATTTCAATATTAGCTTATTAACTGGAACTAGGATAACCTCAGAGATGATTAAGCTAAACAGCACATTATTCCCAATATCAGCAATAAAAAAGGATACTTATGAGCAAATTTCAACATTAATGAATCTTAAATCTGTTTCAGGAGTTGTTGATTGCTCAAAAAATTATAACCAATTTTACCAAGAAGTTGATAAAAAACCTATAATGAAAATTGATTATGAGATAAAGTATGGCCAAGCAATTGATATTTCAAGCCTGGACAGCTTAAGAGGAACAATCATTGTTGGAGACTATAACAGTATTTTAGAAGCTAATGCAAATTTAGGAACATCACTAGATACTTCGGCTAATTTTGTAAAAGGAGTTGTTAGCATATGCAAAGTTTAAAAAAGTTTGATAAATATAAAATTACTATGGTGAAAAAATGATGAAGAATAAAATAATTTTTTTAATAGGA
>JBAZFK010000027.1:0-2917 GCA_041653395.1 Candidatus Nanoarchaeia archaeon
CATTATTTTCTATATCGTTCATTAACCATTTTTACGAAAGGCATACTTGCACCTGAAACATTTAATATTATTGATGTTTTTTTATTTTCTATTTTACCCAATTTTTTATTCATGTCCCTTAATAAATGATCTGACATAAATTTATTATCGTTTTTACTTAACTGACTATTTTCAAAAGACTTTCTCAATTCTTCATTAACAAATGGAGCGGCTGTTACAACTGAATGCTCTGGCAAATTGGGATAAAATGTTGCATGGTCTGGTGTTAAGAATTTAGTCCCGTCTGGGAGTGTAACGAGTTCATGGCCTGCATATATTCCTTTACCTTCGCCAAGTATTGCAGCCCCGCCGGGCGCATCTTTTGTACCTTTAGCGAATTGATCTATTAAAGAGTTAGACCCTGCCTCTGCAACTGTTACAGCACCTTCAATTAATGCTGCCAATGCAGCGGCTTTAATTGCCCCGGCTATACCCCATGTTGCAATACTTTCAGCAGACGCCATAGAGCCAACTGTTGTTATGCCTAATTGAATATATGCGTATGCCTTAAGAGCTTGCAATGCAGCTCTAACCATATTTTTTAATGATTGACGAGCTGCATCTTCTTGGTTCATTAAGAATAAAGCTGTTGCACTTCCAACACCTTCACCAAATTGAATCATTGCCGCACGCCTTAATCTTAGTATTTCAAATTCTTTTTCCTTTAAGTCTCTTTGTGCTTCTATTTCAGTATTAGCTGTTGTAATTGCAATGCTTTTCTTTAATTCGCTTAATGCTATTAAAGCGTTTTTTTCATCTTGACTACCTTTTTGAGCTGTTGCAAGGATAGCTGTCCATTTGTCTATCTCTGCAACTTGCATCATTAAATTATAATTATCATTTATTTGTTTTATTTGTTCTTCATTTCCTTGAGCCGATTCAATTTCTTTAACATACTGTTCATTAAGCATGTTAATTTCTTCATCATAATTTTCCTGAATAGTCTCTTTTGTTATTTCCCATGCTTCCTGCTTTCCTTTTAAAATTGCTTCTTGCATAAGTTTATCGCCTTCTTTTTGATTTTCTAATCTAACCTCGTAATCAGATTTAGTATTTTGACGAGTAATTTCTATACTTTCTTTTTGTGTTTCATCCTTTTTTTTGTTTTTCTTTTTTTCTTCTTCAATTTCTTTTGCGCGTCTAGTTTTATTTGTTTCATCAAATACTAATAGTAACCTATCCTGTTCCCGAAGCGAATTATTTAAAGCGTTCTCTTGATTTTTCAAACCTAACAACTGATCTCCTTTTGCGCTTTCTTGTAGCTTTTTATTTTCTGCAATTTTTGCCTCTGTTGCTGCGATTCCATTAAGCATCATTTCACGTTCTTTTTTTGCTATCTCATCATCAGTTGCACCTTTAGCTTTAAGCAAATCAATTTCATCCTTAATTTTTTTATTTTTAATGTCAGCTACAAGATTATACTTTTCAGTTAACTTACCAAATCTTTCAAGTTCATCATTACCTCCAAATATTGCATTCTTAACCTTTTCAAAGTTTGCAATTAATAATCCTAACCCAACTATTAAAGCACCTATACCAGTTGCCAACATAGCTATTCTAAAAGCCTTTAGCGCACCCGTGGAAGCCCCAACAGCGAAAGTATATATTGCTTGAGCCGCTGATGCAATGTTTGTTTTCGCAGCCATTAGCCCCATCATAAAAGATGATTCTTTTTGTAGTGCGTTACCTATTTCCTGTACACCTGTCATTACAGATTGAATGGCAACCATTTTTTGAATTGACTTTGTTAAGTCTTCATTTTCATTTCCTAATAATGCCGTTGCACCCTCTGCCACCTGAGCCGCTGAACCTAATCCTTTAAATACACCAATAGCCATATCAAGCCCTTGTGTATCACTTGCATATCTTTTTATTTCCTCACGCGTATCTGCTATTGTATCAGATAATTCTCCAGTAACTTTTAATAATTTTACATAAGTCTCAGTATTGTCTTCCCCGGCCGCTTTCATTTTAGCAAGTGCGATAGTATTTTCCCTTAGTCCCAATTTCATTGATTTAGCGGCTATCCCATAATCTCCAACATCTCTAGTGCTTACGCCTACTGTTTTATCTAAATCTTTTAGTTTATTGTTTAAATCGTTTGTTTCCTTTTCAAGCTCTTGCCCGGCTTTAGTATTTTTTCTTGTTTCTTCGCTCATTGCTTTTAACCTGATTTGGTTTAAAGACATTTGAGCGGACAATTGATTATAACTTCCGGTCTCAGATTCGTTAATTTTTTGAAGCAATTTTTGTTCGGCGGTTAATTGTTCTGTTGCTTTTTTTAATGACAATGCAGCTTTTTCAATTTTTAATTTATTAAGCGCGCTTTGTTCCTCTGATTTTTGTTGTTCGATGGCCGTTTTGTTTAATACTTGTAATGTTTTTGCTTCGGTTAGTTTAGCATTATTGCTTGCTTCTGTTGCTTTAACATCATTAATCATAACGCCAAGCACAGCCTCTAAATTGCCTTTAAATTCAACAACTAATTTATTCAGTTGCTCTAGTCCTTTTATTTCGAGTTCACCGTTGTTTGGCATTATTTCTTTTTTCTTAGTTCGTTACACATTGTGCTATTGTCAGTTAAAAATTGTCTGGTTGTATATGTTCTAGGATTCAACTGTATGCCTAACCATTTCTGAATAGCCCTGAAATTCTCATACAAATCAACCTTTTCAGTATTTTCAAGTTTATATTTCTTTGTAAAAGCATCATTTTTTATTCCTATCAACTGTGCTAAGTCTTTCTTTGCGTAATTGTCCGCTTCACAAATAGACTTGAAATATTCTGTTTCGGTTAATCTATTGAATTTATAATTGGTTTTGTTTTTCTGAACGTATTTTTCTACTATTACAATAAGTTCTTTTTTACTTTCTTCTTT